>CAJUFP010000071.1 GCA_910585645.1 uncultured Hungatella sp. | reverse complement strand
GGCTAAGGTAGCATAAATTTGTTGTGCAATTTTCTAAATTTGCTCATTTATAGATTATAATATAAAGCACAAAATAAAAGGGCGTGTAACCACCCAGTTGCGCAGGGCAATTGGGTGGTTTTTTCTGCAAATTATGTATCTGCTGCGGTCTGCACAGATGAGATTACAGCCAGGAGGGCCGTTATGATTGATAGTAAATTAAACGATATATTAAATTCTCATGATTGTGATGAACCGGCGTATGTGATCAGCGACTATATGAAACGGAATCTGAGCAGGATTCCTGTCCTGCCCATCAGCGAAGTGGCGAAAGCCTGCTTTGTGTCAAAAGGTCAGATATCCAAATTTGTAAAAAGGCTGGGATATGAAAGCTATTCCGATTTTAAGGATTCCTGTGTGGAATATCTGGAGGCGCAGGAACAGAAAAAACCGATTTTTGACGCAATCCCTGATTTAAAGAAGAATGTTATGGGATTTACACAGCAGTACATCCAATTATTGCGGCACATAGAAAGAAATATAGATTATGGGGTTTTAAGAAAACTCATAAAAGACATGGAGGGACATAGGGAGATCCATCTTTTTGCCCAGGGGGAGGCCCGGTCGATTTGTCAGATTTTACAGATAGAGCTGGGTAATCTGGCGATTCCCATAGGCATCAACAATACGGATTTCTCCAGGCCTTTCTGCTATAGCAGCGATATCATGATATTGATTATCAGCATTAACGGACGCAGTTTTTCATTTAACAAAAACGTAATGAAAAAGATTCTTGATATGCCAAACGATATATGGGTCATTACCTGCAGTCCCAAGGTTTTGGTCTCCAAAAACAAGTTAATCGTTCCCACCACAAATGATAAGTTTAATGAGTTTGCCATGCGGTTTGTAGTTGACATTATCATTGCCCAGTTGAGGCAATCACGGTCTGAAGGGGGCAGGGACGGAAATGATTGAAAAAGTTTCCAAAATGGAAACTTTCCACCCCCATTGACTTTAGGCTGCTATAATCAATTCACGATAACAAAAAGGGAGGTTTACCTATGAGTTTGCCGGAGAATTTTTTATGGGGAGGCGCCACGGCGGCCAATCAATGTGAAGGAGGATATGCAGAAGGCGGAAGGGGGATTGCCAATATTGACCTGCTTCCGGCGGGAAAGGACCGGTTTGGGGTGGCGTCCGGAAGGATGAAAAGCTTCCGGTGCGATGACGGGCATTTTTATCCCGCCCATGATGCCATTGACTTTTATCACCACTACAAGGAAGATATTGCCTTGTTTGCCGAGATGGGATTTAAGGTATACCGCATGTCAATCAGTTGGACGCGGATTTTTCCAAAGGGGGATGAGGAGAAGCCAAATGAAGCAGGGCTTTCTTTTTATGAAAAAGTTTTTCAGGAATGCCGCAGATACGGTATCCAGCCGCTGGTGACCATTTCCCATTTTGACTGCCCCATGGAGCTGGTGAAAAAATACGGGGGATGGAAGAGCCGGGACATGATTTCCTTTTATGAAAAGCTGGCGGTAACCCTGTTTACGCGATTTAAGGAACTGGTTACCTACTGGATTACGTTTAATGAGATTAATATGATATACCATCTGCCTTTTAGCGCCGCAGGCATATATTTTGATGAGGGGGAAAAGAAGAAGCAGGTAATTGCGGACGCTGCCCACTACGAACTGGTGGCAAGCGCGCTGGCCGTAAAGATCGGGCATGAGATTAATCCGGAAAATAAGATTGGATGCATGTTGGCGGCAGGGCCTTACTATCCGGAAAGCTGCAGGCCGGAGGATTACTGGAAGGCAGTGTGCGATGACAGAGACGGCTATTCTCTGATTGATGTGCAGGCGAGGGGAACGTATCCGGCTTACCTGATAAAAAGGTATGAGCGGGAGGGAATACAGATTCCATATATGCAGGGAGACAGGGAACTGCTTGCGGAACATACCGTGGATTTTGTCAGCTTTTCTTATTACAATTCCCGTGTCAGCAGCGCAGATACCGGAGGGAAGGATATCACGGAGGGAAATGTGTTCCCCACGCTGATAAATCCTTATTTAAAGACCAGCGATTGGGGGTGGCCTATTGACCCTCTGGGGCTTAGGATCACGCTGAACGTGCTGTATGACCGTTATCAGAAACCGCTGTTCATTGTGGAGAACGGGTTCGGGGCAGAGGATATCCCGGATGAGAATGGGGTCATTGAGGATGATTATCGGATTGATTATCTGAGAAGCCATATAAGGGAGATGATAAAGGCAGTAGAAGAGGATGGTGTTGAACTTTGGGGATACACCACATGGGGATGTATTGATCTGGTTTCTAACGGAACCGGAGAGATGAAAAAGCGGTATGGCTTTATTTATGTGGACAGGGACAATGAGGGAAGGGGGAGCTTTAAAAGGCTTAGGAAGAAGTCGTTTTATTGGTATAAGCAGGTGATTGCGTCCAATGGAAAGGAACTGGATTCCATATAGAAAGGGACTTGGGGCTGTGGACAAAAAACAATTTTTTAAAAAGCTTTTATTCTGCTTTGCCGGTGCGGCGCTTCTCATGATGGCGATAACCGTATTTTTGGATTATCGTGAATTAGGGGTGGGCGGTTTTGTGGATGTAACCATAGGGCTGCTATTGGGAAGTGCGACTGCATTTGGGTCAGGCCCTATATCTCTGTATCGGAGACAGAAACTGTAGGAGCGGTTTTTGTCAGAGATAATCAAGAACGGGAACTGTTGGATGTGGTTTATTTTAGAAGTTCTTTTTGAAAGAATGGATGAGACAGAGCCGGAGGGCGGATTGGATTAATCTGCTTTCCGGCTTTTCTTGTTTGGAGGCGCAGGCAGGGAGAGTGTGTGGTTGAAAAATTAGCGTGGTATTTGGTATGGGGCCTTTTGTCTACTATTGTGGGTGTAACTGCTATTTTGGCAAAATTTACATTCAAGTGTCCCAGATACGTGGAACATGGGGAGTGTGGGGGAAGACGCAGAAGAAATCCAGAGAATAGAGCAGAAAATCAAGTGGCAGGAAATCTTAAGAAGTGCTTTATACATGGACTTCAAGGATGGGTTTCTCACAGAAGAGGAGTATCGGTATACAAAATTTTTGCCCAGAGAAAGCTGATTGAGAAATATCTGGAGGGCGGCCCGTCTTTGAGAGATCTTCCCTATACAGAGTTTGTGGATGACGGATTTACAGGAACCAATTTTGAGTGTCCGGCTTTTCAGGAAATGGTAGAGAAGATAAAGACGGGAAAGATTTCCTGCGCCATTGCAAAAGATTTATTCCGGTTTGGCCGTAATTATCTGGAAGTGGGAGATTATCTGGAACATCTTTTTTCGTTTTTGGGCATTCGGTTTATTGCGGTCAACGATAATTATGGCAGCCAGGATTATGCAGGGGTCAATGCGGGAATTGATATTGCATTTAAAAATATCCTCCATGACTACTATAGCCGCGACCTTTCAATCAAGGTTCGGTCTGCCCAGAGGAGCCGCATGAAGACCGGCAAATATGTGAATGTTCCCCCTTATGGTTATCAAAGAGATCCAGAGGACAAACATCATCATCTGCCGGACCCGGATACGGCTCCTGTGGTTCGGCGGATTTTCCAGATGATCATTGACGGAAGCAGCACGGCCCAGGTGGCAGCGGCCTTGAATCAGGAGGGGATTCCCACGCCGCTTTTGGCAAAGGGAATCCGGAGAAAAGACTGCATTATCAATGAGGGGGGTGCATGAGGGGCCGGTGTCCCATGAGGAGTACGACCTGGCAAAGCAGGCGCTTCGGAAGGTAAATAACTACTCCAGAAAGGATATGGATTTTTCAAAAAGCGTTTATTACTGTGGACATTGTGGCCGGCGGCTGCGGAGGACTTACGGAAAAACCACGTATCTAAGCTGTCAGACGGGAATGTATCAGAAAGAGGCGGAGTGCAGGAAGATTCGTTTGACACTTCCTGAAATGGAAGAGACGAAGGCAGCTTATGAGAGGTATCAGCAGGAGAAGTCTGAAAGGCAGGAGTTTCTGGGACGATATGCCATAGAGGAGGAACTTACCAGAGAGGAAATGCTTAAGTTAATGTATCAGGGGGTGGATAAGGTTCTGGTATATGTGGATGGAACGGTGGAGATGACCTGGAAGTTTCAGGATGTGTTTGTTGAAGTGATAGATAAGATTGCGGAAAAAGAGGAGGATATTGCAGGAAAATGGGCGGTATGATATACTGGAAGCAGATAAGAGAGAGTGAGTATGTGCAGAAAGAAAAGTAGGATCGGCGCATGTTGAAACGAGACACGGCTGGAATGAGGGAGGTGAGAAGATTGGGACGTAAGGACACGGTGACAAGAGCCTATATGAAACAGAACACGATCTTCGCGGACGCATTTAACTACTACATCTTTGGCGGACAGCAGGTAATCCGGCCGGACCAGCTGAGAGAACTGGATACTGCGGAAATCGTAGTTCCCTATGGTGCGGATGGCGCAGGGGAGCCGGAGCAGAAGTACCGGGATGTGATGAAAAGCCTGACTGCTATGCAGGATGAAAATGCGGCATATCTGCTTCTGGGAATTGAGAACCAGGGTGATGTGCATTATGCTATGCCGGTGAAAAATCTGGTATATGATGCCATAAACTATGCAAAACAGGTTCAGAAGGCAGCAAACAGCCATAGAAAGGTCAAGGATCATAAGGAACATGGCAAGGGGGAGTTCTTGTCCGGATTTTATAAAGAGGATAAGCTGATACCGGTTATTACGTTGGTGATCTTCTTTTCGCCGGATGAGTGGGACGGACCTACTTCCCTTCATGAGATGATGAATGTGACAGATGAACGGATTCTTTCTCTGGTTCCTGATTATCAGATTCATCTTATTGCTCCGGCGGGGCTGGCGGATGAAGAACTGAAAAAGTTTCATTCATCGTTAAAAGAGGTGCTGGGATTTATTAAATATTCTAAAGATAAAGATAAATTGACAGAGATAGTTCAGGATGAATTTCAAGAGCTGAGGAAAGAGGAAATTGATGTATTGAATGAGTGCGTGAATGCGAATTTGAGATTACAGGATGGAGAGGAGCGGTTGGATGTGTGTAAGGCATTAGAGGATATGAAGCGGGAAGCAGCTGAGGAAGCAACGATAAAGGCAACGATAAAGACAGCGAAAGAAACGCAAGAGGAGATACTACTGCAGAATCTCAGTAGTTTGATGAGGACACTTCATTTATCAGCAGAGCAGGCTATGGCTGCCTTGGAAGTGCCGGAAGCGAAACGTTCTAAATTGGTTGCCAAGTTGTAGACCGGAAAGGAAGACGGATGTGTGTAAGGCTTTAGAGGATATGAAACGAGAATCAGCTGAGGAAGCAACGATAAAGGCAACGGAGGCAACAGAGGAGAGAACAATGTTGGAGGCAATTAGTAATATGGTGAAAGAACTTCCGTTATCCGTTGAGCAAGCCATGGCCATATTAAAAGTACCGGAGGCCATGGCTCAGGCCACAGGGCTGATGGTATGCATCACGGACAGGGATCAGGTGATTGCGGTTTCCGGCGGTTCTAAGAAGGATCTGCTTGCAAAGACCATCAGCAAGCAGCTGGAACACGCCATTGGGGAGAGAAATACAGTTGTGGCTTCCAAAGAAGATAAAAGTTTTATTTCCGTGACGTCCGAGGAAATGGAAGGGATCACAGCCCAGGCAGTGGCGCCCATTATCTGCGAAGGCGACGCTATTGGAAGCGTTTCTCTTTTGAGCAGGGAGCCGAAGGCCAAGATGGGGGATATGGAGGTTAAGCTGGTGACAACAGCAGCCGGATTTCTGGGACGACAGATGGAAGGGTAATGAAAAAGGGTCAATCTTTTGCGATGCGTTATCAGCGTGGAAGATTGACCTTTTTGGTTGTGTGCAGCTATCTGGAAGGACCCTATCCTGATTGGATTGGACAACGGGAATCGTAATCGGATATATCGTCATCAACCGGGTCTATGGAGAGGCCGTTCAGGAAGTTACGCCGGGCGGCCAGGAGCGTAGCGCGGTAGAGACCGATCCAGCCAATTCCCAAGATGAATTATTTTTTGGAGAAGCTATTTCATTTAAAAGCCAAATACAGTATAATTGGGTCAGAGCCAGACAGGAAGTTGGGAGGTTATAGGTATGAAGTTGTTTTCCTTTAAGGATAAAAAGAAGCCGTCAGGGTTTGTTTTTGTGATTCGCGATGTGTTTGCATTAATCCATGGAGGTGTGGTTGTTGCAGGGCAAGTTGTCGAAGGTACCCTTTGCCAGGGAGAACAGGCGGTCTGCGTACCTGAAACAGGGAAGCCTTTTTTATGTCTTATTGAGGCTATTGAACAGCCAGACCTTGAACATCCGGGACAGTATGTTCATCCCAGGGATGCGCGGGCAGACGGTCCCTGCAAAGGAAATTATGCGCTGAAGATTCCAGGGAAGGAGAAATCAGACTTTTGCGTCGGCGACCGGCTGGTTCCTGTGGGCTCTGTGTTGTTGGAGGAGACAATAACGACTTCATGAAAAAAATATGCTTTATAGAGAAAATCCGTCTATAAGGCTGTTATCTGTGAAGAAAATGCGGCATTTTGGAGGGTGGAACGGAAGGACGATTCCACATTTTGCATACAGGATAAATGCGGCCGAAATCAGAATAAATAATCCATCTGCGGAGGCGTCTTATGGAGTATATTAGAGTAACAAACGAGAATATAGAAAGAGAGCATATATGCTGCGCAATCTCGAACAATAATGATATTCAGGTATCGTCAAAGAAGATTTGGCTGAGAGAACGTTTTGACGACGGCCTGGTTTTCTTAAAAAGTGAACAGCGGGGCAAGTGCTTTATTGAATACATACCTGCTGAACATGCGTGGAATCCCATTGCGGCAGACGGATATATGTATATTGACTGTTTGTGGGTGGCCGGCTCTCTCAAAGGACATGGTTATTCAACAGAGCTGTTAAATGCCTGTATAGAAGACAGCAAAGTCAAAGGAAAGAAAGGACTGTGCATATTATCCGCGGCAAAGAAAAAGCCGTTTCTGGCTGAACCTAAATTTCTGAAACACAAGGATTTTTCCATTAGCGATGAAGCGGACAATGGTATTCAGTTATGGTATCTGCCTTTTACAGAAGGCGCTTTACTGCCAAAATTCAGGGAATGTGCAAAACACCCTCATATTGATGAGACGGGATATGTTTTGTATTACACCAGCCAGTGCCCGTTTAATGCAAAATATATCCCTGTAATTGAGACCATTGCAAAAGAGAAATCCGTAAAATTTAAATCCATTCATTTACAGAGCAAAGAGGACGCACAAAATGCTCCGACACCGATTACTACTTATGCACTATTTTTAGATGGCAGTTATATTACAAATGAGCAGATGAATGACAAGCGGTTTTTGAAATTATTAGAAAGGCATCAGGGCATGGGCAGAAGTTCCTAAATGCAGGACAGATCCTGAAAAAAGATAGAGCGGCTGCTCCCATTTGACAGATTTTCTGAAATCCGGCTATACTTTTTTGCGGGATAACGTATCATGGAGTCAATGACAATCACAGGTTGGAGGGACAAAATGGACAGACCCATTACAACATTATTTATGCTAATGTCTGTTGACGGCAAAATCAGCACCGGCGCGTCAGATCATTTAGATGTAGATAAGGACTTTCCTAAAATAGCGGGAGTGAAAGAAGGATTACATCAATATTATGAGATAGAGCGGACCACCGATTTATGGTCTATAAATTCCGGAAGAGTGCAGGCAAAGATCGGTGTTAACACAGCGGACATGCCAAGTAAAACGCCGGTATCCTTTGTTGTAATTGACAATAAGCATTTAAAGGAACATGGCATACATTATTTTTGTGCTTTATCGAGACAATTTGTGCTGGTTACATCCAACGAAAAACATCCGGCATTTGGAATGGAAGAAGACAATCTCCACATCATATATCAAAATGAACTATCGCTGAAGGAAGTTTTTACAAAACTCAGATCAGAATATGGCTGCGAACGAATAACAATACAAACTGGCGGTACATTAAACGAACTGTTTCTTCGCGAAAAGCTGATCGATTATGTTGATATTGTCGTAGCGCCTGTATTAATTGGTGGAAAAGATACATCTACTTTAATTGATGGAAAATCCTTGTTGTCAGAAAGTGAACTGTCAAGATTAGGTGTGTTGAGATTGCAGGAATGCGTAGTTTTGGAAAACTCATATCTTAGATTACGTTATGAGGTAATTTGCTGACAGACTGTTAAACTTTACAAGTCTAATACTCCTTCAGGTGTTTGAGAAGCAACACAGAATATATAAGGAGTTATGAAAAGATGTGGTAACATACAAACGCAATGATGAAAAGTGGAGAATTTGCAGGGATGTAAGTACGAGAAGCTATTATATGCGCCTGATATGCACCTTTTTATAAAAAATATAAATTATTTAATATGATGGAGAGAGTGCGTATTACCTCAATTGCAGAATGCGCTCTCTCCGATGATAGCAGGTTAGCTTATGCTAAAGACTTGATTTCTTTGATAGATAATCGTGGGATGTATTTCCTGATTTCCTCTGGTGAAAATTCGCCATATTTTAACATATTTTTTGCCGTCTCCATATTTGCCTTTACTACTGCCTCTTCGGTAATTTTATTGATCTCCGGTTCCATAATCTCCAATAATGCCTGGCACATAGTCGCATCTCCTTTCAGTTCTTTCACTGCTTCCAGATTGGCACGGATGCTCATTTCCAAGACCGCATCCGCAAGTCTTTTGTCAAAATCGTGAGTCAGTCCGTCTACCTGTTTAAGCAAATTCTTTAATTCCTGCTTTTTCAATTTCCCTGACAGGGATTTCAGCCATGTATGTTCCGGGCTTCGCAATTCCCTTGTCACAATAATCTGAGTGGGAAACAAAACCCCGTCCACCACATGATAAATTCCCGGACAAGGATTCTCCGTATGGATTCCATTCCTTTTGAAATACCGAAACAGCCCGTTCGGCCGTGCCTCTCTTTCTTAATAACTAGAAGATCGATCTCCAGCGGCTTGGTGTTCAGATTGTATTCTTTCTCGTAAATCAGGTCTTTCCGGTTAGCCGACAATTCCAAGTCGATTGCCGCTACAAAACCCGGACACCTGGAGGGAAAGTCATTGGCAAAAATGACGGAATATGGCAAGTTTACACCAGGATTATTCAAGAAATCAAGTCCGTTTTTGTGGTAAGATTTGTGCATAAGTTAAAAAGCCGGCTAAAGTAAACAAAAAAGGAGAGGTAAGCAGATGAAATCTATTGATGTGTTCTGTCACCTGATGCCAAAGAAGTATGCGGAAATGGCAATGAAACAGTCGCCTAACAAGTCCCATATGTTTGTCAGGGCTCTGAATATGCAGGCCATGTCTGATATGGACTACCGCATGGAGGTGATGAAGAGGTTTTTGGGGTATAAGCAGATTCCCAATATCGTCTCTCCCCCGGTGGAAGCGCTTGCGGGACCGGACCAGTCCCCTAAAATCGCGGCTTTGGGCAATGACGAGATAAAGGAGATTACAGAGAAACATCCTGAGTATTATGAAGGGTTCATTGCAGGGATTCCCTTTAACAATGTTCCCGCCTCTGTAGATGAGATCAAACGGTGTAAGGCCATGGGGGCCAAAGGCGTTCAGATTTACAGCAGCATGAACGGCGAGGCTATTGATCAGGAGAAATTCTGGCCTATTTACGAAACCTGTGAGAAGCTTGAACTGCCTCTTTTGATTCATCCCGTGGGAGGACAGATGATTCCGGAATATTCTGGGGAGGAACGGTCAAAATATGAACTGTGGTTTCTCATCGGCTGGCCGTATCAGACTACGGTTGCCATGTGCAGGCTGGCATTCGCGGGGATTTTTGAGGATTTTCCAAATCTTAAGATTGTGACCCACCATGTGGGGGCCATGATTCCCATGCTGGAAGGACGGATTGAAAACGGGCTTAAAATGTACGGGGGAAGGACGGCGCCGGAGCTTAAGGAGGCTTTGACCAAAACCAGGATGAAAGGCAACCCTCTGGATACTTTTAAGAAATTTTATGCGGATACGGCGTCCTTTGGTTCAGCTTCGGCTATTCGGGCGGGGATTGACTTTTTTGGAAAAGACCATATCCTGTTTGCGTCGGACATGCCCTTTGACCCGGAGAAAGGGCCGGGTTATATTGAACGCACCTTAAACTGCATAGATGAGCTGCAGCTTTCCCAGGAAGAGAAAGAGGCCATTCTTTATGGAAATGCCCAGCGGATCTTTCATGTATAGTTGCCTTGATGGAGGAGGAGATTCCATATGATGAAATTGGTGGTTTCTACATTGACAAATCAGTTTTTCCTGATGTTCCTTGCCATTGCCACAGGGCTTTTAATCGGGAAGATTAAGATTAAAAGCTTTTCTCTGGGGGTTTCCGGAGGGATTTTTACGGGGATTGTAATCGGATACATAGTTACCAACTGGGCCCATGGAGTGACGGAGGGAGGAACTGGGTTTTCCGATGCCAAGAGGATTCTTTCCACAGGGGTTGTGGCACAGGCATTCTTTACGTTCTTTCTCCTTTTGTTCCTGGTTTCCATTGGGATGAAAGTCGGCGGCAGCATCGGAACCATATTTAAACGGTACGGGATGAAGTTTGTGGTCATCGGCGCGGTGATTCCGGTGATTTCCATGGCCACGGCCTGCGTGCTCTATGGCACGGTGCTGTCCTCCAAGCCGTCGGTTACGCCCTATGAAACCATTGGCATGTTTGCGGGGGCCATGACTTCCACCCCTGGATACGGGACGGCCCTGGACGCGTCGGGAGGGCTGGACTATGGCAGAATTTATGATGAAGCGCCGGAAAAAGAGAAAAACGCAATGCTTTTAAAAATCGATCCGTCAGGCGCTCTTACGGCTGAAAATACGGCAAACCTTAACGAGGAGCAGACAGCGGCCTACAAGGAGGCGGTTTCTTCTGCCATCAGCCTGGGATATACGGTTGCGTTTCCCATTGGAGTGCTGGTTATTGTGGTGATGATTTCCATTCTTCCCAAAGTGTTTGGCATTGATTTGGAGAAAGAGAAGGAAAGGTATCGGCTTGAGCTGAACGCCATCGGGGATTCTGGAAAGAAAGCGAAGGAACAGCCCTTAAACTTTATGGTTATTGCCCTTGTTGCGGTTATTGGCATTGCTGTGGGGAATATTACGATTCCTCTGGGAAGCTTCGGAAGTTTTTCCCTGGGAGCAGCAGGGGGAGTCCTGCTTGCAGCCCTGATACTCAGCTATATGGGACAGATTGGCCCGGTGAATTTCCGCATGGACTCCAAAGCCCTGGGACTTATGTATCAGATGGGGCTGGTGTTTTTCATGGCCGTGGTCGGGCTTCGGTACGGATATGATGTGGTAACGTCCCTGATGGGTTCTGGACTGGCTCTTGCGGTGGCGGCGATTTTTGTGGAGGGGATTGCCGTTTTGGTAAGCTTCTTTATTGGACATAAAGTATTTAAGCTCAACTGGCTGATTTTAAGCGGCGCCATCGCCGGAGGCTGCACGTCCGCCCCGGGGCTGGGAGCAGCCATCAGTTCCACCGGTTCTGAGGAACCGACGGCAGGCTATGGGGCGGCGCAGCCCTTTGCCATCCTTGCAAATGTGCTGCTTGCAACTGTATTTTTCAGCATTATGCTTTAAGCTTTTTGATATGGCAGCGGCGGTTAGGCCGGGTTATACTATAGACAGTACATAAACCAGGGAGTGATTTTTATGGATGATTTCTGGATTGAACACCGTTACACGGCAAACAGCTATAAACTGCCATATCATTTTGAGAATAGGTATCAGGTCGTATTTCTGCTTGGGGGGAAAATATTGTACCAGGTGGGGGATAAAGAGTATGAGGTTTCAAAAGGCGGCATGATCGTGCTGAATACTCTGGAGGAACATACGTTAAAGGTTTTGGAATATCCCTATGAGCGCTACGTCATTGGGATACGGCCGGATTTTTTTCAGCATGAGGTAAAGTACCCGGAGGTGATCGCCGTGTTTATTAAGCGCCCGGCAGATTTTTCCCATCTGCTGACCGTGACGGAGCCTGTGTGGAAATACCTTTATGAAGTGATACAGGAGATGGAGAGGGAGTATCTGGCAAAAAAGAAGTACTGGGAAATGTATGTGGGCGCCAATCTGCGGAGGATGTTTATTACAATTTTCCGGGAATGCGCGGACGCTATGTCCATGATGAAGCTGGGAAACGGGATTACGGTGGCTTACAATGTGATGAATTATCTGAACCACCATTTCACACAGGAACTGAATATCGACAGTATCGCGGCGGCGCTGTTTCTCAACCGGGATTACATTTCTCATGTATTTAAGGAGGAGACGGGATACAGCATCATGGCCTATGTGATTTCTCTGCGCGTTAACCGGGCCAAGCTCCTGCTGACACAGACGGACCGAAGCGTTACTGACATTGCCATGGCATGCGGCTACACGGATTTTACTTATTTTTCCAAGCAGTTTAAGAAGCATACCAATATGTCACCCAGCAAATTCAGGAAAAATGCCGAAAGGAGCGAGGAAATTTATGGCACATGAAAAGTTTCATTATAAAAGCCTGGAAGATGTGATGGAAGCGGCCAAAGGGCTGAATCTGCAGCTTCCCTTTGGGAAAGATACGAAGATTCTTGCACAGCCGCTGAAAGTGAGAAATATATGTCTGCCAAACCGTCTGGGAATCGCCCCCATGGAGGGCGCGGACTCCCTGCCTGACGGATCGCCTTCGGAATATACGTCCTGCCGCTATGTAAGGGAAGCCGAAGGCGGAAGCGGGCTTATCTGGTTTGAGGCGATTTCCATTGTGGAGGAGGGGCGTTCTTCCAGGACGCAGCTTCTTCTTACCAGGGATAACCTGGATAGTTACAAAAGGCTTACGGATGAAATCAGAGAGGCAGGGCGAAAAGCTAACGGATTTGCCCCATATCTGGTTATGCAGGCCAACCACAGCGGCCGCTATTCCAATCCGGACAATAAGCCGGCGCCTATGATTGCTTACCGCCATCCCTGGCTGGAAGAGTACCGGGAAGCGGATGATTCCTGCATTGTAACGGATGATTATCTAAAGGGGCTGGAGGAGGCCTTCGGCCAGGCGGCAAAGCTGGCAAAGGAGGCGGGGTTTGACGCAGTTGATATAAAGTCCTGCCACGGATATCTTCTTGCGGAGCTGTTATCGGCCTATACCCGGCCGGGAATGTACGGGGGCAGCTATGAAAACCGCACCCGTCTGTTAAAGAACGGGATTCTGGCGGCAAAGGCTTATGAGGACGAAAGGTTCATGGTCACTTCCCGGCTGGGAATCTATGACGGGTATCCGTACCCCTGGGGTTTTGGCGTAAAAGAGGGTAATGGGCTGTCGCCGGATTTTACGGAGCCCATCCGTCTTGTTAAGGAGCTGCACGAAGATTATGGACTGGATCTGATAGATCTTACCATGGGCAACCCTTACGCCACAACCCATGTGACTCGTCCTTTTGACGCAGGGAAATATGTGCCGGAGGAACATCCCTTTGTGGGGCTTCACCGGATGATAAAGGGCATCGGGACAGTGAAAAGAGCGGTGCCGCTCATGACGGTTTACGGGTCTGCGCCTACATATTTGAGGCAGTACGCCGATTTGTTTACGGCCGGGGCCGTACAAGAGGGGCTGTGCGACGGCATGCTCTTTGGGAGGATGGCCTTTGCTGACCCGGATTTTGCCAATGAGATTGTAAAATGTGGCAGAATCGATCCCAAAAGGGTCTGCTTAACCTGCGGAAAGTGCGGAGATTTGATTCGGGCCCACAAGCCTACAGGCTGCGTTGTCCGGGACCCGAAAACATTTTTAGGATTTTATAAAGAATTTGCGGAGACAAAAAGCAAGCTTCCGGCAAATTTCAGAGGATAGAGACAGGTCTGCAAGTGTGGTTTAAGGAGGATTTTATAATGAAGAAAACAGCGATTGTTACCGGGGGAAGCCGGGGAATCGGGTATGCGGTGGCAAAACAGCTTGGGCTGGACGGATGCCAGGTGGTGATCTTTTCCCTGGAGAATCCGGCGGACTGCCAGGAGGCTTTTGATAAGCTGACAGAGATGGAGATTGACTGGCATTATATTCAGGGTTCCATTGACTCTGGGGAGGGAAGGGAGCGGCTGGTAAGGGAGACGGTGGAGCATTTCGGGCGGATTGATATTCTGGTGAATAATGCGGGGGTGGCGCCAAAGGAGAGAAAGGATCTTCTTGAAATGACCCAGGAGAGCTTTGACCGGGTTGTGGGCATCAACACAAAGGGAACATTGTTTCTGACGCAGGCGGTGGCAAAGCAGATGGTGAGCCAGGAGCAGGTATTTGCCAACAAGGGCCATATCGTGAATATCGGCTCCTGCTCTGCCCAGGTATCTTCCGTTTCCAGAGGGGAATACTGCATCTCCAAGGCGGCGGTGTCCATGGTAACCACCCTTTTTGCGGACCGTCTGGCGCCGGAAGGGATTGTGGTCAATGAGGTCCGGCCGGGGGTCATTGCCACGGATATGACCAGCGTTGTAACGGAAAAGTATGATAAAATGATCGCGGACGGCGTTTTTCCCATTGCCCGCTGGGGAAAGCCGGAGGACGTGGCCGGCGTGGTCAGCCTGTTCTGTTCTGACCGCATGGTATATACTACGGGCAATTACGTGGATGTTGACGGCGGATTTCACATAAAACGCCTGTAAGGAGAGATGATGGAGATTAAGGAGCTTACGATTGAAAATATTGTGGTTGGGACAGGCGCGGCAGGCTTTCAGGCAGCGCTGCGCCTGCACCAAAACGGGGACAGGGATGTTGCCATATTGACGGAACGTATGAATGGGGGAACTTCCAGGAATACGGGGTCGGACAAGCAGACGTATTATAAGCTGTCCCTTGCCAGCGGGGATATGGATTCTGTGCGCACCATGGCGGAGGATCTGTTTGCGGGCCAGTGCGTGGACGGGGATCAGGCTCTGTGTGAGGCGGCTTTGTCGGCGCGCTGCTTTTTTGCCCTGACTGAGCTGGGGGTGCCTTTTCCGTGTACGGAATACGGCGAGTATATGGGATATAAGACGGATCATGACCGAGGGAGGCGGGCTACCAGCGCCGGCCCTTATACTTCGAAGCTGATGACGGAGTGCCTGGAAAGGAGCGTAAGGGAGAAAGGCGTCAGGATTATGGACAGGATGCAGGTTATCCGCCTTCTGGTAAGGGACGGCCGGATCTACGGCGTCCTGTGCCTGGATAACCGTGAGAGGGATCGGGAGGGTTATGTGCTGGTCTGGTGCCGCAATGTGATCCTGGCAACCGGAGGCCCGGCGGGGATGTACCATGACAGCGTTTACCCGGTTTCCCAGCTTGGCTCCAGCGGAATGGCTTTTGAGGCCGGGGCGGCGGGAAAAAATCTTACGGAGTGGCAGTTTGGGCTGGCGTCTTTAAATCCCAGATGGAATGTAAGCGGAACATATATGCAGGTTCTGCCCAGATTCGTTTCCACTGACCAGGAGGGCGGGGATGAGAGAGAGTTTCTCATGGAGTATTTTGAAAGGGAAGAGGACATGCTGTCCATGGTATTTTTAAAAGGATACCAGTGGCCTTTTGACGTGAATAAAATCTTCGGCGGTTCTTCTGTCATAGATCTTCTGATATATCAGGAGACGATTCTTCGGGGGCGGAAGGTATATCTTGACTTTACAAGGAATCCGGGGGACGGCGCCGTTCCTTTTGAAAAGCTGGCGCCGGAGGCTTATGATTACTTAAAGCAGGCGGGAGCATTGTTTGGCACGCCCATTGAACGATTGAAGCAGATGAATGAGCCGGCCATCTTTTTTTATCAGGACCATAAGGTGGATCTGTATCATGAGAAACTGGAGGTAGCTGTCTGCGCCCAGCATAATAACGGGGGGATTGCCACGGATGGTTATTGGGAGACAAAGATCCGGGGACTGTTTGCAGCAGGTGAGGCGTGCGGAAGCCACGGGGTTACCAGGCCCGGCGGTACGGCTTTGAACGCAGGGCAGGCAGGTGCCCTGCGGGCTGCCCAAAAGATCCGTCTTCGAAAGCTGCATGGCAGGGAAAGGGCGGTTTCTGACCATATCAGGCAGGCTTTGAGGGAGGAAGCAAAGGAGTTTGTGAACCTTCCTATGCAGGCGCGGGGCACTATGGCTCTGGGGGAACTGTGGCAGAAAGCGGCTGTGAGGATGAGCGCCTGCGGCGGCATGATCCGGGAGAGGGGGCGTCTGGAAAGGGCGCTTAGAGAGATTGAAGGAGAGCTGGAGGGCTATCTGGGGCTTGTGAAAACGCCTTCCACAAATCAGCTTTCCCTGTTTTACCGGCTGCGCGATATGCTGATCTCACAGAAAGTCTATCTGTCTGCCATGGTGGACTACATAAAATCCGGAGCGGGCAGCCGGGGGTCGGCCCTTTACATGGATGAGAACGGAAGGCTGCCGGAGGGTAATCTGCCGGAATTGTACCGGTGCAGGCTTGATAACGGGGCCCACGGAGGGATCGTTCAGGAGGTTACGCTTTGGGGCCGGGAGTGCAGGGCCCAGTGGCGGCCGGTGCGGCCGATTCCGCAGGTGGATTATTTTTTTGAGAATCAGTGGAGGACGTATCGGGAGAGGGAGATGGTTTAGTGACATAGTATCTTAATGTTTTAAAAGAGATGGTGTGGCGCGAATAAAAGTTATAACAGAGATGATGTCAAACAAATCATGCAATCCGATAAGGCAATGCGACAAGTAAAACAGATTATACAAGAGTGTAATAAGAGAAAAAGATTATGAATTGTGATTAAACTTTATATGGAAGACGAGAAACGAAAGGCAACCAGAAATGGTTGCCTTTCGTTTCTTTTTTACGAATCTTACTGCATGTAATTGCGATAACTCGCAAAAATTTTCAGAAGAAAGTAGGATGATGATATGGAAATCAAGAGAGATCTCTATTTAAATAAGCTCATCAGTAAAAAGCACAATGGGTTTATCAAGGTGGTGACGGGGATTCGACGCTGCGGAAAGTCCTACTTATTGTTCAATTTGTTCAAAGATCATTTGCTGGAAGAGGGAACAGATGAACAGCACATTATAGAAATCGCCTTCGACTCTTTTGAAAATAAGCGGTTTCGTGATCCGGATGTTCTTTATCCCTATCTCAAGGAGCAGATGAAAGGTGATGGAATGTATTATGTGCTGTTGGACGAGGTGCAGCTTTTAGGCGAGTTTGAATCCGTATTAAACAGTCTGATTCGTATGAAAAATGTAGATGTGTATGTGACAGGGAGCAATGCCCGGTTTTTGTCTAAAGATGTGATTACCGAATTTCGGGGCCGGGGAGATGAAGTTCCTATGCATCCCCTCAGTTTTGCTGAATTTATGTCTGTTTATTCTGGGACGAAACAGGACGGCTGGAACGAATATATGCTTTATGGTGGATTGCCGCCTGTCATAAATATTTCGAGCCCGGAGGAAAAGATTCATTTTCTGAAGCTGCTGTTGGAGGAAACCTATATTTCGGATATTGTAGGCAGACATCATGTACGCAACCGGGCAGAATTGGAGGAACTTCTGAACATCCTCTCATCAGCTATCGGCTCACTTACAAATCCGACAAAGTTATCTGCTACTTTCAAGAGTGTCAAACAGAAGACCATCAGTAACGCAACCATTAAAAGGTATATCGATTATCTTTGTGATTCCTTCCTGATTGACAGCGCTGTCCGATATGATATTAAGGGGAAGCGGTATATCGACACACCGGTCAAATATTACTTTACTGATTTGGGATTACGCAATACTCGTCTTAATTTTCGTCAACTGGAAGAAACTCATGCTATGGAGAATGTTATCTTTAATGAGTTGAGGATACGGGGGTTTAACGTGGATGTGGGAGTGATTACTTTGAATAAAACCAATGAGAAAGGTCACGGGATCCGCAAACAGTTGGAAATTGATTTTGTCTGTAATAAAGGATATAAACGTTATTATATCCAGTCAGCCTATGCGATTCCGGATCGGGCAAAAATGGAACAGGAGCAGCGTTCCCTGATGCTGACCGGCGATTTTTTCAAGAAGATCATCATCACGAAAGACGCTCCTGCGCCATATTACAATGACGATGGGGTGCTGGTTATGAGTGTTTATGATTTTCTGCTGAATGAGGGGAGTTTGGATAATTGATTGTTGGAAAAAGAACAAAAAAAATAAATCTCGCAAAAGGTGTCAAAACATTAGCAAATCAGCGCATTTTAGGAGGGATTTATCAATGATTCAGCGGCTCAAACAGGCATTTACTACATCAATACTACACTATTTTGAAAGAGCTTTGATATGACAAATGAAAATAAAGATGGAAATTTAGGATTCTCTTGTAGTGTAAAAATAATTTGTTTGGTATGATATGAATTGGGTAGATGCTGTCTACCCAATTTGAAAGTTTGCCTGTAACGAAGGAAGGTAGAAAATTTTTTCTTAGTTTTTCTCATTATGTAATACTTATGCGCGTTTCAAATATAGAAGAACGCCATTTTTATGAAATTGAAGCTATTCGGAATGGCTGGGGTGTAAAAGAGCTGGGCAGACAATATGACAGTGCATTGTATGAGCGGTTGGCATTGAGCAGAAACAAAGAGGAAGTAAAACGGCTATCAGAAGAAGGGCAGATTATTGAAAAAGCAGAGGATTTGCTGAAAGACCCATATGTGTTGGAATTTACGGGCTTGCCAGAGCTTGCTAAATATTCAGAGACAGATTTGGAAACCAAGATTATTGATCATCTGCAAGAATTTTTACTGGAATTGGGCAAAGGATTTACATTTGTTGGGCGACAGGTAAGATTCACGTTTGAAGATGAGCATTACAGAGTGGATTTAGTTTTTTCAATCGTTTGTTACGGTGTTTTGTGCTTTTTGATTTGAAAATTGGAAGATTAAAACATCAAGATATAGGACAGATGCAAATGTATGTGAATTATTATGACCGTAAAGTGAAGTTGCAAGATGAAAATCCGACAATTGGCATCCTTTTATGTAAGAATAAGAATGATGCTGTAGTAGAGATGACTTTGCCAGAGGATAACAATCAGATATTTGCAAGCAAGTATCTAACCGTGTTACCTAGCAAAGAGGAATTGAAAAAGTTGATGGAAAGTGAATAAGAGGAAAACATACGAATGTAATAATTAAAATAAATAAGATAAAAAATATTAATCATGCGGAATTTGAGTTACCTCTCGAAAAAGGACTATATGCTTTTGTTGGTGAGAATGGATGTGGGAAAAGTACATTGATGCTGGCTTTGTCTCTTATGGTCAAAACCTCTTCGGCACATATGCTGTTACCGTACGATATTTGTGCTGATTCTACGATAGATATTGAGAGGAGATTCTTACAATCATTGGTTTTATAAAAAGGGAAAGATGACTACTAATAAATTTACTTATGTAAAGGGTCATGGTAACGTAAAAGGACATAGCGCATTAATTGCCAGTACACATATAGATGGGTTTTATGAGGGAAGCATTTTCTATGGATGCCGGTTTGATGACCATGATTGTATAGATAAATTTATGTCTCAAGAAAATTATGAGGATTTTTTGGCACTTGCGGATGAGTTTGTTGCGTCAACATTAGGATATATACTACATAATGATAAAAACCATTATAAAACATTAAAAAAATAAGAAGTAGAACAGATGCAGAAAAAATTGGATTCAGAGATATCCCATATTTTTTAGGGTATGAGGAAGCGACAATTAGCCAATTCCGAATGAGTAGTGGAGAGAGTATGCTAATATCGCTTATTGATTTTATTAATAATCTTGTTATAAAGAGAAAAAGCAAGAATAAGAAGAAATTATTATTCTTGATTGGTGAAGTAGAACTAGCATTACATCCGAGTGCAATAGATAGACTATTTTTGTTTCTTCAAGATTTGGTTAAATCAAACGATAAAGATTTGATAATTTATTTTTTAACGCATTCATCTGAACTTATTCATAGATTAAAGCCTCAAAATATATATTTGCTTGAGAATGATCGCGGAGAGCTTATGACAATTAATCCATGTTATCCAAATTATGCTGTTAGAAATTTGTATATTCCAAATGGATTTGATTTTTTATTGTTAGTTGAAGATGAATTAACAAAAGTGCTAGTGGAAAAGATTGTACGAGTTAATGGGCTTAATAAGAGTAAATTATGTTGCGTATTGCCTTCTGGTGGTTGTAATCAAATGTTGAAATTGCATCATGATATGGTCACATATAATACTTTAGGTGTTGGTAAACATATTATTAGTATTTATGATGGAGATGTAAAAGATAAAATAAATAAAAAGCAGGAGTATAAATATCTTCCTAAATGTTTTTTGCCTATTCCAAGTATTGAAAAATTTTTGAGAAGTAAGTGTATCATTGAAAAAGATAAGAAATTTATTAAATTAATAGGAGACAAGTATTTTAACCAACGTTCTATACACGATATTATTGCAGATTATATGAATGATCCTAGAACATCCCCAAATAAAGATATGGATGGAAAAAATTTCTATAGAGTGATATTGTCGAACCTTGAAAAAATAGGAATTTCAGAAAATAATTTTATTAAATATCTATGTGATGATATTTATAGTTATGTTGACATAGCATCTCTAACAGCATTATTGAAATGATAATGGTATAATTATTTACTACATAATTTGTCTGTAAATTTATAACGGATTACATAAATTAAGGGTAAAAAAACAAAAAATGAAAAACATCGGAGAGTTTGAAATATCAAGATTTAAAAGTTTATGAAAGGATATATTCAAGATGATAAAAATACTCTTTATTTGCCACGGCAATATTTTGAAGTATCCCGAAAAAGCCTGCAAATTCAATGATTTTACGGAAAGAAAAGGTGCTTACTACACCACTACTACACCATTTTTGAAAGAGCCTTGAAATGACATAGGACACAGCAAAATAAATTCGTTTGCAAGATGACAGTTTTCTTTATGAAAGGAAAATTGCCATTTGCCATAGAAAAATTCAGGATGAAACATAATAAAATGTATTATTAGGTTAAATAAAGAAAGATTATAACAATGGTTGCTTTTTTTAGAATAGTAGAGTATAATGTGGGATATGATAAAATTAGGATAAAATATTGATAAGGAGAGAACGCTTATGTTACAGATTAGGCCTGTTTCAGATTTAAGAAATAAGTTTCCTGATATTGAGAAAATTGTAAATGCGGGAGAACCGGTATATTTAACAAAGAACGGATACGGAGCAATGGTAGTGCTTAGTCTTGAAGAATATTCAAAGTTGACGGATGGTGTTGAAGCGGCACTGGATAAAGCAGATAGGTATGCGGCGGAAAACGATACAAGGATGAACCATGAGGAAGTTTTCGGAGGACTGCGGAGGAAGATAAATGTTCAGTAAAAAGTACAGATTGAGCTATCTGCCACTTTTTTATGATGACCTTGATGAAAAAGTTACTTATATTGCGGAGAAACTGAAGAACCCAAAAGCAGCAAATGACTTATTGGATAAGGTAGAGTCTGCTATTATGGAGCGGCTTTCGGTGGCTGAATCTTTTGAACCATATCATTCTGTCCGGGAGCGCAGATATCCTTATTATCGTATTTATGTGGATAATTATATTATTTACTATGTAGTGATTGATGATGATCCGAATGATTTGATTATGGAAGTTAGAAGGTTTCTTTATAATGGGCAGAATCGCGATAACATTGTGTAATATATGTGGACACAATGAGTCTGGGGAGGAAATATTTCATGTATAACCCACAATTAGATACATTTATCCGTGTGGCGGATGCCGGATAATCATTATACTTTTAACAATCTCCACGCAAAAAGCAAACTCCGCAAATCGCGCCAAAACACGGCAAATCAGAGCATTTTAGGAGGAAAAACAAACATGATTTCGATACTTTTTGTCTGCCATGGTAACATCTGCCGCAGCCCCATGGCCGAGTTCGTCTTAAAAGACATGATAGAAAAACAAAGAAACACCCCCAAAGCCCCTTCTGCCTTCCCAGAAATTATTGTAGCCTCCGCAGCCACCAGCACCGAAGAAATCGGCAATCCGGTTCACCAGGGAACCCGGAACATCCTGCGCAGGCACGGAATCGACACATCAGGCAAATACGCCAGGCAGATGACGAAAAGAGATTATCAGGAATACGATTATCTCATTGGCATGGACCAATGGAATATTCGGAATATGCTGCGAATCACAGGGGGAGATTCAGAAAAGAAGATCTGCCGCCTGCTGGATTTTACGGATAGTCCTGGAGACATTGCAGACCCATGGTACACGGGTGATTTTGAAGCTACTTATAAAGATGTATTCAGGGGATGTCAGGCTCTCATTGAAAAGCTTGCCATAAGATCAAGAGATAAATCTTAAAGAGATAAACACCCCTCACAGGAGGAATCCAACATGCCGCAGCCGATTTTAAAAACGAAAAACTTAACCAAAATCTATTACCTGGGACAGCCCAATGAATTTGAGGCCCTTCACAGCATTAACTTTACGGCCCAGGCCGGGGAGTTTTTATGTGTCATGGGGCCCAGCGGAAGCGGGAAGACCACATTTATCAACAATATTTCCACCATTGATTTCCCGACCAGAGGCTGGGTATTTATCGACGGGGTGGAGATTCATTCTATGTCAGCCAATGAGATAGGGAGATTTCGCAGCAGGACACTAGGGTTCGTGTTCCAGGAATTTAATCTTTTGGAGACCCATACCCTATACGAAAACATTGCCATGCCCCTGGCTCTTGCAAAGGCAAAGAAAAAAGAGGCGGGGGAGCGGGTGGAGATGGTGGCCAAACAGATGGGGATACAGGAAATCCTACACAAATATCCCAGAGAATGCTCCGGCGGTCAGAGGCAGAGGGGAGCCATTTGCAGGGCTCTGGTGATGAATCCTAAAATCATGATTGCCGACGAGCCTACGGGGAATCTTGACCGACGCAGCGCCAGCGAATTTCTGGAGCTGGTTGATAAGCTTAACAGGGAGCAGGCAGTGACCATAATTATGGTGACCCATGACCCTCTCATCGCGTCCTACTCGTCGCGGCTGGTGTACATAAAAGACGGAGTTATCCAGCAGACCGTGGAAAAAGGCGGAATGAGCCAGAAAGAGTATTTTTGGAAAATTACGGAGATAAACGCCAGCGAGTCGAAAGCCATATTTGAGTAAGCCGAGTAAGTCAAATAAGCTGAGTAAGTCAAATAAGCCGAGTAAATAGAATAAGCTGAGTAAGTCGAATAAGCCGAGTAAGTCGAATAAGCTGTGTAAGTCGAATAAGTCGAATAAGCCGAGTAAGTCAAATAAACCAAGTAAGTCGAATAAGCCGCCTAAGTCGAACAAGCCGAAAAGCCATAGATGCCAAAGCAAAGGAATAAAAGAGCCATGTTGAAACAATCCATTCAATCCCTTAGAAAAGACCTGGACAGGGCAGTGTGTTACTGGATGGTATTTATGCTGTCCTCCATGTTTATGTATCTGTTTTTCCATGTAGCGTTGTCAAAAACCATAGGGGTGACTTATCTGTACGGGAAAAATGATTTGCCTACGTTTCTGACCACCTTTGATGTGCTGGTCTGTATCCTGGTGATTTTTCTGGCCAATGATTTTTATGTGAAAAAGAAGTCAAATGAACTGGCGGTGATTCTCATGTGCGGGGGAACGTATATGCAGTTGACCCGGTTTTTGATTTTTCAGACGGGGATTTTGATGCTTCTGTCTATTCCTGTGGGAGTTGGGGCGGGGCGGATGTGTTTTCCGCTGCTGAGATTTGTCTTTCGGTATATGACAGGCGGGGAGCTTTCGTTTGCTTCGGGGAGTCAGCCGGTGGTGATGTCAGCCTGCATTATTGGCTTTGAGGTTTTTTGGTGTACTTTTGTGAATCTGGGTTATTCTTACCGGAACAGCATTTACAGCCTGCTTCACGGGGAGGAGAAAATCAGGATGCGGTTTCCCGGACTGTTTGCGGTCAAGGGGGGCAGGTATGTTTATCCGGCCCTCTATCTGGGATGCGCCGCGCTTTTGTATGTGTGCGGCAGGGAGCCGAGGCAGATGACTATGCTGGGGGTGGTGGGACTTATGGGGCTTTGTGGGACCATTGACAAGGTGGTGCTTCCGTGGCTGGAGAAGGAGGGCAGGGAGAAATGGATGAACCAGGGGGAGAAGCTGGTATACATGGGACTGTTTCGGGAAGATTTAAAAATGGCAAAGCTGTACATTATATTGTTTATTGCCACGGCGGATATCCTCTGTCTGCTGACTGCGGGGATGGTTGAAAAAGGGGCTGAATTTGCCCTGTGTCTGCTGTCATTTTCCACCATGATTCCTCTGTTGTGTCTGTCCCTTATGTTCCGGTTTGCGTCGGAGTCGGCGGGGAGAAAACATCAGTTTATCACTTTGGTGAAAATCGGGTATACCAGGGAGCAGATCAGGACGATTGTGGGAAGGGAACTTTTGTGGCTGTATGGGTTTATCATGGCTGCATCTCTGATTTATATTCTCAACATCGCTGCGGTGCTGTGCGTTTACGGGCTGATTCCGGTGATGGCCGGGGCAGCGCTGGTGCTGATTTTTGTGGTATCGCTGGTGGTGTGCGGGTGTATGAATTATAAATATAATTGTGCCAATGAAAGGGCTGCCGGGGTTTAGGAACTGTAGGAAAAGGAGAGTTGAGATGAAACCATTGTCGTTTATGATTATTGGCTCCGGGTGGCGGGCTATGTTTTTTGTGAGGATTGCAAAAAGGTTTCCGGAGCATTTTCAGCTTAAGTATATGCTGTGCCGCAGTCAGGAGAAGGCGGACCGGATTGCCGCGCAGGAGGGGATTATGACCACGGTTTCGGAGGATGAGTGCCAGGCGGCGGAGCCGGATTTTGTGGTGGCGGCGGTTTCTAAAGATTCCATGTTCCAGGTGACAAGGCGGTGGGCACAGAAAGGATTTGCGGTGCTGTGCGAGACTCCGGCGGGGATGAACTTGGAAGAGCTTAAGGGCTTGTGGGAATTGAAAGAAACGTACGGGGCGAAGATTCAGGTGGCGGAACAGTATATCCGGTATCCGATTATTGCGGCAGGGCTTCGGGCGGTGGAACAGGGGAAATTGGGGGAGCCTTACGGGGTAAGGCTGTCGGCTGCCCATGATTATCACGGGGCCAGTTTGATTCGGCATATGCTGGGAATTGAGCCGGGGCCAATGCGGATGTGGGGGAAACGGTATGTGTTTCCGGTGACACAGACGGATTCCAGGTATGGGGCTGTCACCGACGGCAGCGTTAAGGAATGGGACAGGGTTTGTATTACCATGGAATTTTGTTTAGAGGGAAATTCGTCTGGGAAAATGGCGTATTATGATTTTTCGGGGGTTCAGTACCACTCGTTTATCCGTTCCCGCCATGTGAATGTTCAGGGCAGGGACGGGGAGTGGAATGATACGGTTCTGCGGTATATTGGGGCGGACGGGCTGCCTGTTAAGGAGACGCTTTTGCCGTATCTTGACCCAAGGTATAAGGGGCTGGAGACGGATGGGTTAAGGCGGATTGCCGGTCAGTGGAATCCCGGGCTGGAGCTTGACAGTGAGCAGGACGAGTATGCTATTGCGTCCATGATGTTTGATATGAGGGAGTATTTGGAGGGCGGGAGGGAGGTGTATCCGCTGGCTCAGGCGCTGGAGGACGCGTATATTTGGCTTTTGATGGAGCAGGCGAAAGAGAATCCGGGAAAGGTGGTACAGTGGGAGCGTATGCCATGGCATGAGAGGAAGTAAAATGTATTCTCATATCAATGGGCGTATGTGGTTGGCAGGCTCATAATTGATATATTGTTGAGTGAGCAATGGGCGGGGGTAGTCGTGATGCCAGGGCGGGAAGGGAGGCTGTGTGCCGTTCGGGTTCAGATATGCCAAGCATTCCGATGAGC
>CAJUFP010000070.1 GCA_910585645.1 uncultured Hungatella sp. | reverse complement strand
TTGGCATATCTGAACCCGGACGGGACATCTCTCCTTCTCTGACTGGCATCACGACTCCCCCGCCCCTTGCTCACTCAACAATACACCAATTTCATGGTTTTTCTATTTGCGCAACAACTCTCCCCGAAATCCCTAAAACGCAACTGGCAGCATCACCGGAAACCTGGTAAATATCCCATTCTGTATCCTTGCCTCTTCCAGGATCTCACTGACGATCCCACTGATCCCCAAAAGCTCCTTTTCCTTCTCCCAGTCATTCTCCACAATGATCCTCTGAAACTTGGCAAACTCATAATACAGCCGGTTTTCCGGGTTTTCAACCTTGTATGTCACCGTCTCCCCGTTGTTAAGCTGTAGCTCATACCCTTCCATCTGACTCATAGGCTTCGGAACCACAAAGCACCCCTTAGTCCCCTGGATAGTACACCGCACCGGAGCCTTACAGTCCTTGGCCCCGATTGCCACAGCCTTAAAATCGCCGTAATCCAGCGTTAAAATCCCGCTGGTGTCAATTCCCCGTTCCATATTAGCCTCATACTTCACTTCCCACGGTTTCCCAAACAGCCCCACAATGGCATGGATATTGTACACATTCAAATCCATCAGGGCTCCTCCGGCCTTCATAGGGTCAAAAACCGGAAGGATCTGCCCGTCCCGAAACGCGTCATACCTGGAAGAATACTGACTGTAGTTAAAGCTGACAATCTTAGGGTCCCCGATCTGCCAGATCTGCTCCTTCAACGCCTGGTACGCGGGAAGATAGTGGATGTTCATGGCCTCAAACATCATCACTCCCTTTATCCGGGCCGTTCTGACCAGGTCCTTAAACTGCTCCGCGCTGGCTGCTGCCGGTTTCTCGATGATCACATGTTTTCCCCGCATCAGCGCCTTGCGCGCAAACTCATAGTGAAGGTGGTTTGGCAGAGCCACATAGATCGTATCCACATCACTGTCCAACATCTGATCATAGTCCAGAAAATACTCATCCAGCCCGTTATCCCGGCACAGAGCCTTTACCTTGTCCTCAGACTCCCTTCGTCCCAGCACTGCCACATAGGAAAAGTCCAGCTTTTTGATGGTCTCCATCACCAGGTTCGCCATCATCCCGGTTCCAAGTATTCCGATCTTCATTTCCCTACTCCTCCATGCTCAGATCTTCCCCATTGGTGGCAATCACCTTCTTATACCACTCAAAGGATTTCTTCTTCCTCCGCTCATAAGTCCCGTTGCCCTCGTCATCCACGTCCACATAGATAAATCCGTACCGCTTGCTCATCTGGCAGGTGGACATGCTCACCATGTCAATACATCCCCAGGGCGTATACCCCATCACGTCCACGCCCTCCTCAATGGCGTCGGCAATGGCATTAATATGGTCCCGGAAATACCGGATGCGGTAATCGTCCCGGATGGAGCCGTCCTCCTCGATCTTATCCCGGCTGCCCAGCCCGTTCTCCACAATAAACAGGGGCTTCTGATACCTGTCGTACAGCTCGATGAGGGAGATGGTCAGCCCTGTAGGGTCAACCTGCCAGTTCCACTCCGTAGTGTCCAGGTACGGATTTTTCACCCCGCTGGTCACATTGCCGCTGACCATCTCCTTGTCCGCCGCGTCAATGCTGGTGACCCGGCTCATATAGTAGCTGAACGACACGAAATCCACGGGATACTCCTTTAAGATCCTCTCATCCTCCGCCCCGAACTCCACGGTAATCCCCTTGCGCTTCCACTCCTGTCCGATATGCTCCGGATACTCCCCCCTTACCTGCACATCGGAGTAGAAGAAATTCTTCCGGTTCTCCTTCAGCGCCAGCAGCATATTCCCCGGATGGCAGTTCTCCGGGTATGTCAGCGTGCGGGTGATCATGCATCCCATCCGGGCCTCCGGAATCATCTCATGAAGCATCTTTGTGGCCAGGGCACTTGCCACAAACTGGTTGTGTACACACTGGTAGATAATTTCTTCCCGCTTATCCGCCGGATACCGGTCCTCCACCAGCCCGATGGTGGTAAACGGATGGCGGAACACGCTGTCAATCTCATTAAACGTCAGCCAGTAGTACACCAGATCCTTATACCGCTCAAACACGGTCCTGCAGAACTTTAAAAACAGGTCAATAACCTCTCTTCGATACCATCCGTCATAGTGGTTGGACAGATACAGCGGCATCTCATAGTGGTGCAGCGTCACAAGAGGCTCAATGCCCCGTTTCCTCATCTCTCTGAACATGTCCTCATAGTGCTTAAGTCCCGCCTCGTTAGGCTCCTGCTCCAGGCCTGTGGGGTAGATCCTGGTCCACTGGATGGAAACCCTTAAAGTCTTAAATCCCATCTCCTGGAACAGATCCAGATCCTCCTTATACCTGTGATAAAAGTCAATACCGTGGCGCTTGCCGTACTTGTGGACATCCCTGCTCTCCATGGCCTCCTCAATGTCTCTGCTGGTAATGGTGTGAAGCCCCTTGTAATCCGTCTGGTCCACCTGTTTCTTGTACATGGTGCAGTCTGCCACGGACATGCCCTTTCCGTCCGCGTCCCATGCGCCCTCGCACTGGTTGGCCGCCGTGGCGCCTCCCCACAAAAACCCCTCCGGAAATCTCTTTCCTGCCATAATCATTCCCTCCTTGCGTGGTATCACAACTGATGATTTTATTTTACCACTGTCCTTTTTCTGACACAAGCACAAGCGCGTCCATCTTTTCCAGGTTTCACCCCGGCCTTTCCCGGAGCCTCAGACTTAAGAATTTCTTCATAATCTATTCAAACATTATACAAACATTTTCCGATTCTTTGTGCTATATTATAGCCATAAGAGATGCACAGATATTAAATCCTTAATCCTTTTAATCCTAATCCTAAAGAAAAAGCTATCCCCCGTATCACCAGGATACGGGGATTTTTCTGCCCTTTTGGGACTTTTCCCCATCCCCCATCCGTCCCCGCGTATCTTGCCGGATATACTGCGGGGCAGAGAAAGCTTTCCTGTCATCCGCTTCCCCTGCCCCGCAAGTTTTTCGTTCCTATTCCGTAAACCGTTCTTTCATTTTCATTACAGATTTCTTTCGCCCTGCTCCCCGTACTTTCCCATCACATCACAGAAATCAAAGGTGGCAAAGTAATCCCAAGGCGTCTCTGCCCTGCGGATCATGTCCACAGAACCGTCCTCCCTCAAAAGCAGCTCCGCGGACTTCAGCTTTCCATTATAATTATACCCCATAGAAAACCCGTGAGCCCCCGTGTCGTGGATCACCAGCAGATCCCCCTTCTCAATCTTTGGCAGCCTCCGGTCAATGGCAAACTTGTCGCAGTTCTCGCACAGAGACCCTACCACATCATACACCTGGTCGCAGGGCTCGTCCTCTTTCCCTGCCACCGTAATATGGTGGTACGCCCCGTAAACCGCAGGCCGCATCAGGTTCACCGCGCAGGCATCCACGCCTACATACTCCTTGTGAGTGTGCTTCTCGTGGATAGCCTTTGTCACCAGACAGCCGTAGGGCGCCAGCATAAACCGTCCCAGCTCCGTAAACAAGGCCACATCCCCCATACCGGCGGGAACCAGAACCTCCTCATACACCTTCCTGACCCCTTCCCCGATCACCATAATATCATTGGGCTCCTGGTCCGGGCGGTAGGGGATCCCGATCCCTCCTGACAGATTGATAAACCGGATGTGAGCCCCTGTCTCCTGGTGAAGCTTTACCGCCACCTCAAACAGCACCTTTGCCAGCAGAGGATAATACTCATTGGTCACCGTATTGCTGGCCAGAAACGCGTGGATTCCGAAATTCTTTGCCCCTTTTGCCTTCAGCGCGCGAAAGGCCTCAAACATCTGCTCTGTGGTCATGCCGTACTTGGCATCCCCGGGATTGTCCATGATATCATTGCTGATCTTAAACACGCCCCCCGGATTGTACCGGCAGCAGATGGTCTCCGGAATCTTCCCGATCGTCTCCTCCAGGCACTGGATATGGGTAAAATCATCCAGATTGATAATCGCCCCCAGATCATGGGCAAACCGAAACTCCTCCGGCGGCGTGTCATTGGAAGAAAACATGATCTCCGTCCCGCAAAAGCCGCAGGCGTCGGACATCATCAGCTCTGTCAGGGAAGAGCAGTCGGTTCCGCACCCTTCCTCCTTTAAAATCTTCAAAATAAACGGATTGGGCGTGGCCTTCACCGCAAAATACTCCTTAAAACCCTTATTCCAGGCAAAAGCTTCCCTTAACTTCCTTGCGTTTTCCCGGATCCCCCTCTCATCATACAGATGAAACGGAGTCGGGTAATCCTTCACAATCTCCTGCAGCTTCTCAAGCGTCACAAACGGTTTCTTTTCCATAAACTTTTCCTCTCTTCTCTCCGGAATCTGCCCCGGATATTTTATGATACCCTTCCGTCCCCCTGCCGGCAGATGGGCCGGAAGCAAAAAGCCTGCCATATACAGGTACAATGATGTCACATTGTACCCGATAGCAGACTTCTTTGTCCAGTATTTTTCCGATATATTTTACAAAATATTCACCACGCGCATGATATTGGTGTCCTGAGCAGGCTCATGGCGCCTCTCATGGCTCACCACCCCCGCAGTGACCACCACCACGTCCCCGGACTCCAGAATCCCCTTCTGCCTTAAAAGATCAACCGACGACGCGATAAGGATATCCGTGGACTCTGCCCGCTTGGCGATAAACGGCGTAACGCCCCACATGATCTGCATCTGACGAACCGCGACGGCGCTTGGGGACATGCCGATGATGCGCACACCCGGACGATACTTGGAAAGGAGGCCTGCCGTAAATCCGCTGATGCTGGGGGCCACAATAGCCTTAGCGTCCAGATCGTGGGCTGTGGACACAGATGAAAAGCACACGGCATTGGAAATCTTCCGCAGATTCTCCGCCGACACACTGCGCTGCCTGTAGGCGCTGTAATCCAGATGCTTCTCCGTCTCCTCCGCGATCTGAGCCATCATCTTAAGAGCCTCCACCGGATACTTGCCCATGGCAGTCTCTCCTGACAGCATCACAGCGTCCGTGCCGTCGTACACCGCGTTGGCCACGTCCGTCACCTCCGCCCTGGTGGGACGGGGATTGCGGATCATGGAATCCAGCATCTGAGTAGCCGTGATAACCGGCTTGCTGGCCTCATTGCACTTGCGGATGATCTCTTTCTGAATATAGGGAACCCGCTCTGCCGGAATCTCCACGCCCATATCGCCTCTGGCCACCATGATGCCGTCGCTGGCCGCGATAATGGAATCAATGTTCTCGATGCCCTCCGCGTTCTCAATCTTGGCAATGACCTTGAGATTGGCTCCCGCCACGTCCAGCATCTGCTTAATCTCAATAATGGCGTCAGCGTTTCGCACAAAAGAAGCCGCGATAAAATCAAAGCCCTCCTCAATGCCGAACCAGATATCCTCCTTGTCCTTCTCTGTCAGAGCCGGAAGCTTTACCTTCACATTCGGCACGTTGACGCCCTTTCTCTGCCCCAGTTCCCCGCCGTTTATGACCGTGCAGGTAATCTCCGTGCCCTCCGACTTCACCACCTTCAGCTCAATAAGCCCGTCGTCAATCAGGATCCGGTTGCCCTCCGACACATCCTGGGGCAGCCCGGCATAATTGATATGCCCGATGGTCTCATCCCCCTCCACCTTCCTGGTGGTCAGGGTAAACTCCTGCCCCTCTGTCAGCACAACCTTCTTCCCGTCCTTCAAAAGCCCGGTCCGAATCTCCGGCCCCTTGGTATCTAAAAGAGCCGCGATCGGCAGGTCTAACTCGTCCCGGACGCTCTTTAACTGCTCCAGACGCGCCTTCTGCTCCTCATGATCCCCGTGAGAAAAATTAAACCTGGCGATATCCATCCCGTTTAAAGCCAGGTCAACCATCACCTGCCGGTTATCCGAATTGGGCCCCATGGTGCAAATAATCTTTGTCTTTTTCATGTCATACCTCCATGCTATTCCATTTTCCCCTACTGCTTATCCTGAACCTGAACCACATCCTCCGTCACATGCTGATGGGTATACAGATGATCCATACAATACTCCAGCCCGCCTGCGCATTTGGAGCAGTACCGAAACTCCAGATCCGCCCCGTCTGCCTCGGTCCGCCCGCAGACCGCGCACTTGTGCAGACTCTTTCCCTTTGGCAGCACCTTGATCTTTGTCTTAAAATCATGTTTCCGTTTGATCTCCCTGGGAGAATACTTCTGATAATTCCGGGTCATGGCAACAAACAAAAGCACATTAATCAGGGACAGGGCGATCTCGCACCTGGTACTTGCGCTTCCCCTGAAAAAGCTGTAGGCATAAACCGCCGACTCCGCCACAGCCAGCCATTTGGCTTTTACCGGGATCACCATAAACAGCAAAAACTGCACATCCGGAAAACAGATGGCAAATGCCAGAAATATGGAAAAATTCAGGAATCCTGTGGTAATAAAATACGCTTCATGAAACACCACATACCCTACAAAGGCCGCCAGAATCTGCCCGATGACGCCCATAAAAAAGAACATGTTAAACCGGAACGCGCCCCACACCCGCTCCAGGGTCAGCCCCAGGCTGTGGTACATAAACAGGGCCAGGATCCCAAAGAAAAGATCCATAAACGCCCAGGTAGCCAGAGTGGGAGGGTACACCAGAAACGTTACCAGCCGCCAGATCTGTCCGTGCAGGATCTTCTCAATATCAAGAGAAAAAAACTGCCAGTAAACCATGGGATTTAACAGATTCATCACCAATCCTATGGCGTACAGGATAACAATGTAGTACATCAGATTTTGGATCGCGTATTTTCCGTACTTGTACTCCAGTTTGTGGAAAAATCTCATCTTTTTCTGCACCCTTTCTTCCTAAACCCCTAAAACAGATCCTTCTTGGAAAAGATCAGTGTCACCACCATGGACACCACCGCCGTAAAGCCCAGCACGATCCAGAACCCGTAGGGATGCTCCCCAAAGGGTATGCCTCTTACGTTCATGCCGTAAAAGCTTGCCACCATAGTCGGAATGGCCATGACCAAAGTGATGGTAGTCAAAAGTTTCATGACGATATTCAGATTATTGGATATCACCGACGCCACAGCCTCTGTGGTCACGTTTAAATTACCGCTGTAGATGTTGGCCATCTCAATGGCCTGCTTGTTCTCAATGATAACGTCCTCCAGAAGTTCCTCGTCCTCCGGATATTTTTTGATCTTCTCATACTTCATCAGCTTCTCCAGCACCACCTCATTGGAGCGGAGGGATGTGGAAAAATACAGAAGGCTCTTCTCCAGCTCCAGAAGCTCCATCAGCTCCCGGTTCTTCTGGGCCTTGTGCAGTTTCTGCTCCACAACATCGCTTTTCTTGTCAATGACCCTTAGGTACTGCAGATACTGGGAAGCGTTCCGATACAGGATCTGTAAAATAAACCGGCTCTTCATGTAAGTGTAAAATTCTTTCACCCTGCCGTCCATAAACGCCGTGAGAATCGGCGTCTCCTCCAGGCAGACCGTTATCATCATCTGCTCTGTCATGATAATGCCAAGAGGGATGGTCACATACCAGTCCTTGCCGCTGCGCTCCTCAATGGAGGGGATGTCCACCAATATCAGGGTATAGTTGTCCTCCGCCTCGATACGGGAGCGCTCCTCCTCATCCAGAGGGGCCCTTAGATGGTCCGGGTCTATGTTGTAGGCTTCCGAGATTTCCAGGATCTCTGTGGCTGTGGGATCTGTAAGCGCCATCCAACAGCCGTTTTGAACTTCATCTTTCTGATGGATCGCATCATCCTCTGTCATAAAGATCTGAATCATAGTCTCACCCTTTTCCTGTCTGCCAATGATTTCCTTGACCCTACCATTATAGTTTCTGACCGCCTGTTTGTCAAACAAATCAGCACTTTCACAATTTTTTTATGGACCGTTAACAATTTTTTTACACTCAACTCCAATTGTATTCTTACTTATTTTATGGTACACTACCTACGGTATACGGCTTTATGCAAAGGAGGCAGGGACTAACCCCGCAAAATATGACGAAATACTATTCTTTAGGAATCGATATTGGTTCCACTACTGTAAAAGCAGCCATTATTGATGAAACACATAACATACTCTTTGCCGACTATAAACGGCACTACGCCAATATCCAGGAGACCCTTGCCCAGCTTTTGGAACAGGCAGGAAAGCAGCTTGGGTCCCTGATGCTTCATCCCACCATCACCGGTTCCGGGGGCCTTACCCTTTCCAAACATTTGGAAGTACCCTTTGTCCAGGAGGTGGTGGCAGTGGCGGCTGCCCTCCAGGCAGAAAATCCTCACACGGATGTCGCCATTGAACTGGGAGGCGAGGATGCCAAGATCATCTACTTCACTGGAGGGATCGACCAGCGGATGAACGGCATCTGCGCAGGCGGCACCGGTTCCTTTATTGACCAGATGGCGTCCCTTCTGCAGACCGACGCTTCCGGTCTCAACGAATACGCCAAAAATTATCAGATGATATACCCTATTGCTGCCAGGTGCGGTGTGTTCGCCAAATCCGACATCCAGCCCCTTATTAACGACGGGGCCACAAGGGAGGATTTGGCGGCTTCCATTTTTCAGGCAGTAGTCAACCAGACCATCAGCGGCCTGGCCTGCGGAAAGCCTATTCGGGGCAATGTGGCGTTCCTCGGAGGGCCCCTCCACTTTCTTCCGGAGCTGCGCAACGCCTTTATCCGCACCCTGAACCTGTCGGGAGACCAGATCATCGCCCCTGACCATTCCCATCTCTTCGCCGCCCTTGGCGCTGCCATGAACAGCCGGCCGGAAGTCGAGATCTCTCTGGAAGATCTGGTAAAACGGCTGGTTCACGGTATTCGGATGGACGCAGAGATCAAGAGGATGGAGCCTCTGTTTGCCGATGAGGCGGATTACACCGCGTTTTTAAACCGCCACGGCCGTCATACGGTCCGCAAGGCTTCCCTGGCTTCCTATGAGGGAAACTGTTTTCTGGGCATTGACGCCGGGTCCACCACCACAAAGGTGGCTATCGTGGGGGAGGACGGGACCCTTTTGTACCATTTTTACAGCAACAACAACGGAAGCCCTCTGGCAACCGCCATCCGCTCCATCCGCGAGATCCGGGCCCTGCTTCCCGCCGGCGCCAGGATCGCCTGGTCCTGTTCCACCGGCTACGGGGAGGCCCTTCTCAAAGCGGCCCTGATGCTGGACGAGGGGGAGGTGGAGACCATCTCCCACTACTACGCCGCCGCGTTTTTCGACCCCGAAGTGGACTGCATCCTGGACATCGGCGGCCAGGACATGAAGTGCATCAAGATCCGTGAGAAAACCGTGGACAGCGTTCAGCTCAATGAGGCCTGCTCCTCCGGCTGCGGCTCCTTTATTGAAACCTTTGCCAAATCCCTGAACTTTTCCGTGGAGGATTTTGCAAAAGAAGCGCTGTTTGCCCAAAATCCCACGGACCTGGGAACCCGCTGCACGGTGTTTATGAACTCCAATGTAAAGCAGGCCCAGAAAGAGGGGGCCACGGTGGCCGACATATCCGCCGGCCTGGCTTACTCTGTCATAAAAAATGCCCTTTATAAGGTTATAAAGATCACAAATCCCGGAGACCTTGGGGACCACGTGGTAGTCCAGGGAGGCACCTTTTACAATGACGCCGTGTTAAGGAGCTTTGAGAAGATATCCGGCTGTCAGGCTGTCCGCCCGGATATCGCCGGGATCATGGGGGCTTTCGGCGCGGCTCTCATTGCCAGGGAGCGGTTTGAGGAAGGCCGCGAAACCTCCATGCTGCCTCTGGACAAGATCATTCATTTAAAATATGAAACCTCCATGGCCCGGTGTAAAGGATGCACCAACCGCTGCGTCCTGACGGTAAACCGCTTTGAGGGAGGCCGCCAGTTTATCAGCGGCAACCGGTGCGAGCGGGGGCTTGGCAGGGAAAAGGTCAAAAAAGAGGTTCCAAACCTGTTTGACTACAAGTACCGCCGCATATTTGACTATGAAGCCCTGACCCCGGACCTTGCCAGGCGGGGAACCATCGGCATTCCCAGGGTATTGAACTTTTACGAAAACTATCCTTTCTGGGCCGTGTTTTTCAGGGATCTGGGATTTCGCGTTGTGCTGTCCCCCCAGTCCACCAGAAAGATTTACGAACTTGGTATTGAGTCCATTCCCAGCGAATCCGAGTGTTATCCGGCAAAGATCGTCCACGGCCACGTTTCCTGGCTCATTGCCCAGGGAATCAAAACCATTTTCTACCCCTGTATTCCCTATGAGAGGAATGAACAGCCGGAGGCAGGCAATCACTACAACTGCCCCATGGTCACCTCCTACGCGGAGAATATCAAAAACAATGTAGAGGAGCTGGCTGAGAAGAACGTCCGGTTTCTAAATCCGTTTATGGCATTTACCAGCGAGGAGATCCTTACAGACCAGCTCATCGCGGAATTTGGAAGAGAGTTTTCGATCTCCGAGGGCGAGATCCGCAATGCCGCCCACAAAGGCTGGCAGGAATTAGCCGCCTCCCGCCTTGACCTGCAAAAAAAGGGGGAGGAGACCATTGCCTGGCTGAAGGAGCATAACCGCCATGGCATCGTCCTGGCCGGCAGGCCCTACCACATTGACCCGGAAATCCACCACGGGATTCCTGAGATGATCACCTCCTACGGAATGGCGGTGCTGACAGAGGATTCGGTGTCCCATTTAGGACAGGTGGAACGGCCCCTGATCGTCACCGACCAGTGGATGTACCACTCCAGGCTGTACGCCGCCGCTTCCTATGTAAAGACCAACGACTTCCTGGACTTAATCCAGCTTAATTCCTTCGGCTGCGGTCTGGACGCTGTCACCACAGACCAGGTACATGATATTCTTTCCTCTGCCGGGAAGATTTATACAGTGTTAAAGATCGACGAGGTAAACAATCTGGGCGCGGCCCGCATTCGGGTCCGCTCCCTTATCGCCGCGCTGAAGGTCCGGGATAATAACCATTTTGACCGAAAGATGGTTTCCAGCGCCTACAACCGGGTGCTGTTTACCAAGGACATGAAAAAGGATTACACCATCTTGTGTCCCCAGATGTCCCCCATCCACTTTGACCTGCTGGAACCGGCGATCCGGGCCTTTGGCTATAACCTTGAGATACTGAAAAATGACGACCGCTCCGCCATAGACGTAGGGCTCCAGTATGTAAATAACGACGCCTGCTATCCGTCCCTTATCGTCATCGGCCAGGTGATGGAGGCCCTTTTGTCCGGAAAGTACGACCTGGACCGCACAGCCGTATTCATGAGCCAGACCGGCGGAGGATGCCGGGCTTCCAACTATATCGGCTTTATCCGCCGGGCTCTGGAAAAGGCGGGTATGCCCCAGGTTCCGGTGATCTCCATCAACGCCAACGGCATGGAGACCAACCCCGGATTCCAGATCACGGTTCCCCTGCTCATCAAATGTATGCAGGCAGTGGTGTACGGCGATATCTTTATGCGGGTATTGTACGCAACCAGACCCTACGAGAAGGAAAAAGGCGCTGCAGGCAGGCTTCACAGGGCATGGAAAAAACAGTGCGTTGCAGCCCTGTCCAAGCGCTCCCCGTCCATGATGGAGTTTCATCGGAATATTAAGGGGATCATCCGGGACTTTGACAACCTTCCAAGGATCGATGTTCGAAAACCCAGAGTCGGGATCGTGGGGGAGATCCTGGTCAAGTTTTCCCCTCTGGCCAACAACCATATTGTGGAGCTTCTGGAGGCTGAGGGGGCCGAGGCGGTCATGCCGGATCTGATGGACTTTCTGCTGTACTGCTTCTACAACACCAATTTTAAGGCGGAGCATCTGGGAGGAAAGCTGTCCACCGCCCGGCTGTGCAATGTAGGGATCTCCCTGCTGGAATACCTGCGCAAAGTCGCCAGACGGGAATTTCTGGCCAGCCGTCATTTTACGGCTCCGGCTCGTATCCAGGAACTGGCCAAGATGGCCCAGGATTTTGTGTCCCTGGGCAATCAGACCGGGGAAGGATGGTTTTTAACCGGGGAGATGCTGGAGCTGATCCACAGCGGAGTCCGCAATATCGTGTGTACCCAGCCTTTTGGATGCCTGCCTAACCATATTGTGGGGAAAGGGGTTATCAAGGAGCTGCGGAAGGCTTATCCGGACTCCAATGTGATCGCCGTGGATTATGACCCTGGGGCAAGCGAGGTAAACCAGCTGAACCGGATCAAGCTGATGCTTGCCACGGCGCAGAAGAATCTGGAAAAAGAAAACATGTAAGTTCTGTGAGAACATGAAAAAGGCTGCCACGCCGGGGTTTTTTAACCCCGGCATGGCAGCCCTTTTTTAATACAAATTCTCCGGATACTCCCCTTTGGCGATCAACGCCCTGAGAGATTCCACCACCGCCTGCTTATCCTCTTTATACGTAACCCCAAACCACTTATCCGGCGTCTTAAGCACCTTCACGGACGCCTTTCCCTCTTTCACCAGCTTATCAATGATCTTCGGAAGCAGATACTCCGACTTCACATCTCCCTGGGAAAGACCGGCCAAAAACTCCGGAAACCCCTGTTCCAGCACATCAAGGAACGAGGCGGGAAGCCCCCACATATTCATAGACACATGGCAGCCCATATCCACGGAAACCGGGTTCCCCTTCTCGTCAGCAGCCTTCAGTCCGTCCCCAAAGCGCTGGATCTCATAAGTCTCCACCACGTTTTCCAGATATCCGTCCCGGCCCACCTGGCAGACTCCCCTGGTGACCCCGCCGTTGTCGCTTAGCGTATTTGCCAGCATAAACCCGCCCATACACAAATCGTAAACCGCCCCGTCCTCTTTCATCTCACGGACCATATAGTCATGGATCTTTCGAAATCCCTCTTTCCCATAATAATCATCCGCGTTGATGACCAGAAACGGCCCGTCCACCAGCCCCTTGATGCTTAAGACCGCCTGGCCTGTTCCCCAGGGTTTCTTTCGGTCTGCCGGCCTTACAAATCCCTCCGGGAGGTCGTCCAGCTCCTGAAAGGCGTACTCCACCCTGGCGATCTTCTCGATGCGGTTGCCGATGACCTCTTTAAAGTCTTTCTCCAGATCTCTGCGGATAATAAACACGATCTTGTTAAATCCAGCCTTCAGGGCGTCATAGATGGAATAATCCATGATGATCTCCCCGCCCGGCCCCACAGGCTCCAGCTGCTTGATCCCCCCGCCGAACCGGCTTCCGATCCCCGCGGCCATGATTACAAGCGTTGTATCCCTCATAGCCCTCTCCTTTCTCAAAATGCCGCACCAACCCTTTCGGTTAATGCGGCATTTCTCCATATCCTACTGTCTGGCTGACAGACGGGTCAGAGCCCTTCTGAGCGCCAGCTTCGCCCGCAGAACATCCGTCTCAGCGCTATGATCCTTAAGACGTCTCTCCGCGCGTATCCGTGCCTCATCCGCACGCTTAATGTCAATCTCATCCGGCCACTCCACTACCTCTGCCATAATGGTGATCTCCTGTGGCAGGACCTCAATAAATCCCGCGTGAAGGGCCGCCTTTTTCACCTCGGCCCCTTCGTGGATCTTGAGAATGCCGGGCGACACGATAGCTGTCATGGGAATATGGCTGGCATACACGCCGATATCCCCCTCCGTGGTGGACAACTCCACCATGGACGCGTCTCCCTCATAGAAAACTCTCTCCGGAGTGACGATCTGCAATCTAAACATCTCAGCCATGTTCCACCCTCCTATTTCATGCGGGCAAGAACATCATCAATATTACCTGCATTGAGGAAATAGCCTTCCGGCACGTCGTCATGTTTTCCGTCCAGAATCTCCTTAAAGCCCTGAATCGTCTCGCTAAGAGGCACATAGCGTCCCTCCAGGCCCAGGAACTTCCCTGCCACGAAGAACGGCTGGGACAAAAATCTCTGCACCTTTCTCGCGCGGGATACGGTCAGCTTGTCATCCTCAGAAAGCTCATCCATACCCAGCATGGCGATGATATCCTGAAGCTCTTTGTACTTCTGAAGCACCTGGATCACCCTCTGGGAAACATTGTAGTGCTCCTCGCCTACAATACGGGGGTCAAGGATCCTGGAAGTAGACTCCAGCGGATCCACAGCCGGGTAAATACCCAGCTCCACGATGGAACGGCTCAAAACCGTCGTGGCGTCCAGATGGGCGAAGGTATTGGCCGGAGCCGGGTCAGTTAAGTCGTCCGCAGGCACGTAAACCGCCTGTACGGAAGTGATGGAACCGTTCTTCGTGGAAGTGATCCTCTCCTGAAGAGCGCCCATCTCCGTCTGCAGCGTAGGCTGATAACCTACGGCTGAAGGCATACGTCCCAAAAGCGCGGACACCTCGGAACCTGCCTGGGTGAAACGGAAAATATTGTCAATGAACAGCAATACGTCCTTGCCGCCCTTGTCACGGAAATACTCCGCCATGGTAAGGCCTGTCAGGCCCACACGCATACGGGCTCCCGGCGGCTCGTTCATCTGACCAAATACCATGGTGGTCTTATTGATAACGCCGGAATCCGTCATCTCGTGGTACAGATCGTTACCCTCGCGGGTACGCTCCCCAACACCGGTAAATACGGAATAACCGCCGTGCTCTGTCGCAATATTTCGGATCAGCTCCTGGATCAGCACCGTCTTGCCTACGCCGGCGCCTCCGAACAGACCGATCTTACCGCCCTTCTGGTAGGGGCAAAGCAGGTCTACCACCTTGATACCTGTCTCCAGGATCTCCGTCTCCGTAGCCTGCTCCTCAAAGGTAGGCGCTTTCCTGTGAATCGGAAGGTACTCTTCCACTTTTGGCTGTTCTTTATTATCAATCGCCTCACCCAGAACATTGAAGATACGTCCCAGAGTGTTCTCGCCCACAGGAACCGTAATGGGCGCGCCTGTAGCCACGGCATCCATGCCGCGGACAAGTCCGTCCGTGCTTCCCATGGCAATACATCTCACCGTATCATCGCCCAGATGCTGGGATACCTCCGCCGTCAGAGTGCCGCCGTCGCTGGTGGCGATGCGGATCGCCTCGTTGATCTCCGGCAATTTTCCCTGACTGAACTTGATATCCAGAACAGCACTGATGATCTGTGTGATCTTACCAACGTTTTGCTCTGCCATCTTGTTTCTCCTTATTCTTATTCTATCTTAGGCAGCCCGCAGCCTGCCCGGCCGTGGCGAACCTCGCGCCTTTGGCCCGGCCGCGCGCTGACACCATACTTCTGCCCTGCCAGGCAGAAATCAGGCTTTCACCAAACTGCCAGGCGCCTGCCAAGCCACTAAGAAATGGCGTTGGCGCCTGCCACGATCTCTGTAAGCTCCTGAGTAATGGCGCCCTGTCTGGCCCGATTGTACTGCAGGCTCAGAGCCTCGATCATCTCCTCCGCATTGCTGGTGGCATTGTCCATGGCCGTCATACGGGCGCCGTTCTCGCTGGCCACAGCCTCAAGAAGAGCTCCGTAGATCAGGCTGCTCATATACTTTGGCACAATCGCATCCAGAACCTCTTCCTCCTCCGGCTCATAGGTCATAAGCGCGTGGGCTCTCCCTTCCTCCTCCTCACCGGCCTCCATCTCCACCGGAAGCAGCTTGATCAGCTTGGGAATGTGGGTTACCGTATTCTTAAAAGAGGTGTAGGCAAGATAGATCTCTCCAATCTCCCCCCTGGCAAAACCGTCCAAAAGCTCCAGCGTCAGATCCGCGGCATCCCGGTACAGGGGCTCATTAATAACCTCGGAATAATCCGCTTTTATCTCGTACCCTTTTCTCTGGAGACCGTCCCTCCCCTTCCGTCCGATGGCATACACCATCGTATCCTTCATGGGAAGTTCCCCGCTGATAAGCTTAACAATATTATTGTTGTATCCTCCTGCCAGGCCGCGGTTGGAAGTAATGGCAACCACCGCCTTGTTGGGGGAAGTCCCGGGCTTCAGATACTTGTGGTCCAGGTTTCCCGACTTTCTGAGGATGGAATTGATCGTCTGATACATCAGGTTAAAATAGGGTTTGGAAGCTTCCGCCTTGCCTTTGGATTTCTGCAGTTTAACCGTGGATACCAGTTTCATGGCCTTTGTGATCTGCTCAGTGCTTTGGATACTGTCTCTTCTCCGTTTAATATCTCTCATGGATGCCATGATTCTTCACCTGCTTTCCTTAGCGCTGTGCCTTACACTCTGCAATAGCCTTGCTCAACAGCTCCTCAATCTCCGGAGTAACCTCTTTCTTCTCCCGGATCATAGCCGGAAGCTCCGGATACTTGGTGTCCACAAACTTAAACAGTTCGCTCTCAAACTTCAGCACTTCGGAAGTAGGAATATCCAAAAGATGCTTTCTGGTAGCAGCGTAGATGATCATAACCTGATACTCTACTGCCATGGGCTTATACTGAGGCTGCTTTAACACCTCCTTGATCCGCTCGCCCTGTGCAAGCTGCTCCTTGGTAGCCGCGTCCAGATCAGAACCAAACTGGGCGAAAGACGCCAGCTCGCGGAACTGGGCCAGCTCCACGCGGATAGGTCCTGCGATCTTCTTCATAGCCTTGATCTGCGCGTCGCCTCCAACTCTGGACACAGACAGGCCGGCATTAATAGCCGGACGGAATCCGGAGTTAAACATCTCTGTCTCCAGGTAGATCTGACCGTCTGTAATGGAAATCACATTGGTCGGGATATACGCGGACACGTCGCCTGCCTGGGTCTCGATAATGGGCAGGGCTGTCAGGGAACCGCCGCCTAAGTCATCGGACAGACGGGAAGCTCTCTCCAGCAGCCTGGAGTGGAGGTAGAATACGTCTCCAGGGTAAGCCTCACGTCCCGGAGCCCTCTTAAGAAGCAGGGACAGGGTACGGTAAGCTGCCGCGTGTTTACTTAAGTCATCATAGATCACCAGCACATCGCCGCCGTTTTCCATCCACTCCTCGCCGATGGCGCATCCCGCGTAAGGCGCGATGTACTGCAGCGGAGCCAGGTCAGAAGCCGTGGAAACCACGATGGTGGTGTAATCCATAGCCCCGAACTCCTCCAGGGTCTTAACAATGTTAGCTACCGTAGACGCCTTCTGGCCGATCGCCACATAGATACAGTGAACCCCCTGACCCTTCTGGTTGATAATGGTGTCAAGGGCAATGGCCGTCTTACCGGTCTGACGGTCGCCGATGATCAGCTCACGCTGTCCCCGCCCGATGGGGATCATGGCGTCAATGGCCTTGATACCGGTCTGGAGAGGGGTATCTACGGATTTTCTCTCGATTACGCCGTGAGCCACCCGCTCAACCCGGCGGAACTTGTCAGTCTCAATGGGTCCCTTGCCGTCCAAAGGCTGCCCCAAAGCATTTACAACACGTCCTGTCATGGCGTCGCCTACAGGAACCTCTACCACGCGGCCTGTGGTCTTTACCGTGTCTCCCTCGCTGATCTTGCTGGTATCACCCAGCAGAACCGCGCCCACGTTGTCCTCTTCCAGGTTCAGGACCATGCCGTAGATCTCTCCCGGAAACTCCAGAAGCTCTCCCTGCATGGCGCTTTCAAGACCGTGGATACGGGCGATACCGTCGGCCACCTGGATAACGGTACCTACGTTGGAAACCTCAAGCTTGGTAGAATACTTTTCTATCTGTTCTTTAATCACAGAACTAATTTCTTCCGGCCTCAAATTCATGAAGGTTCGCACCTCTTTCCTAATTTATAGCTGTAGGGCCAAAGCCCCAAATCTGATTATGAAAAGCCGCTAACTCTTTCCATAACGGATACCTCCGCGCGCTCCATCCGCCGGGAGGTATGATCTAAGCCAGCTGCACATTAAGAAGCTGCTTCTTCAATTCATACAGCCGGGTCTTAATGCTGCTGTCAACGACTCTGTCGCCAATGCGGATAACCATGCCTCCGATCAGGGAGGGGTCCACGGAATAATCCATGTCAAATTCCACATACCGGGTTGTAGCCAGGAGTTTACTCTTTACCTGCTCCTTCTGGGCCTTTGTCATCTCCACCGCGGAAGTTACCCGGGCGGTTCCGATCCCCTTCTCCTCCTTCACCTGGGCGATAAAATAGCCCAGAATGGAAAGGATCTCATTCTGCCGTCCCTTGTCAACAATAGCCGTCAGAAAACCCATCATCTCGTCGGAAACCTTGCCCTGAAAAACATTGCGGATAATCTGGGTCTTCTCCTCTTTCACCACCTGAGGGTGGTCCAGAAGGTGGATCAGATCCTGCTGCTCCTTAAAGATCCCGTAAAGCTCCAGAGATTCCTCAAAGACCTCGTCCAGCTTACCCTTCTCCCTGGCTGCCTGCATCAGCGCATCGCCGTATACCTTTGATACTAGCTTTGCCATGTGCTCTCACCCATCTCCTTCAGCGTCTCGTCAATCAGCGTGTCCTGGATCGTGGTGTCAATAGAAGCGGCCACCACCTTGCCCGCCATAAGGGAGGCAATGGAAATGATCTCCTGCTTCATATCGTCAAGGGCTTTCTTCTTCTCCAGTTCCACCTCGCGGCCTGCCCGCTCGATGATCCTGGCAGCCTCAGCCCTGGCCTCCTCCACGATCTCCGTCTCCCTGGCCTTGGCCTTTCTTCTGGCCTCCTCCAGGATGGCGTCCGCTTCTCTGGAGACATCCTTAAGCTTTGCTTCATACTCGGCTTTCAAGGCTGCGGCGCTCTTCTTATCATCCGCCGCCTCCGCCAGCTCCCCGGCAATCTTCTGCCTTCTCTTTTCCAGCACCTCGCGCACCGGATTAAACAGAAGGTAAGACAGCCCGGCAAACAGAATAAAGATATTGAGCGCTGTCCAGAATGCTTCGGAAAGCAGCTGCGCGTCAAATCCTATCAAACGATCTAATCCCAACTCTTAAGCCTCCTTTCTGCTCCTCTCCCGAATCAACCGAAAGGCTTAACGAACATCAGAATGATAGCGACAACAAGACCGTACAGACCGGTGGTCTCCGCAACCGCCTGGCCCAAAAGCATGGTGGAAGTAATGTCGGATTTTGCTCCCGGATTACGTCCAACCGCAGCCGCGCCCTGACCTGCCGCGATACCCTGGCCTACACCAGGTCCGATACCTGCGATCATAGCCAAGCCCGCGCCGATAGCGGAACATCCATAGATAAAGTCCTGTCCAGAAATATTCATAGTTTTTTCCTCCTAAATAAGAATCTTATTTTTATACTTTCCGCCCTTTTGAGGCGGCAACTCACAACTGATATGTCTATTCCATCTTATCATTGATGTAAACCATGGTCAGCATACAGAACACATAGGTCTGTATACATCCGGAGAATAGATCGCAGTACACATGCAGCGCCGCCGGAATACCAATCTTGGCAAACCACGGCATCATTCCGTACCAAAGTCCCATGATGATAACGCCTGAAAGCAGATTCGCGAACAAACGCAGGGAAATTGATATGGGATTGGCCACTTCGCCGATCAGGTTGATCGGAAACAGAACCGGAATCGGCTGGAACAGGCTGGTAAAGTGCCCGACTCCCCGGTTTTTCAGACCCTGATAGTTTACGATAAAGAATGTGAACATACCCAATAAAAAGGTAACGCCAAAATCTGCTGTCGGAGCCCTAAGACCAAACAGGCCGCTCAGGTTGCAAAACAGAATGAACAAAAAAATGGTTCCGATATAGTTGACAAACTTCCTGGCATTGCCTGCCAGAATCCCCTGGGCCATGTTCTCCAAAGCTTCCATACCCATCTCCAGAGCATTCTGAAACGCTCCGGGGATACTGCTGTCCGTGGCTGCCTTGATCTTCCTGTTGGCGATCAGGCCGATGAGAAGCAGTACCGCCGTGATGATCCATGCCCCCACAGTGGTGTCTGTGATCCACAACTCCTGCCCAAACGCCTCATATTTTAATACGCCATGAATCATGAAGTCAGGCTCGTGAACTACCATCGGAATTTTCATCATTCCCATACACCGTCCTCCTTTCCTCAATGGTACTTTCCCCGGAAGTTTGTTCAGTTCCCCCAAAGAAAGTCCTGTGTACCGCCGGCTGAAGCAGAGCCCCCGCCTTGAGGCCCAAAGCCCCGATAATCATAGCCACCGCGTCAATCCGCGGACGGCTTCCCAGGATGACTAGGACAATGATAAAGACCACCCTTCGTATGGCGGACTGCACCACTGTCGTCCTGTTGGCATACCCCTCGTCCCGGCTTTCCGCGGCTCTCTCCGTGACATACGCCATATGAATGAGCATAGCCACGTCCGCCGCAAAACCAAGAAAAAGCCCTACCAGCACCGGACCTAATAAGAATCCCGCGCCTGCCAGGCTGTTTTGAAAGATAACCGCCAACCCTCCCAGAATGAGCACATAGGCAAACATCCCGACTGACATCTCCAGAACAAGGTGTCTTATGTGACTACTCATGCAATTCCTCCCCGCCCTTTCTGGCATCCGTCTCCTCCCTGCCGGAGCGAATCCTGCCTGGCGTCTTGGGCTTTGTCACAGACTGGTCCTCACTGCAAAGGACCGACTCCAAAAGCCGCAGCCTCTCCTCTTCCTCCTCCTTTGCCTGCCGGTCAATAAGCCGCTTTGCCATGACATAGGCGCCGCGCCCTCCTCCCAGTGTACCCAGAATCAGAAGAAATACCAGAGTTTTCGTTCCATACCTGGAATCGATGTAATTACCCGCAAAGACGCAAAATAAAACAGGCGTCACCACGCACAGCCCTAACTGGGTCACCATGGCCAGACTCTGGAACACGCTTTTCTTGTATCCCATCCCCCAATCTCATCTCCCGTCTTTACATATGTGTTTTACATTATAACCAATCTTTCTCCATTTGTCCATGTTTTGTAAGCTTTTCGTCAGAATTTATTGACACCCCCACTGCCTTTTGATAAGATTGCAGCGACTATATTATATGAAGATACGGAGATAAACATTATGCGAATCCTTTTCATCCGCCACGGAGACCCTGACTATGACCATGACACCCTGACCGAAAAAGGCCGCCGGGAAGCCGCCCTTTTAGCCCAGGCCGCCCCTCATATGCAGATCGACCACTGCTATGTCTCCCCTCTGGGGAGGGCAAAGGATACGGCCCTCTACTCCCTGAAAGCCCTGCAAAAAGAGGCCAAAACTCTTAGCTGGCTTACGGAATTTCCCGCGGTCGTGGACCTGAACCTGTCTGAGGAACTGGCCCTGGCCTACCCTGACGTCCCCAGACAGGACAGCCGCTATGAAGCCCGCAATGTGATCTGGGACATGGTCCCCTCCTACTGGACCGACCATCCCGAATACATGGACCCGGAGATGTGGAAACAGTCCCTCATAGCCAAATGCGGCGACGCCGTCCAGGTCTATGACCGGGTATGCCGGGAATTTGACGCCCTTCTAGAAACATATGGATACGCGAGACAAAACCGCCGCTACCAGGTCATACGGGAAAACACCGAAACCATAGCCTGCTTCTGCCATTTTGGCATTATATGCGCCCTCTTATCCCACCTGTGGAACGTGTCCCCCTTTGTCCTCTGGCACGGCATGGCCCTGGCTCCCACCTCGGTGACAGAAGTAGTATCCGAAGAGCGCCAGCAGGGCATCGCCTCCTTCCGCGCCCTGCGGGTAGGCGATATCTCCCACCTGTACGCAGGACAAGAACCGCCCTCCTTTGCCGCCCGGTTCTGCGAGGTGTACAGTGATAAAGACAGGCGGCATTAAGGGTTAGGGGGGTAAGGGAGCAAGGGCGGAGGTTGTCGTGAAGCCAGGGAGGGAAGGGAGGCTGTGTGTCGTTCGGGTTCAGATATGCCAAACATTCCGATGAGCCCTTAAAGCGGAAATCAGTCGGGTATCAGCCCTCCTGCTTTCCTGGTCTCATCTCCATGGCATAAATTCACCCGCCCGGCACACAGCCTCCCTTCCCTCCCTGGCAAAAACAGGATTCGCTGGCCAAGGTTTGCTCACTTAAGGTGGTTCCGATAGGGGCGCGGTTTCGACTCCGTGGAACAGTAGTGCCTTTTTAAAAGATATATCTTTTTATTTATATAGACTTGACTTTATTAATCAAAAAGTATATACTATATACAACTCATGAGGGAAAAATATGTTTTAGGAGGGTACTTTTTGATGAAATTTTCTGACCAGTTAACAGAAAAATTGCTGACATTTGCCAGCAAGGTAGCTTCACAGAAGCATATGTGCGCCGTGAAGAACGCGTTTACATCCTTAATGCCTGTAATCATCACAGGCTCCTTCTGCACGCTTATTACCAACGTAGTCTGCGCCACCGAGGGAAATGGCATCAGCCTGGGGAAACTGCCGGGAATGCAGTGGCTGTCCATGTTCACGGACTGGTTCAACGCAGCCAACTATGCCACATTAAACTTTTTCACTGTGGCCGCTGTGGTCCTCATCGGCCTGGAACTTGGCAGGCTGAACAAACAGGAAGGCTTTATGCCCGGTATCATCGCCCTGTGTTCCTTTGTAAGCTGTCTGCCCAGCGTGGTGCAGGTGACCCACAATGATGTGGTCATTGACGTGTCCGGCGTTATCGGCAAAGACTACACCGCCTCCCGTGGACTGTTTCTGGGCATTGTCATCGCCCTGATATCTGTGGAGATCTACACAAAACTGGTAAACAGCGGGGCCTTAAAGATCACCATGCCTGACTCGGTCCCCGGCAATGTGGCCAATTCCTTTAATGTGCTGTTCCCTTCCATGGCAACAGTCCTTATCTGCGCCCTGTTTAACTTTATCACCACAAAGGCGTTTGGCATGAGTCTGTACACTATCATCTACACATTCCTCCAGACACCTCTTGAGAAGGTCATGCAGGGACTTCCCGGACTCCTTATCCTTATGCTGGTAGCCCAGGTATTCTGGTCCATCGGAATCCACGGCAATCAGATCATCAAGCCTGTCCGCGACCCGCTTCTGAACGCGGCGATCCTGGCCAACACAGACCTGGTAGGACAGGGCATTACGGAGATCTCCAAGCTGAACATCATCAATATGTCCTTCTGGGACACCTATATGTCCCTGGGCGGTTCCGGGTGTACCATCGGGCTTTTAATCGCCATTTTCCTTTTCTCCAAGAGAGGGGACTACCGGGCCATTGCCAAGCTGGAGACAGCGCCTGCCATCTTTGAGATCAATGAGCCTATGACCTTTGGCCTTCCCATTGTGCTGAATCCGCTTTTGGTGCTTCCCTTTATCATCACGCCTCTGGTAACCGGCACATTTGCCTATTTTATGACCAAAATCGGTTTTGCCGGGGTGTGCGTCTACGCGATGCCCTGGACCACCCCGCCGATCTTAAGCGCGTGGCTGTCCACAGGAGGGAGTATCGGAGCCATTATCACCCAGATCCTGTGCATTCTTCTGTCCATTGCCATCTACACGCCCTTTGTGATCCTGGCCAACAAAGCGCAGGATGCCACAGCATAAAAGAAGGAGAATCTAATTGATGAACAAGCAAGTAAAACTTCCCCAGGGCTTTTTCCTGGGGGCCGCTGCCAGCGCGTGGCAGACCGAAGGCTGGAAAGGAAAAAAGGAAGGTCAGGATTCCTACATGGACGCCTGGTACAAAGAAAACCGGGATGTGTGGTATGAGGGGTACGGCCCTGCCATTGCCACCAACTTTGTGGAACGGTATCGGGAAGACATTGGATATATGAAAGAAATCGGCCTGGACTATTACCGCACCTCCCTAAACTGGTCCCGCTTTCTCACAGATTATGAAAATGCGGTGGTAGATGAGGAGTACGCCTCCTACTACTCTGACATGATCGACGCCTGCCTTAAGGCCGGGGTGGAGCCAATGATCTGCCTGGAACACTATGAAGTTCCCCAGGTTCTCATGGAGCGCTACGGCGGCTGGGCCTCCCGCCATGTGGTGGACCTGTTTGTGAAATACGCCTCCAAAGCCTTTGAACGCTTTGGCAGCCGGGTAAAATACTGGTTTGCCTTTAACGAGCCCATTGTAGTCCAGACCCGCGTATACCTGGACGGGCTGCGGTGGCCCTTCCATCAGGACTCCGCCGTGTGGATGCAGTGGAACTACCACAAAGCACTGGCCACAGCAGCTGTCATGGACGCCTACAAAAAAAGCGGCTTCCGGAGAGAGGACTGTAAATTCGGGACCATCATCAATGTGGAGACCGTTTACCCAAGAACCGACTCCCCTGATGATGTCAACGCCGCGGACAAGTTCGACCTGTTTTACAACCGCGTCTTCCTGGACCCTGCCATAAAAGGCAGGTATGAGGATCAGCTTTTTGACCTTTTAAAAACCCATGGGATCCTCATGGAATACACCTCCTCTGACCTGGAGCTGATGGAGGCCAATCCTGTGGACTGGGTCGGCATCAACCTTTACCATCCCAACCGGGTAAAAGGCAGAATGACCGCAATCCGCCAGGGAGCCCCCTTCCACCCCTGCTACTATTATGAAGAATTCGATCTGCCCGGGAAAAAGATGAACCCCTTCCGCGGCTGGGAAATCTACCCAAGGATCATCTACGATTTCGCCCTCCGCATGAAGAACGAGTACGGCAATAAGGAGTGGTTTGTGGCAGAAAACGGCATGGGCGTCCAAAACGAGGGCAAATACCGGGACGAAACAGGCATGATACAGGACGATTACCGCATTGACTTTTTCAAGCAGCATCTGTACTGGGCTGTCAAAGGCGTTGAGGAAGGATGCAATCTGAAAGGCTACATGAACTGGGCCTTTACGGACAACGTGTCGCCTATGAACGCATTTAAAAACCGATATGGCCTGGTGGAAATAGACCTGGAACACGACCGGAACCGGCGTCTGAAAAAGTCCGCTTACTTTTTCCAGCAGACCATTGCCAACCGCTGCTTTTCCTATGACCCTGACGAGGATTATAAATAATGACAAAACGCGCCAAAAACGAAACCGAAACCCAGGCCCGCATCCGTCAGCTGCGCGAACAAATAAACGCCCTTGACAGAGATGAGGTCCGCCCGTTTACTGCCTACAAAACCGTCACGTATCTCTGCACGGTCTTCTTCCCTCTGGTGCCCTACGCCCTGTACCGGCTGTGGGGGCCGAAAACGGAATTTTCCCGCAGGGAACAGATCCTCTGGAGCCTGGTCATAGCTGCCATTGCGGTGTATGCCATCGTGTTGGCTTTATAGGAAAAGCCGAAACGTCTGCCGGATGCCTGCTGCCATTACGCGGTTATGGCTCCTCCTGCCCATTATCCATTGTATCCCATCCAGGTATTGAATTTGGATGGGATATACGGTAAAATAGCAGGAAGCGTCTTTATTTTCAGAGGAATCAGGAGCCAGCAGACTATGACAAAATACGAAGTAATCTTCAGAGATATACGTAAAAAAATAGAAAACGGAACCTTTCCGGTCAATGCCAAACTTCCCACAGAGCCGGAGCTGGGAGACCAGTATAAGGTCAGCCGCATTACGGTAAAAAAAGCCATAGACCAGCTTGTGGCGGAAGGTCTGGTCATCAAAAGGCGGGGGGCCGGCACCTTTGTAAAAGGACTTTCCGAGCAGGAAGGCCGGCTGTCCCCCCAGATCAACGGCCTGTTCAATGCCATTGACAAGTCAAAGATCCAGTCAGAAGTCATACTTTTTGAAATCATCCCCGCCGGCCAGGAAGTTGCAGGGAAACTGAACATCCTGGCTGATGATTTCGTATATCATATTATCCGGTACCGCTATGGGGAGCCTAACTGGCACACCCTGGATTTCTGTTACATGCCTATCCTGCTGATTCCGGGATTAAAAAAGGAACACCTTTATGGTTCCATCTATGAATATATCGAAAAAACGCTCGGTCTCAGGATTCAGAGCGCTCACCGCGCCATCCGCGCCAAACGGCCGGACCAGTATGACAAAACTTACCTAAAGCTTACAAGCACAGACCCGGTTCTGGCCATTGAACAGATCGGGTATCTGGACAACGGCACACCTTTTGAGTACACACAGCAGCACTATATTGGGGACAACTACGAATTTAAGACAGTCACCCTGCGGTAAGATAAAAATATCCAATTAGCCCTTGATTTTAAAAAAAAGATATGATAAAATGATTCTGTCTTCCAAAGACGGCGACAATATCACATTTTTTATGCGCGAGTGGCTCAGTGGTGGAGTATCGCCTTGCCAAGGCGAGGGTCGCGGGTTCGAATCCCGTCTCGCGCTTTGTGAAATCATCGGGAGCACGGTGGAGCCACAGGCCTTGGTAGCTCAGTTGGTAGAGCAGAGGACTGAAAATCCTCGTGTCACT
>CAJUFP010000069.1 GCA_910585645.1 uncultured Hungatella sp. | reverse complement strand
CATAAAATCGAGGGAAAACGCCACTTTTGTTTCTTGCAAGTGTTAAAGACGGGATCGTATGTAGTATAGCACTGCAATATTACATTTGCAAGCACTTTTTCTCTGTTTTTTCCTATTAAAATTTGGTGTATTGTTTAGTGAGCAAAAAAGCGGTCCCCCATCCGGAACCGCCTTCCAATCTTCAAATCTGCAGTCTGCCAACTTAAGCGATCTTCTCCTTTGCCAGTTGCGCCAGTTTCGCGAAGCCCTCCGCGTCATTAATAGCCATGTCGGACAGCACCTTGCGGTTCATCTCCACACCGGCCAGCTTTAAGCCGTACATAAACTTGCTGTAGGACAATCCGTTGATACGGGCAGCCGCGTTGATGCGGGCGATCCACAGCTGTCTGAACTGTCTCTTTCTCTGCTTTCTTCCGGCGTAAGCGCTTGCCAGCGCTCTCATCACGGACTGCTTGGCCACTCTGTACTGTTTGGAACGGGCGCCTCTGTAGCCCTTTGCCAGTTTTAAAACTCTATTATGTCTCTTTTTAGCGTTCATGCCGCCTTTCACTCTTGCCATGGTTCTTCCTCCTTATGGATAATCGAAATCTTATAAATATGGTAAAATCTTCTTCATCACTTTTGCGTTGGTCGCGTCCATAATGATATCTTTTCTAAGATTTCTCTTCCTCTTGGTAGACTTCTTAGTTAAGATGTGAGACTTGTAAGCTTTATTTCTTACCAGCTTTCCTGTTCCGGTTTTTTTGAAACGCTTTGCAGCCGCTCTGCTTGTTTTCATTTTAGGCATTGTAATTTCCTCCTTGATCGTTGTTGGCCGCCGCCCCGCGATACCCGGGGCAGCAGCGTAGCTTTCTATTTTAACGTTTTGCGGTTAAAAACATCACCATGCTTCTTCCCTCAACCTTTGACGGCTTATCGACCACGGCGATATCGGATAAGGCCTGCGCGAAATCGTCCAGGATGTGTCTGGATTTTGACATGTGGGCCATCTCACGGCCTCTGAACCGCAGCGTCACCTTTACCTTGTCGCCCTTTTCCAGGAATTTGCGGGCGGCGCTGGTCTTGGTGTTCAGATCATTGGTGTCAATGTTTGGAGATAAACGGACTTCTTTTATCTCGATGACCTTCTGCTTCTTCTTCGCTTCCTTTTCCTTTCTCGCCTGCTCATACCTAAACTTACCATAGTCGATGATCTTGCAGACCGGCGGCTTTGCCGTAGGAGCGATCTTTACCAGATCCAGTTCCGCTTCTCTGGCAAGCTGCATGGCCTCTCTGGAAGTCATGATTCCAAGCTGTTCCCCGTTCTCGCCGATCAGCCGGATCTCCTTATCCCTGATCTGTTCATTAATCATTAAATCGCTAATTGTCGTCCACCTCCATGTGTGATGTGTTAATGGGAATATACAATAAAAAAGCAGCCAGAAAAAAAATCTGCCCACCTTTCCAAAAAACACAGCACTCCCTGCTATGTATCTCAACTATGAACCCGGGTCACTTGCTCGTGCCGAGGTGAGGTGGACGTACCTGCTTTCCTGTGGGTTGTTTTCACAACCTTGTTTACCATACTACATTTTATTCGGTTTGTCAAATGGTTTTTGCGAAATCTTATCCAAAAAACACATCTTCCTCACAGGACACATATGATAAGAAAGAACAATCCAATCATTAAAGGAGGCTTCTATATCTATGGCAAACAGACAATCCACTCCCGGCGAAGTCTTTTCGGAGCTTTTAGAGGACGGTGAGCCTCAGGCCCTGGCCTGGGTCACAGGAGGCGCCGCCGTTCCAACCTTAAGCGGTCTGGTAAAATTTTACAACACACCCTATGGCGGCACGCTGGTGGAGGCTGAACTCTTCGGCCTGCCGGGCAAGGCCCAGCCGGGCAGTTCCGCCTTTTACGGCATGCACATCCATGAAAACGGGGACTGCTCCGACAACTTTCAGCACACAGGCGGCCATCTCAATCCCACCGGAGTCCAGCACCCCCAGCACATGGGAGATCTGCTGCCTCTGTTCTCAAACCAGGGCTATGCCTGGATCGCTTTCTACGACAAGCGCTTCATCATCCCCGAGATCCTGGGCAAAGCCGTAGTCATCCACCAGATGCCGGACGACCTCCACTCCCAGCCTGCCGGAAATTCCGGGGAAAAGATCGGGTGCGGCGTCATTCGCCTTACGGGCCGCCAGGATCAAAAAAATCTGGACCGCTGACCTCTCCCCTCTATGGTCTAAAACATACTTCCGGAAATCATTTCGAAAAAAAAATCCTTCATCCGCTTGAATTTACAAAATATTTACATTTAAAACAAACTTTATTCACATTTAGGGCATATACTATGTCTTGTAAACAGGTGATACACCTTTTTCAAAACTTTTTCATACTCTAGCCGGCAGATGTCCCCCGTCTGCCGGCCCTCCCTATGTAAGGGGATTTTTTTATTTGGAGGAATCTTTTTTTATTTTCAGACTTTTCCACCCAGAAATCCATTCACAAGGTTCTCCTTAAACATAGCTCCCGCTTCCCCTGCCGCCATGCCCAGGATTTTCGCCGCCCATTCCACAGTAACTGTCAGAGCCTCCAAAACACCGGCGTTTTTCCAAAACTCCTCTGCCGATTCGTCCCATGGCGGAAGATGTCCATCCGGATCCGCGGCTGTCAGGGAATCTTTTCCTCTCTTCCCCAGAACCCGTCGCCCTTCCTCAAAAGCCCACCTGACCGAATCAAGGCCGTCCGTCTCCACAAGAAGGCGGTGTCGGGGCACTTTTTTCACCACCTGGGCCACTGCCTCGTTCCACCACACATCCGGCCCTATAGAAAAATAACAGTCAAGGTCCAGATAGTCCTCCAGATGCTCCTGACAGGAATACCAGTGGACCAGATAGCGGTTGGGATATGTTCTGATGATCCGGGCAATGGCCTGTTCCCGGCCTTTTGTGTGAAGGATCACCGGTTTCCTCCACACGCCGGCCAGGGCAAGCTGCTTTTCAAACACCTGTCTCTGCGTATGGAGAGGCACCTGGCACCACACGCTGTCCATGCCGATCTCCCCGATCACTGGACACTGTTCCATCCACTCCAGCAGACTTTCCACCTCCTGCCTGTGCGCATGCCACGGGTGGACCCCGCAAGTAGGGATCAGATATGTCCATTTCCCCGAAAATGCCTCCCTGGCCTCCTCTGGCGTGGAAAGGCAGACTAAGCTGACAATTCCTGCCTCCTCCCGTTCCTGCCGCTCTTTTACTGTCCCCATATGGGTGTGGGCATCGCTTAACTCCTCTCCGATCCCATTTCTCCCATCACTTGCCCATAATCTTTCCATGGATCTCCTTTCTCAAATCCCCCTGCCCGTAAAGCCACTCTCTCCTCCGCTCCTTCTCCTCAATGGCGATCTCCCCTGTGATCCTTGCCGGCGACCCGTTGAGGATCAAGATCCGGTCTGAAAGGTAGATGGCCTCGTCCATGTCATGGGTCACCAGAAGCACAGTCTTGTTGAGCCGTCTGCGCATATTCACCAGCCAGTCCTGCATTTCCCCTCTGGTGATCACGTCCAGAGCGCCAAAGGGTTCGTCTAAAAGAAGGATATCCGCCCGGCACAGAGCCGTCCTCAAAAACGCCGCTCTCTGTCTCATTCCTCCTGAAAGCTGGGACGGGTACTTGTCCTCATACCCCGAAAGGCCGAACACGGAAAAATTCTCCCTGGCCTCCCTCCTCATTGCCTGTAGATCCCCGTGGACATACCCGTAGAGACACACATTGTCCAGGATCGTCTTCCAGGGAAACAAAAGGTCATTTTGGGGCATATAAGCAAATAACTCCGTCACCCCCCGGATCTGTCTTCCATCTACCAAGACCTGGCCGTCCTCCGGCGTCAACACCCCTGTCAGGATCTTTAAAATAGTGGACTTGCCGCATCCCGAAGGTCCCAGGAGGCTGACAAACTCCCCTTGTCTCACAAAAAATCCCATCTGATCCAGGATTTTCCTGCCCTCATACGAAAACGCCAGTTTTTCTACGCTCAGCTTCATCTTTCCCTCACAATATGTATTTTTGCAGCTATTTTCCCTTGAGATAGGGCAGAGCCATGCGCTGGTACAGCCGGATGACCCCGTTCATGCACAGGCTTAAAAACACGATCACCGCCACACAGGCAAACACCTTGTCAAGCATGTAACCGTTTTTCACCCGCAGCAGGTAATACCCCAGCCCTTTCTGGGCTCCGATCCACTCTCCAACCACAGCGCCGCTTATGCTGTAGGTGGCCGCCACTTTGAGCCCGGAGATCAGCGCCGGCACGGAAGCCGGGATCTTCACCAGACGGTAGGCTTTCCACCTGCCTGCCCCGTAGGACCTAACCAGGTTCACATACTCCTCATCAACCTGGGCTAAGCCGTCGCAGAAGCTGACAGCCACCGGAAAAAAGCACATCAGAACAACAGTAAGAATCTTAGGCCCCACGCCAAACCCCATGTAGATGATCAGGATCGGAGCCATAACGATCATAGGCACTGTCTGGGTCGCCACCAGGATCGGGTAGATCCCCCGGCGCGCCAGGGGAAAACAGTCCATGACCACTCCTAAGATCACCGCAAACACCAAGGATATGGCGATACCAGTCAGCGCCTCCGCCACAGTCACCACCCCGTGACTGGCCAGTGTTCCTCTTTCCTGAATCAAGGCCGCCGCCACCTGGATGGGAGAAGGCAGCACATACCCGGGGATCTGAAAGATCACCACCGCCAATTCCCACACAGCCACGATCCCCGCTGTCACCACAACAGGCGCCACATCATTTGTCCCGCCGCTTTTCATCTCATTCACCTGCTCCCTTCCTTTTCGGGGACTCCTTGGCCGCTACTCCAAATACCCCAAAGCCTATGGCAAAAAGCGCTGCCAGCATCCCCACTCCCATGCCGGGGTTTCCGGTTGCCTGGGTGATAACTCCCACCAGGGCCGTGCCGATAAAGGACGCGCCCTTTCCGCAGATATCAAAGATCCCAAAAAACTCCCCGGACTTTTCCGGCGGGATGATACTCGCGAAATACGACCTTGACAGGGCCTGGATCCCGCCCTGGAACATGCCCACGCACACCGCCAGAAACCAGAACTCCCACTGTTTATCCAGCTGAATGGCAAAAAGAGCGATGCAGAAGTAACACACAATGCAGACCTTGATCAGGGTAGTGTTCTTGTACTTTTTCGCCGCCTTCCCAAAGAAGATGGCGCAGGGAAAAGCCACGATCTGGGTCACCAGAAGGGCCAGCAAAAGCCCCTGGGTATCCAGCCCGATGGCGCTGCCATAGGCTGTGGCCATCTCGATGATGGTGTATACCCCGTCAATATAGAAGAAAAACGCCACCAGAAACAGGAAGATCTTCCGCTCCTTTTTAATATCTCCCAGGATTCGAAACAGCCTTCCAAAGCTCTCCCTCACCACATGCTCTTTTTTTGCCACCCCGTGGTTCTGCCGGTATGTTCTAAGGAGAGGCATGGTCATGGCAAGCCACCACCCGGCGTTTATGAAAAACGCGATGGCCATGGCAGCGGACATGGAGATTCCTATGGCCTCATTGCCCAGCACAAACCCAAGGCTGATCACAAAAGGCACACAACTGCCAATATACCCCCACGCGTACCCCTGGGAGGAGACCTGATCCATCCGCCCCGGCTCTGTCACGTCGGACAGCATGGCGTCATAAAAGATCAGGCTGGCAGAATACCCCACCTTGGCTATGACAAAAATAACCAGAAACACGCTCCAGGACACTGGCAGGGCCAGAGCCGCGCACCCTGTAGCCCCCACTGCCATACAGGCTGTAAAGATCGGCTTCTTGTACCCTTTGGTATCTGCCATGGTCCCCAGCACAGGCCCCACAAACGCCACCAAAAGGGTGGACACTGACGCCGCGTATCCCCAGAAAGCCAGAGCGTCCACCTCCGACACCCCGCCCTGCCCTGCCAGATAATTAAAATAAATAGGCAGGATGGTGGACACCAGGAGCACAAAGGCTGAGTTTCCTACATCGTAAAGGATCCAGTATTTCTCCAGTTTCGTCATTTTCCCTTCCATATTACCTCCATTCTACAGATCGAACAGGCTGAGCTGTGTGACCTCATATCTTCTCTTATACGCATGTATGATATCCTTCATGTCATATAGGATACCGAACTTCTGGCACTCCTTTGTGAATATGCCCCACAGTTTCCTGGCCCTTGGGCTGGGACATTCATACCGGTTCCCGTAAGTCCGCATGTACTGCCCCACCAGATCCCGGCCGCCAAACAGTTCTCTTAGCTTGTCATAATACCACTCTCTCTGCTCTCCCCGCAGGGTCATGCCCATGGCGCAGTAGATAAACCTTGCCCCCGCATTATGGGCCTCCCTTACCACGGACAGAATGTTGTCCTCGCAATCCTCCAGAAAAGGCAGCACTGGCATCAGCAGGACACCGGCAAAGATCCCCCGGTCATTTAAGGCGGCCACCATGTCAAGGCGCTCCTTTGGGGGCGGCGCTCCCGGCTCGATCTTCCCTGCCAGCTCCCGGTCCGTGGTGGTGACAGTCACCTTGCACAGCACCGGGGAATGCTCTTTTATGCTCTCAAAAATATCCATATCCCGCAGCATCAGAGTGTTCTTGGTTGCCGCCGAAGCGCCGAACCCGAAAGCGTCGATCAGCTCCAGGGCATGCCTGGTCAGGAGAAGCTCTTTCTCAAAGGGATTGTAGGGGTCGCTCATAGCCCCCATGCCCACCACCCCTTTTCGCGTTTTCCGGCGCAGGTCGTCCCGGATGATGGCCAGAGCGTTTTCCTTGGCCCGGACCGTGTCAAAATCCCTGATCTGATAGCACTCCGAGCGGCTGTCGCAGTAGATACATCCATGGCAGCAGCCCTTGTAAATATTCATATTATAGTCAATGCCAAACCAGCTGCTGCTCTTTGTCTTTGTCACAATGGTCTTTGCGGGAATATACTCCATATTATCTCCATATTCTTAATCATTGATACGCCACATGCCGTCACATCCTCTTCCCGGCCTTGTTTGTTTTGGAGTATACCACATTACAGGGCTAAAGTCCATGAAATTAAACTATGGATGCTTGCGATAACAGGCCTTTTTGCTGTCTTGCCATTTTCCCAAACTCATGCTAAGATACATAAAAACAGACTTGAAAGAACTAAGAGAAAGGCAGGAACTGATGATCTCTCTTCTGGTACAAGGCAAACGAATCTTTGACAAATATAAAAAAGATGAGGTGACGGTCTATGCCGCTCAGGCCTCATTCTTTATTGTCATATCTTTTTTTCCTTTTATTATGCTCCTTCTGACCCTGATCCAGTTCATCCCGGCTGTCAATAAGTCGGATCTTTTAGAGCTTCTGGTGTCCATCATGCCGGATATGCTGGACTCCCTGGTGGTGGGGATCGTAGATGAACTGTACATGAAGTCCCCTGCAACCGTGGTGTCCATAAGCGCCATTGTGGCCATATGGTCCGCCTCCAGGGGGATGCTGGGCATTGAGCGGGGCCTAAACCGGGTCTACGAAAGCCCTCAGCCCAGAGGTTACATTATGCGGCGGCTGATCTGCTCCGGCTACACCATTTTGTTTGTGGTGGCCTGCATTGCCAGCCTCCTGCTGCTGGTCCTGGGTACCAGCCTTCAGCGGCTGATCCTTCGGATTTTTCCCGTGGTGTCAGGATTTACCCGGTATGTGATCAGCCTTAGGTCTTTTTTGGCCCTGTTCATACTGGTCGTTGTGTTCGCGGGACTCTACACCCTGGTGCCCTTTCGCCGCCACAGCTTAAAAAGCCAGCTTCCCGGAGCCATGTTCTCCACCCTGGGGTGGATCGTGTTCTCCGGCCTGTTTTCCATCTACTTTAATAATTTCAGCAATTACTCCTACATGTACGGAAGCCTGACCGCTGTGGTGGTCCTGATGCTGTGGCTTTATATCTGTATCTGCATCCTTCTCATCGGGGCTGAGCTCAATTATCACCTGGAGCGGTACGCCGTTTAAGTTAAAACGGCACACCGCCCCAGATCTGTCTCACCACCCCGGCAATACCATCATGGTCATTATCATCTTTACTCACTACATCTGCCACATTTCTAACGCCCCCAGGCGCGTTTTTCATGGCTACCCCCAGGCCTGCGTACTGCAGCATGCGGATATCATTATAGCTGTCGCCGCAGCATACCATCTTCTCCCTGGTTATGTTCAGCATAGGCAGCAGATACTTAAGCCCGTAAGCCTTATCCACATTTTTCGGACTTACCTCCAGGTAAAAAGGTTCTGAGTGAAAGATCTGCGCTTCATGAAAATACCTGCCGAAAAGAACGGGCTCCACCCTGTCTAAAATATCCGGATCCCCGGTAAGAATACACTGATTTACCACAAGTTCCATCTGATTTCCCAGTTCTTTATAGTATCGTATGGGCATCCGGGTTATCCCAGACTCCAATTTCAGATACTGATCAGGCACCGTCCCTGCCAGAATGACGCCTTCTGCATAGGCAGCCATACCTATACCATTATCCAGAGCATCCTTCCACAGCCTTTTGGGAATGTGTGCCGGAAGCCGCCGCTCAAAAATACATTTCCCCGTCCTCAGGTGAATGATCTTTCCTCCATTAAAAGCCAGAATATAGCTGTCAAATTCATCCAGCTTCAGTGTCCTGGCTATGGGATAGATACCTTCCGGCGGCCTGCCCGAAGCCAGGACGACTTTAACCCCCTGTTTCTGGAGCCGTATCACCTCTTTTCGCGTCCTGGGCATTACCTCCTTTCTTGAGTTGGTCACAGTTCCATCAATGTCCAGAACCAGCAATTCATATTTCATCCATAAAGCTCCTTAAGATAAACCCTTGTTCAGGTACTCCTTCCTCATCTCCTCCGGCACCATATTTCCCCCTGTGGCCCACGCGATATGCGTCGCGTTCTTCATTTTGCCGGAAAGCCCTGCCTTCTCAATATAACGCTTCAGATCTTTCGGGCGGATCAGCGCCGCAAAAGAAGCGCAAGAGCTGGGTTCAATAAAAATATCCTCACTGTCAAGAAGTCCTCTCATGAGATCATATAGCTTCCTGTCCTCGATTGTGGCAATTCCGGAAAGCACAGGCTCCACAACTTTTCCCACAAACGCCGAGGGACGTCCCACAGCCAGCCCGTCCGCATCCGTCCTGCCGTCAATGTCAAAGTCTTTGACACAAACCTGGTCATGAAGTCCTGTTGCCATACCAAACAACATGCAGCAGGCATGGACCGGCTCTGTAAAGAAGCAGTGTACATTGTCTCCATAGATCTGTTTCAGCCCATAAGTCACCCCGCCAGGCGCTCCTCCGATCCCGCAGGGGATGTAGACAAACAGCGGATGTTCTCTGTCAACCGCGATATTTCTCTCCTCTAGCTGAGCCTTCAGCCTCCCTCCCGCAACGCTGTATCCCAAAAACAGATCTCTGGAATTCTCGTCATCAACAAAATAACTCATCGGGTCTTCGTCCGAGCGCTTCCGCCCCTGCTCCACAGCTGCGCAGTAATCATCCGCGTACTCTATTACCTCCACGCCCCGGCTTCTCAGCAGATCTTTTTTCCACTGCTTTGCGTCTGCGGACATATGGACAATCACATGGAAGCCAAGCTTTGCGCTCATGATACCAATGCTCATTCCCAGATTGCCGGTGCTGCCAACCTGTACCGTATGCCTCCCGAAAAATTCCAGAAATCTCGGTTCTGCCAGCACAGCGTAATCGTCCGTCTCTTTCAAAAGCCCGGCCTTAAGCGCCAGATCCTCACCATGTTTTAACACCTCATAGATGCCTCCTCTGGCCTTCACCGAACCGGAGATCGGCAGATGGCTGTCCATTTTCAGCATCAGACGTCCTTCCACCTCTGCCCCGTAATTCCTGTTCAGAAAATCTCTCATCCCCTCGATCTCCCGAAGTTCCGACTCGATAATTCCGCCCGTCTCTTTAAGCTCCGGAAAAACTTTTTTTAGATAGGGGGCAAAACGCTCCAACCTGTCTCGCGCGTCATCGATCTTCTCCGGGGAAAGCAGACGAATCGTCCTCTCTCCCCCGGCGACGATCTTATCATTGAGCCAAAACGTTTCTTTCATCTGATACCCGTCCTTTATTGCGGGAATCGTATCAATATAGTTCTGAAGATCATTTCTCATCTATGTATTCTCCTCTTCTAATTTTAAATACCCGTTTTTCGGATCCATAAATTCTACCACCGCTTTTCTCACCCGAGGGCCGAGAAGGAACAGCGCCGCAATATTGGGAATGATCAGCAGGCCTAACGCGCAGTCCTGAATATACCAGACCATATCAATGCTCCCAAGACTTCCCAGGATAATGATCACAGGAAACAAAAACCGATAAACAGCCGCCAGTCCCGGCCTCTTAAGATAGGTCAGGCTTACATGGCCAAAATACCACTGACTCATCAGAGAAGTGCTGGCAAACAGGATGAGGCTGATATAGATAACATACTGCATTCCTGGAAGCACGCTTTTAAATGCCGCCGCTGCCAGAGTCGAAGCGTTCTCATGAAACCCGTTCGCTCCGGTGATCAAAACCGCAAACCCTGTAGTGCTGCTGATGATCATCGTATCAATAAAGACTTCGATCACCCCATAAAGCCCCTGACGGACCGGATGATCCACTTCCGCGGAAGAATGCAGGACAGCCGCTGACCCTTCGCCTGCCTCGTTGGAGTATAATCCTCTTGCCACGCCAAACCGCATGGCTTCCTTTATGGTAATGCCTGCCAAAGCTCCTGTCCCCGCCCGAATGGAAAATGCCCCCTTTAGGATGGATGACACCATGGCCGGTATCTGCCCTGCGTTAAGGAGGAGCACCACCAAGCCGCCGCACACATAGATTCCCGCCATCACAGGAACTACCCTCTGAGCTACCTGGACTAACCGTCTAAACCCGCCCCGGATGATCAGACTCATGCTTACCGCCATCACACAGCCTGTCAGCAAAAACGGAGCCTTAAACGCCTCATTGGCCACGTTGGCGATGGTATTGGACTGGATCAGCGTACCTCCGGCATTTTGAACAAACAGCAGCACTGCCACAAAGACTCCGGCCTTCTTCCAGCCCATGCCGTGTTCTATATAGTACATGGGTCCTCCGGCAATATCACCTTTTTCATCACGGCCATGATAACAGATCCCCATAACGATCTCCCCGAATTTGGTGGCCATCCCCAAAAACGCGGCCATCCACATCCAGAAGAGCGCCCCCGGACCTCCTGACAGGATGGCCGTGGATACGCCTACGATATTACCGCTCCCTACGCAGCTGGCTACAGCCGCGCACAGAGCCTGGTAGGAGGAACATTTCCGATTATCCTTTGTATCTCTGGAGAAGCGGAAGAAGCCTTTCCCAAGAAGCCGTACACACGTTATCTGGATCCCCCGGGTCATCACGGTATAAAAGATCCCCAACCCTAAAAGAGCCGCTAACAGCCAGTTTCCCCAGAGGAGATCTGCCAGGGTTTTGAACAAATATTCTGTTTTTTCCATGAGCTGTTCCTCATTCCAGCACGTTTCGTCCCTCTGCATCCGGCAATTCTACATTCATAATCCCCGCCAGGGTCGGAGCTACATCGATCAAACGGACATGTTCAAGATTGCCGGGGACAATCCCCTTTCCGGTCAGCATAAAGGAAGCCCGCATCTCTGAAAATTCCTCACTATATCCGTGCTGGGCTTTCTGTGTCAGCCGTTTGCGGCAGTATTCCCCTTCCACATCATCCCTAAGCTCATAGCCCTTTTGGGAGATCAGCACATATGCCGCGTCCGGAAATCCGCCCCGTTTCTTTGCTCCCTCATTGTCTACGATCTCCAGAATCCCGCTTTCCGGATCCGCGATCAGACGGTCCATGATCTCTTTTAAGCGTTCTGCCGCCTCCTGGTCCTCCGGATCAGCCAGCCGGACCTCCGCCGTGCCTCCGGCTCTCTGGCTGAATGCTCTCCAGCTTACCACATTTCCCCTGTGGTCCGTCTCGATCAGGCCCGCCTCCTTCAAAAGGATATTTGGAGATATATTGTGGGTATTATCCAGCGTCCCGTGATCCGATACCACACAGACTACTAAATTACCCTCTGTGATCCTTTCGGCTTCTTCTATCAGTTCTCCAAGCATCCGGTCTATCTTTTCTAAGCTGTCTGCCGCCTGCCTGCTGTACACGCCGTTTTGGTGGGCGCTCTCATCAAAGCTGGCAAAATAGGCGGACATAAAAAACGGTTTCTCCAAAATCTGCGGCCCAAGCTTGTTCCTTAACATCCACAAAGCCGCCTTTCCTCTCTGGGCATCCCCCTCATCTGAAAGATCCAGACCTCCTGCGTAGACACCGATGTCTTTCTCCATCTCACGGATCAGCCCCTGGGGCTTTGCCACCGCGTCAATAAACCGGCTGTCAATCTGGCTTCCGTCCCACCAGAACTCCGGCGCGATGTAGTCGCCCTTCGCGCCTACAGATGTGGGAAACGCCACGCTGGCCGAACAGTACCCGCCCTCTTTTGCCGCCTCCCACAGCGTCTTCACTTTATCATTGGCAAACCAATACCAGGCCCCTTTATGTTCTCCCACCGGGTCAAAGATCCCATTGTTTACAATCCCATGGACAGCCGGGTTCGTTCCGGTTATCATACTCTGATGGCATGGATAGGTAAATGTGGGAAATACGCTCTTACTTCCCGCTCTCGCCGTAAGGCCGTTCTCCACAAAATACCGGGTGATGTTAGGAAGCCTGACTCCCAGGCGCTCCTGTTCAAACACAAATTCTGGTTTTAACGCGTCTACAGATACAAGCAGCACGCTTGGCCGTCTGTTTTCCTGATTTTTCGGTGTGGTCATGATCTATCCTTTCCTTTCTTTTGAAATGACTACCCTTACCCCCGCGCTCTCAAAAGCTTCTGCCTGCGCAGCCGAAACACCGGAATCCGTAATAACCATGGAAATATCTTCGAGACCACACATCTTTACCAGGGAATTATTGCCCATTTTGGAGCTGTCTGCCAGCACAATGGTGCGGTCTGCTGCCTCCATCATTTTATTCTGCACAGAAATCTCATCCATCCTCTGATATGTGACTCCTCGCTCCACGGATATACCGCAGGTGGTAAGGAAAAATATATCTACATTAATCCTGGAAAAAATAAGTGTCGCGACATCAGATACAAAGGCTTCCTCGTCCGCCCGGTACACCCCGCCTGTCAGGACTAAGGTAATTCCCTCAGCTCCTGCCAGCTCCTGAGCCACCGCAAGAGAATTGGTCACAACTGTCAAAGAACGAAATCTTGCTTTCACCGCTTTTGCCAGAAAAAGAGCAGTAGTCCCTGAATCCAGGGCAATGGCCTGCCCTTCGCAGATGTGGTTTACGGCTTCCAGAGCGATCGCTTCCTTATCGGAAATATGCTCTTCCCGTCTCTTGCTGAACGAAGTGTAGGTCAGGTCTTTATTCTGAGGTACTTCCAGCTTCATAGCGCCGCCTCGGATACGCCTTAACAATCCTTTGGCCTCCATCGTTTCCAGATCTCTTCTTATGGTTTCCCGGGAGGTCTGCAGCGCGTCGCAAAGAGTAATGGTCCTCACACTGCCTTCCCGTTCCAACAGCTGATAAATCTCCTCGTATCTCTGTTCTGATAACATCTATTTATTCCCCTTCTATTTGTCAAACCCATTTTTCATGACAATATTACCACACATTTACACAAATTGCAATATATATTTTTCTGATATTACACATTTTTGCAACTTCTTCCTATGAAAAAGAACAGCATTCTTTTCTTGATTTGCATATTTTTACATCTTTTTGCACATTTTCACTTGACATTACACAAAAATACAACTATACTGGGAATTGTCAAATCCGTTTCAACTGATCCAATCGTTATACAAAATCCAATAGAATAATGAGGTAAGCCATTATGTCTCAAACAAAAAAGGGAACCATCGAAAAAAAATGGATTTCATTTGGAATCCTGATGCTGGGAGCCGGCACCATCTATAAGCTGGGATTTTTAAAAGATGCTTTTTATGTACCCATGCAGGAATTTATGGGTCTGTCCCACACACAGATCGGAACCGCAATGAGTATTGCCGGCCTGATCTCTACCTTCGGCTTCCTGGCCTCCATTTATCTGACAGATCGGGTTTCGAAAAAGATCATGATCCCTCTGTCCCTCATCAGTATCTGTGTATGCGGAATCTGGCTTTCCACGTTTCCGTCCTACCCGGTCTTCCTTTTCATCTACTGCCTGCTGGCGGTCTGCGCGGATATGCTGTACTGGCCAACCATGCTTAAGACCGTTCGGCTTCTGGGCAATGAGGATGAGCAGGGTCGTATGTTCGGCATCATGGAAGCCGGAAGAGGACTGATGGACACCGTTATCGCTTTTGGCGCCCTGGGAATCTTTTCCGCAATGGGAAGCACTGCCACAGGCCTGAAAATGGCGATCCTGTTCTATTCCGTTGTCCCCGGCATCATCGGCATTGTGATGTACTTTTTGCTGGAACCGGACGCGGCTCCTGATGCAAATACCGCAAAAGTGTCAGACAGCCAACAGACAGATGCATCCAACGCCAATAAACGGGCCTGGGAAGGCGTTATGCGCGCTCTGAAGAACAAAAATATCTGGCTCGTATCTTTTAACGTATTTTTTGTATACAGCGTTTACTGTGGGCTTACCTACTTTATCCCATTTCTGGAAGAGGCCTATGCTCTTCCCGCTGCTATGGTAGGCGTTTACGGGATCATCAACCAGTACGGCCTGAAAATGTTGGGCGGACCTGTGGGAGGTTTTATCACGGATAAAGTCCTTCACTCCGCCACCAAATACCTGCAGATCGCCTTTGTGATCGTAGGCGTGATTCTGGCTGTGTTTTCCTTACTGCCTCACCAGTCCATGGGGATCTTTCTTGGAATGGCCATTACCCTGTGCATCAGCGCCTGTGTCTACAGCATGCGCGCCATCTTCTTCGCTCCTATGGATGAGGTTCATGTCCCCCGGGAGATCACAGGTTCCGCCATGTCCATGGGTTCCTTTATCGGATATCTGCCAGGAGCATTTATGTATGCCGTATACGGAGGGATCCTTGATAAATTTGACGGCCTTACCGGTTACCGCATTGTCTATATCATCATGGCTGTATTTGCGGCAGGCGGGTTCTTGCTCAGCACCTATATCTTAAAGACCATCAAACAGGGAAAATAGAAAAAGGGTGATATTGAATAAGCCGGAAACTGTTGTCTGTCAGTTTCCGGCTTTACTCCTGTCTCTATATGGCTCCCTTTATCGCAACCGTTCAGATAACTCTTGAACTGTTACAGCCAAAGTCCAACTTCCGGCAGCCCCCTTACCTCAGATTCCTTATCCCCTCCTCCAGCATCTCCATCTGGAACAGAGTCTGCCACGATTTGATGACCGGCTCCTTCCCATTTACAATGCATTCATAAATATCATCGTAAACGCGCCCGTAATCCCCGGCCAAGCTTGACACCTTCTCCTCATGGAACCCGCCGTCCTGGTCATAGTAAGTCAGCACCCCATAATGTCTCGGCTCATCCAGCCCAAACCCCGGCTGCCCGGGCATATAAAACAGTTTTAAGTGCTCTTCCTGGCGGTCCTCCGTCTCTTTCACAAACATGCCCCTTTTGCCGTAAACCACAAACCTTGGCCGGCTCTTTACCCGGAAATAGCTGGATTTTACCGACACTTTCATGGTTTTGTAATACAGGTCAATGTCAAAATAATCGTTCATGCGGCCCTGTCCTAAAAGCTGCCGCACATCATACCGGATCCCATTAGGTTTCCCAAAATAACTGATAACCTGATCCAGGGTATGGCAGCCGTGACCGTAAAGGTAGGAGGAGGAAGGGCTGAAAACCGCCCTCTCCGGCACCTCGGGCCGGTAATAGTCGTAGTGCATCTCCACCTCTAAAAGCTCCCCCAGCTTTCCGCTCTCGATCACCTTCTGCACAGTCAGAAAATCGCTGTCATAGCGGCGGTTCTGATAGGCCGAACAGTACAGTCCCTTTTTCTCTGCCAGATCAAAGAGTTCCTGTGCCTGGGCCTTTGTCTCCATAAACGGCTTTTCGCAGAGACAGTGTTTCCCGCTTTCAAGGGCCCGCTTTGTGTACTCATAATGAAGGCCCAGCTGGGTACTTATCACCACCAGATCAATCTCGGGATCTCCAAATACATCCTCCGCGTTCTCCGTATAGTACACCCCGTCCAGCCGCGCCCAGACATCGTGGTGGATACGCGGGGAAAAGATGGTTTTGACCGTAAAGTGATCCTTCCTCTGAAGCACATAAGGAATGTGGTAACGGTTGGCGCTTTTTCCATTGCCAATATAAGCTAATACCAGTTTGTTGTCTGTCATGATTTCATATGCTTCCTTTCCTGTTTTCTTTTGGATTTCTCGATCAATACGCGCTTGCCCCCAAGGGCCGCCTTTGCCGTGTCCTCCAGGGAAGACTCCTCCTCCCCATAACCACTGTTTCCCATGGGGTATGCGTCGTACACGTTGGATACAGGTCTATTATATGATTTTATGTCTATATCCGCAAGGCTCAATCGACTCTTATTCCCCTTGCGCTTTTTCCTCTGTCCAGATAAAAGAATTTCAGGAAGAATGCAGCCGCTGGGACCCTGACCGGGGCCCTGACTGCAGCCCTTTGGAAAACTGGCATACTTAAAAGGTATGCCGCGCCCTGCCTAAAAAGCATTTTACTTTCCCGGCTGCCTTATAGTACAATAACCGTACAATACAAATACTGTTGCGCCAGGTTCAAGCGGTCGTGATACTATGTCCGCATATTACTACATATCTTTTGGACCTGTAAAACAGGAAAAACAGGAGGCATAAGACGTATGATCTACAAGAAATTTCAGGATTTGGAGTTGTCCGCCCTGGGTATGGGCGCCATGCGCCTTCCGGTGATCGACGGGAAGGACGGGGTCATCGACGAAGGGGCGGCCGAAAAGATGACAGCCTATGCCATGGAGCAGGGCATCAACTATTATGACACGGCATGGGGCTACCATGAGGGGCAGTCCGAACTTGTCATGGGAAAACTTTTAAAGCCCTATCCCCGGGACAGCTTCTATCTGGCCACAAAGTTTCCGGGCTACGACCTTTCCAATATGGACAAGGTTCAGCCTATCTTTGAGGAGCAGCTGAGAAAATGCCAGGTGGAGTATTTTGACTTCTACCTTTTCCACAATGTATGCGAGATGAACATAGACGCCTATCTGGATGAGACATACGGCATTCATGCCTATCTGACCAAACAGAAAAAGGCCGGGCGGATCCGCCATCTGGGCTTTTCCGCCCACGGCGGCCTGGATGTGATGAAGCGTTTTCTGGAACAATACGGCAACGATATGGAGTTCTGCCAGATTCAGCTTAATTATCTGGACTGGACCTTCCAGGACGCCAAGGCAAAGGTGGAGCTGTTACGGGAGTACAACATCCCCGTCTGGGTCATGGAGCCTCTCAGAGGCGGCCGTCTGGCTTCCCTGCCAGAAGACCATGAAAAAGCCCTTTTGGCCATGCGCCCCCAAGAGAAGATTCCGGCCTGGGCGTTCCGGTTCCTTCAGACGATTCCGGAAGTGACGGTCACCCTCTCCGGCATGTCCAACTTTGAACAGCTGAAGGAAAACATCGACACCTTCCGGGAGGAGAAGCCCCTCACAGATGAAGAGATGAAGGGACTTCTTGGAATTGCCGCCAAAATGCTTGAAAAGAAAGTTCTTCCCTGCACCGCATGCCGCTACTGCACCACCCACTGCCCCAAGGGCCTGGATATCCCGTCCCTTCTGGCCCTGTACAATGAACACTGCTTTACGGAAGGCGGCTTCATCGCGCCTATGGCCATGAGGGCGCTTCCGGAGGAAAAACGGCCTGCGGCCTGCATCGGCTGCAGAAGCTGTGAGGCGGTGTGCCCCCAGCAGATTAAGATCTCTGAGGCTATGAGGGATTTTGTGGAGAAGACAAAATAACCCTTATCCCTTCTTCCCAAACCGCTCCCGCAGTTTATCCTTAAGATACTCGTACCTTTGCCGCTTCTCCTCCTTGCCAAAGTGTACTTCACGGAACTGCTCCGGATTGCCCTCATAGCACAGCACCTCATCCCCAAACTGCTCGCTGGTCAGGTCAAACACACAGTTCCCCACCACATTGTAGCAATGGTAATTGCCGTCCGGACGCAGTATCCCGTAAACTCTGCCCCCAAATAGATCCTGGGCAAGAAAAGCCGTGATGGAACACTGTCCCAGAGTCTTGTTCTCGCTGCTCCACCCCTTTCGCAGCCTGGGCGCGCAAGTGTACTCGCACCAGATGTCCGAAAGGGCGTCATACAGGTCTCTGGGCGTATGGATCCCCTGGTACTCATCCGTAACCGGGGGAACATCCCCGTGATTCCATCCGTAAAATGCATATTTCATTTTTTTATTCCTCCGTGTTCTCCACATCATACTATCTCACACAACAACACATAATTCCTTTTCCCATGTTTTAATGGTCTCCATAGGGAGCTCCAGCACCTCTGCCACATCGTTTAAAGAATCTCCCCGTTTCAGCATCTTAAGAGCCGTCCTTTTTGCTCTTTCCATATCCCCCTGTTGAATCCCTTCATCCATCAACATCTTTCCAACCTGCGTCATTCCGATCACCTCCTTGATATACTGCCTGGTTTCCTCATCAATTACCTTGTCCGTAAAAGACAGTATTCCTGACAGCGCAAACGTCTCCTGCCCCTTATCCGGTATCTGCCTCGCCAGATGAACACATTCCCTGACAGCCTTTTGTTTCTTCTCCCTGCCTTTGTATGTGAGGGGCAGCAGTACCAGATGCATCAGCGCCTCATCCGACACCTTTCCCCCTTCAATGCTCCTTTTGGCCTCCTCCAGCCACTGCTGCGAAGGCGCTCCCACCAGGTACGCAACCTCTGTCTCTATGGTGACCGCGGTTCGGCTCATGGTGTTCTTCGCTCTCTCAATATCCGCCGTGTAAAGCACCAGCTCCCCCCTTAATCTATTTCTATTATACTCTTTTCCCCCTTTCCATTGCAATGTTCTTTTTTGACTGCCAACCTGACGTATTTTGACATCCTTCCGTCCAAGTCCCAAACCAGGGAGGCACTTTTGGCGGGTGGGAGGGATAATTATATATGGATAAATCTCAGGGACCATATCTTGTCAGAATATGGTCCCTGGAGAGAGCTGTCACAATCTTGGCTTTTGAAAACGTTATTTTACTTGGTCACACAATGATGGATGACCTGGTTTCTGTTCCTGGGGGTTTTGCTGTTTTGTTGGGTGCGCAAGGGGCGGCGGTTGTCGTGAAACCAACCCGTGAGAAAATAAAATTAGCCCTCTGTGAAAGGCAGCAAGAATATCCTACCATTTTCACAGAAGGCCTTTTTATGTTTCCCGAACCGCCAATCAAGTACCTCTATCTCTTTCCCTTAATAGGTCAGCCCAAAATCCAGCTCATAATAATTTCCCGCCCCGTCCCGGTAAGCATACGCCTTCCCGTTTTCATCCTTCAAGCCTTTTGGCATATACAGATCTTTGTCATAGCCCGGCACGTCGTTGGGGCTGACACATACTCCCATCTCGTCCACGGCCAGCACCTCGTCCCCTCTTGGCAAAGTAACCGGAAGCTTTCCCACAGGGGCAAATCTGCCGAACATTACATCAAGAACCGCGGACTGGTCCGTGTCAAACCCCGCTGTCATGGCGTCCAGGCAGGGCTCTACGTTGCCCACCTCCCAAGCCAGGGTGATATTCAGGTTTCCGATAACCTTTCCGCCCTTTCCCCGGACAACAGACGCGATCTCTTTGATGCGGTCCACTCCTTTTAAGGTCGTCTCCAGGTGGGTCTCCCTGGAGGGACGGCCTTCCCTGTCCACATCGAAAACCTGCTTATCATCGCACAAATCCAGCTCCAAATAGCCCTTGGTGGCGCTAAAATACGCCCCGGAAGAAGGATGGAGCATCAATATGGCGTAATCCGCCTCCTCATAAGCTTCGGTAAGGCAGGCGCCGCTGTCTTTCAAAGTATCTCCCAGCGCCTTTCTCAGCTTTGCGGTGGCCTCCCCTGCCCTTTGGCCATCCTTATAAAAACACTCCCCGTATATCTTTTTCTGCCTTATCTTCTCCGGAGAAAGGGGCAGCGTCCCGTCATTTTTCAGCAGAACCACGCTCTTTCTGTGGACGTCCATGGCACTGGCCCAGGCGCTCTCTTCTGCAGCCGCTTCCACCGCCTTTTTCGGGTCCCGGTAGGGATTTTCAAACAGGCCCAGGGCAAACATCTCTGTCAGCGTGCGGGTTACGGCCCGGTCCAGGGCCTCCTGGGTCAATACAAGATCTTCTTTCCGGAATCCTTCCGGCACGGGATGAGTCTCATAATAGCCGTTTACTCCCCGGTCGTAGGCCTCACGGCCATACTGGTTATCAAAAAGGCCGCTGATCAAGTCCACCCCCGCCTGATTCACCGCAAATCCGATGCGCTCCGGCTTATCCAGCATCTCCACGCCCCAGCCCATGTTGTGTACGATTCCCGTATCCGAATTAATATACCCCTCAAACCCCATCTGTTCCCGCAAAAGTCCCTGGATAAACTCTCTGTTGTAGGCAAATCCATAGGGCTTAAATTCCATGGCATTGCCGTCCCTGTCAGTCTGTGGCGCGCTCTTTTCCCTGGACGGCTTGGCGTAATAGGGCATGACAGAAGAAACATGGCAGTCAATGGCCGTCTGAAATCCCGGAAGATGGTATTTTTCAAGGGAACCTTCCGTCTGATACACATTCCACTGTCCCATCTCATAGTGGGGGTCAAAGCCGTTTTCCCTGGCGCCTCCTCCGGGGAAATGCTTCACCGTCATAGCCACTCCGTCCGTTGTCACTCCCTGGCTGCTTCCCTGGATTTTGGGAACCAGATGGGAGAAAATGTCGCAGACCAGGTTTGGGTCCTCCCCAAAGGTTCCGTAGCTTCTCTGCCACCTGGGGTCGGATATAATATCCGCCATATAAATGTACCCTTTCTTTAAACCTGCGGCGTCCCACTGACGGCGGACACAGTCGCCAAAGTCGTCGATGAGCCCTATGCCGCTGCCCCGCACCGCAGCCGCAATCCCCAGGGTCCCCGGCCATGTGGCAAAAACCCCCGCGGCGTCATTCATGCCAAACACCGTCTCCCCGTTCTCATTGCGGGAATTGGAAACCACCTGGACCGGCACAAAATGAGGGCATTCCTCCGCAACGGCATGAAGTTGGTTAATCCAGTCCACCAGATCATCCGCAGTGGGATTGGCCCGCAAGATCAGGTGGCGGGCAAACCATTCCTTAAGCAACTGCGTGGTCCCCGGCAGATGCTGTTCTCCGAATATATTTTTTCCATGAAGCTGGGCGTCGTCCAGAACGCCGGACTCATCAAAGACCACCTGATGGCCCTCCACCCCGCAGGGGTATTTGCCCATCCTCCAGTCGGAAATAAAAAGCTGGGCAATCTTTTCATCGGTGCTCAGCACTTTCACATAAGCCGCTGCCCTCTCCCCGGCGGGAAGCCTCCAGTCGTCATAGGGCTGATACTCCCCCGAACCGTCCAAATCTTTAAAATACAGCCCGTCCCGCTCAATGATGTTCCGGGAAACGGTCCCTATGGTGGGACCGTTCTGATTTTCATAATACTTCACGTGATCCGACGCCTTTTTTGCCATGTCTGCACTCCTTTTCTTCCAAAATGATACCTCCATTATAGCATTTATTTCCGACGGCGGCGGCTCCGAATTATTGCAAATCTTACTCTTTTTCAGGAAAATCCCATACATTCTTTTTTTGTCCGTACTGTTTATCGCACCAATATCACGAAACGCCTCTGCTCTTAATTTCGGATTTTATCCTATCTGATACCTTTGTCAACACAGCACCCCTCCTACATCACACAAAATCAGTTGAATCTGATACACCGGCTGCCACCTACCGTTTTAAAATCCACCTGATACCCGCCGCCGTCCTTTTGACCGTATTTTTTCCGTGGCCGCCCGGATTGCTTTTGAATACCGTATCAATCCCTTTCTCCCCGTAAAAATTCCGAATCTCCTCTGTGTGCTCCCCCACGACTTTTAAATACGGATTCCCGGTCCTGCTTTCCCGGTCTCCCAGGGAAAAATAGATACACTCCGGCTTCCTTTTCATGTCATGGGAAAAGACGTACTCCCGAAACCCCGAAAACCAGAGAGAGCCGGACATACTGGCAGCCCTTTGAAATACATCCGTCCGGTAAAGGGAATACACCGCAAACAATCCGGCAAGGGAATACCCTGCAATCCCCCTCCACAAAGCCTTTCCGGGAACCTCCCTTTCAGCCCCGGGCACAATCTCCCCTGTCAGAAGCTCCAGATAATCATCGGCCCCTCCGGTACAACGGGTATCGCCCTGAAATACAGGCGGAATATCCCAGGGAGCCATGTCGTGCTCCCAGCAAAGTCCGCTGACAGCCACCAGGGTAAAATCCAGGCCGGAATCTGTATTCACTTCCCGGTACACCCGCTCCCCCTCATCCCCAAATGTATTCAGATACACAACGGGCCTGTCCGCCTCCGGGCACGGCCAGACGGTCACCGTCCTGCCCCCTGCCAAAAAACTGACCATATCCTCCCCCTATAAAAAATACTCCGGATTCATAAACACCACAATCAGGCACACAGCCTCCCCCTGGGCGTCCAGCCCCCAGTATCCGCTGTACACCCCGTCCCCCATGCCGCTGGAAAACAGAACCGTCCTGTGTCCGCTATCCGGCAGTTTCCACTCCAGAAAGCTTCCGCCCTGATTCTGAAATTTGGGGCAGGCCTTAAAGCTCTCCTGAAACAGGGACGCGAAATAATCGTTGTACTTGTTTTTTCCCGGGTTCTCCTGTGCCCATTTCTCAAAAAATATCCGGCTTTCCTCTGAGATCTTCCCGTCCGCAAAGCAGGCAAGCCCTGTGTCCACACCGAAAAAGGTGAAAACCCCCGGCTTCCCCAAATCCTCTCTCTTCTTTCCCTTTGGCATGGCGATCTCATAGCGGATGACCGGCTTTTCGCTGACGGAAAGTTTTGCCGCCCCGATTCGCAGCCCCGCAATGGGGGAGAGGCAGACCGACAAGTGGACCGGACAGCTTCCCGCCGGGATTCGCCTGTCCAAAACCGTCTCGTATTTGCTTCCCAGATACGCCAAGGGGTCTGCCAGCACCACTTCCCCTGTGGGAAAATCCGCCATTCCCGCCAAAACCACCTTGATCTTGCCGCTGTCCGTAAACAGCATGGAGAAAAATTCCTCAGGGTATGCGTCCTGGTTCAGGAATTTTAAGTTTTTCTCAAAGGCGATCTGAGCCGGGTGCTTTATGGGTTCCCGAATCTCCTTTCCGGTTCTTGTGTCCACAAAATATTTCCCCGTCTTATCAGAGCGAAATTCCAGATCACTGCCCATGGGCATGTAAAATACATTGACCACCGCAGGTTCCATATTGGCCAGGATGTTAAAATCCACAATGGCCATATTGTTCGGGTCGTTTACATATTCCTGGCTGTCCTTATCCCCAAATGCCACCCAGCCGTTTCCCTGTCCGCCCTCCTGGCGAAAAAGCCATTTCAGTTTCGATGTACCCTCCAGAATCGACCGGGTGACAATGGTTCCCCCGGCTCCCCGGATATACACCTTCATCTCCTGCTTTATTTCCTGCTGCGTTTCCTCTGCTTTTTGGTCCGTCTTTTTGGCTGACGAATCCCCCCTCTTTTTTCCGAATAATCCCATGATTTTTGCTCCTCCTTATGCTTTTATCAATTCCCTATTTCTTTCCAAACACTACAAATACAAACGGGACAACGAAACGAAACCACAAAATCACCGGAAGGGAAACTCCAAAATGATTTTGTAAATACGCGAAAAGTTCCGGGAAAAATCCGGTCCATTCCAGGGGCTGAAATAAGTACATAAAAATCACTGCAGCCGTTCCGGTTGTACTCCCGGTAACCATCTGGATGAAAGACACAAAAATCCCATACCCAAAAACTATGCCCGCTGAGATCAATATCTCTCTTCTCGGCTGCCCTCTCAGCAGAAGAACGCCGCCCAGCGCCAATACCGCCAAAAGGATGCCGCCGCTGGCCAACAGCATTACCCCATCGTCAATCACGCCGGGGCCCGTCACGCCAAATCTGACCGCGATCTCCACATACAAAGGAGTATAGAAAAAACCGGCCACAACCGCAATCAGCGGAACTCTCCAAATGCTCTTTTTGTATTGTTTTAGCTTTTCCGTCATAACGGTCTCTCCCTGATTCCAATTCCCGTAAATCTTTTTCCACAGGTATTCCCGATTCCCTTTGCCCGCGGATTTACAGGTGGTATAATCTTGTATATTCCATTATAAAAGGGCGCAAATTCCAAGTCAATGAAAGTTTAAAGATAAAATGTGAAATGTGAAATAATAGTTACTGTTCACGGCCTGGTTGTTCACCACGCTGAACAACCAGGAGGATGCACGTAATGGCCGGAATCTGGGCCGCCCCATCACCGCAGGTGATTCAAAATGGCGGCCCAGGTTACTATTCACAGCCACACCGTGAATAGTAACAAATAATATGTGAAACTTTTTATCCGCCTGGGGCATCTAACAGGATAGAAAGGCAAAAGGAGGTGAAATCCTTGCTGATATTTCCCGGGAAAAAAGCGAAAACCAACAAGGAATTGATCGAACAGATCATTTTAGAAAAATATAACCATTATTACCGGCTTGCCTGCAGTTATACCCATAATCAGGAGGACGCGGAGGATATTGTGCAAAGCGGGGCCTATAAGGCTTTAAGGAGTTATCACACGCTAAAGGACCCTGCATTTGCGGAAACATGGCTGTACCGAATCATGCTCAATGAATGTTTTCAGTATATACGCCGTCCCAGGCATATCTCCTATGAAAGCATGGCGGATGAGGGGGACTGGGCGCTGGGGAGCAGGGAGGATACGTATGCGGACGTGGATTTGCAGAAAGCGCTCCACATGCTTCCGGAAAAAGACAAGGCAGTCATTCTATTAAAGTATTTTGAGGATAAAAAACTGGAAGAGATCTCCCATATCCTCGACGAAAACATCAGCACCGTCAAAAGCAGGCTGTACCGCGCCATGAAAAAACTTCGCAGCGCATTGGACGACACAGCAGTTCAGGTTCAGGATTCTAATAAGCCATACACAAAAAAGGCAGGTGAGACAACGTGATGCAGGATTATATGGAAAGGGAACTATTATTGTTAAAAAAGGACTATGAGAAACCGCAAATGTCACAGGCCCAGTTTGAGAAACTGCGGGCAAAAATGGAGGAAGCGAATATGGAAGAGAAACGGGAACATATAAAACGAATGAGAACCAGATCAGCAGCGGCGGCGGCCGTGTTTGTCGGGGCGCTTTTGATTCTGCCAAACACATCGCCTGTGATTGCCCACGCCATGGAACAGATTCCGGTGCTTGGCAGGCTGATTGAGGTGGTCACGTTCCGGGATTATGAGTACGAATCCGACAGAAACCACGCGGATATCGAAATCCCGGAGATCAAGGTGGAATCCCCTCTGGCACAGGAGGGCACCCTGGAAAATCTGGCCCGGACCACGGATGAGATAAACGGGGAGATCAAAAAAATCACTGACAGGCTGATTGATGAGTTTGAAACTTACCTGGAGGATGAGGAGGGTTATCAGGATATTGTTGTAAAAAGTGAGGTTTTGGCGGAAACAGACGACTATTTCACGTTGAAGCTTTTATGTTACCAGGGCGCCGGCAGCGGTTATCAGTGGAATTATTACTATACCATTGACTTAAACACCGGAGAGCGGCTGCGGCTAAAGGATATGTTCAGGGAAGGAGCTGATTATATTACGCCTGTCAGTGAGAATATTAAGGAACAGATGCAGGCGCGGATGGATGCGGATGAAAGCGTATATTATTGGCTCAATGATGAGATTGAAGAGTGGAATTTTAAGGCGATTACCGACGACACTTCGTTTTATATCAATGAGAAGGGCAATGTTGTGATTGGGTTCAATGAGGGCGACGTGGCGCCTATGTATATGGGCACAGTGGAATTTGAGATTCCTGGTGAGGTGTTGAAGGATATCAGAAAGTAGGGTCGAGTAGACATACCCCTTACGGGGTATGCCCCTCACAGAACCGGACGTGC
>CAJUFP010000068.1 GCA_910585645.1 uncultured Hungatella sp. | reverse complement strand
GCTCATCGGAATGTTTGGCATATCTGAACCCGGACGGGACATCTCTCCTTCTCTGACTGGCACTGCGACTAAATCCGCCTTTTGCTCACTCAACAATACACCAATATGGCGAGATTAAAAGTTCCGTTTTATCCGGGTTAAGAAACAGTAGGAAACCAACTCATACATCTTGACTTATCTGGTTCTCTGATTATACAGATCAAAAAGCCTTGACGCGGCTAAGATAATCTACGGTAAAGACAGGTCCAGGAGCGTGTCCCGAAGCGCATGGGGAAGAGATAAAGAGAAAAAGCTGTTGCAGAGCAGATCGGTTCGCGGATAGGCTACGGGAGGGATGTGTTTTGCAACGGCTTTTGCTTTATTGGCGGTTGCCTGGCAGGAATTTGAGGCAGAAATTTGAGGCGGGAAATGTGATGTTGAAATACCCGGTGTGAAATGATAAAATAGGAGATACACGAAAGCGCCTTTGATTTTATGGGCATTTGGGGAGAAGAGAAGTGAAAAATTTGGAGTATTGAAAGGAACTGCGCATACATGGGATTTTTTAATAAGATGAGCGAGCCGGTGTTTTTGAAAAAGGGCAGCGGGTTGGAGGAACGGCTGGAGAGGTTAAGGGCTTTGGAGCCTTTGCTAAATGATGAGGGAAAGGCGAAAATCAGGCAGGATATCAGGAATCTGGAAGCGGGCATGTTTGGGGAAAAGAACATTGCGTTTGAGTTGGAGAACAGCCACATGCCTATGTATATTATCCATGATTTGTATTTGCGGGACGGGGATTTGACGTCCCAGATTGATTATCTGGTGGTGACGCGGAAAATTTGTTTTATCATTGAGTGCAAGAATCTTTACGGGGATATTGAGATTGACAGTCAGGGGACCTTTGTGCGGACCATGGGGTTTGGAAATCAGAAGAAGAGGGAGGGGATTTACTCTCCCATTACCCAGAATCAGCGGCACATGGCGTTGCTGCGGAAGCTGCGGCTGGAGCAGTCCAAAGGGTTTTTAAGCCGCTTTTTGCGGGACAGGAGTTTTGAGGAAGACCACAGGGCCATTGTGGTGCTGGCCAACCCCAAGACAGTGCTGGATGCCAGGTATGCCAAAAAAGAGGTGAAAAACCAGGTTATCCGCGCGGACCATCTTGTGGATTTTATGAAGGAAGCCTGCCGAAATTCTAAGGCGGCGGAATTGACGGATAAGGAACTGCTGAATTGGGCCCAGTCCTATCTGGATATGGATGAGGAAAATGAGACGGATTATCTGAAAAAGTATGAAGGGTACAGAGCCGTTTTGGGGAATGAAAAGAGAGAAAACGGAGTGAGGGACGCCAGAACCAGAGGGGCTTATGGCAGCGGGACCAGAAATGACAAAAGTATGGGGAATCATAATAGCGCCGGAAACAGGCCTGTCGGGAACAGAAAAAGCAGTGTAAACGGCGTCGGAACCGGGTACGCCGATGGCAATGGGACCAGAACCAGGCATGGAGACAGCAGCGGAACCGAGTATGAACATGAACATGGAAATGGAAACGGCGCCGGAAGCTGTCTTAGTGAGGAGGAACGGGAGAGTCTTATTAAGGAGTTAAGGTCTTATCGGTGGAATACCAGCCAGGCAGAGGGCATAAAGCCCTATATGGTTTTTAATGATAAGCAGATGATGGATTTGCTGGAGAAATTTCCGGCCAATGGGCAGGAGCTTAAAAAGGTGTTTGGATTCGGGGATGTGAAAGTTGAAAAGTACGGGGCGGAGCTTATCGGGATACTGAACAAGTACAGGGGATGATTGGTCGCCTGGATGGGAATGTGCCGCCGCGCGTGAAAAGCAGGCGGACGCATTTGGCATCCCAGAATACATGCCGTCTGTGGGGCGGCGGACTTTCAAAGCAGGAAAGGTGCTGTAAATATGGCAAATCAGTTTTCGGAGATACCGGAGAGTTTTTGGGGGCTGTTTCGTTCCAGGAACCGGCAGATATACATTGACGCTCTCTTGCAGGTCAATGAAGAGTATCAGTACAGCAATTACTACCTTAGCAGGGAAATCTGCATTCAGACCTTAAGCGATTATTTTGCCAGGCAGAAAGTGACCCTGGAGCAGGAGGAATCGGAGGATGATTTTGACTTGCTGGAGCCATTGTCCACGCGGATTCTCAACTGGCTTTTGCGGGCAGGGTGGCTTCGGAAGGTGGAGGATTACAGCGCCATGACCGTAAACATTGTCATTCCCGATTACGCGGCGGTATTTGTGGACGCGTTCGCGCATCTGGCCGGGGAGGACGAGGACGAGACCCAGGTGTATATTCAAAATGTGTACGGGATTCTGTTCGCGTTTAAAAATGACCCCAGGTCTAACATTTCTCTGCTGAAAACGGCCCTGATCAATACCAGGCGGCTCAATAAGACGCTGCAGGACATGCTCCACAATATGGACAAATTTTTTTCCAGCCTTTTGGAGCAGAGGGTTTACGGGGATTTGCTGAAAGAGCATTTGGATGGATATGTGGAGGAGATTGTCAGGAAGAAATATCATATTTTAAAGACATCCGACAACTTTTATCTGTATAAGACGGATATTAAAAAGTGGATTGGGGAGATGCGGCAAGACTATCCCTGGCTTTTGCAGGTGTGTGAGCGGAACAAGAAACTTCGGGGACTGGATATCCAGGTGGAGGAGTTGGAAAATCAGTTGGACCTGATTGAGCGGGGATTTGACGATATTGAACACCGGATTATCAACATGGACCGGGAGCACACCAGGTACATCCGGGCCACGGTTACAAGGCTTAACTATCTTCTCAATAAAGAGGACAATATGAAAGGGCTGGTGATTCAGCTTTTGAATCATCTGTCGGAGACCGAGGGGAAAGAAGAGCAGGATCGGGAGGCAGCGAGAATCGGAGCGCTGATAAACCTGTCCCAGATGACGGTGATTTCCGAGAAATCCCTTTACAAAAGGCGGCGGCTTAAACAGGATTTTATGGAGGGACTGGCAGAGGACGAAGAGACGGAGGAGCTTACCGGGGAGGAGATATTAAGGCTGAACCGGATTCGGAATCGGTACAACAGAAAGCAGATTCGGTCGTTTATTTTGGAGAAAATGGAGAATGGGCGGCTGGAGGTGACAGGGGATACCATCGCGTCGCCGGAGGATTTTGAGAAGCTGGTGCTGGCTTACGACGACTCCACCAGGAGAGACAGCCCTTACCGGGTGAGGGAGCAGGAGGCGGAAATGATTGACAACGGAAGGTATCGGTATCCCAGGCTGGTGTTTGAGAAAAAAGGCAGCGGTTCACGGGCTATGTGAACCTTTACGAAAAAAGGGAGCAGCAGATGATAAATTACTACGAAGAACTGCCGCAGGAAGAGCAGCGGAAGGTCACAGAGTTCATCACCCAGCTTTACAGGCAGACATTTTTGCTGGAGCGACGGTATGACCGAAAGACCAAACGGTATCAGATCAATAAGGATTACTATCAGTGCGGCAAGCACCTGGAATTTATTAAGGCGTATTTTGCCATTATGGACATCGAGGTGATGGAGAACAGCCAGATGGGGGTAATCTACATCCGGGGGGAGCAGGTGGTTGGGGACAAGCTGCCCAAGCTGGCCACATTGTACATCCTGATTTTAAAGCTTATCTACGACGAGCAGATGTCCACGGTGTCCACGTCTGTCAACGCGGTGACTTCCCTGGGGGAGATTCACGAGAAGCTGGGGACTTACCGGCTGTTGAGGAAACAGCCGTCGGTGACGGAGATTCGCCGCTGTCTTGCCCTGCTGAAACGGTATCAGCTTATTGAGCCGCTGGATGTTTTGGAGGAAATGGACGGGCAGAGCCGCCTGGTCATCTACCCTACGGTCAATGTGGTGCTGATGGGGGATGATGTGAGGGCGCTGATAGAGACTTATACAGAGGGAGATGAGGAAGATGACGAACCAGAGGTTTGAAGCCCTGTCCAGGATATGCCTGAACAACTGGCACTACATAAGACATAAAACCTTGTCTTTCCACGAGGGGATTAATTTTTTTACAGGCCATTCGGGCAGCGGCAAATCCACGGTTATTGACGCCATGCAGATTGTCCTTTACGCCAACACCGACGGCAGGGGATTTTTTAACAAGGCGGCGGCTGACGATTCCGACCGGAGCCTGATTGAGTATTTAAGGGGCATGGTTAATATCGGGGAGGACAATCATTTTTCTTATCTGAGAAATAACAACTTTTCCACCACCATTGTGTTGGAGCTTCGCAGGACGGACACCGGGCAGTGCCAGTGTGTGGGGGTTGTGTTTGACGTGGAGACGGCCAGCAATGAGATTGCCAGAATGTTTTTCTGGCATAAGGGGCCTATACCAAACCACGAGTACCGGACTGGGGAAAACGGAAAACATTCCTATGGCCGTGCCATGTCCATAGAGGAAGTCAAAGGGTGGCTTTTGGCAAATTTCCCAAAGGAAGAATACTATTTCGGCTCCCACAATGAGCGGTTCCGCAAGCAGCTTTACGACGTGTATCTGGGCGGGCTGGATTCGGAGAAATTTCCCCTTCTGTTTAAGCGGGCCATTCCGTTTCGCATGAATATCAAGCTGGAAGAGTTTGTGAAGGAATACATTTGCACGGAACAGGATATCCATATTGAGGATATGCAGCAGAGCGTCATGGAGTACGGGCGGATGCGGCAGAAGATTGAGGATACATGCCGGGAAATCGACCAGTTGAAAGGGATTTGCAGCCAGCACGGGGAAGTGGAAGCCGTGGGGCGGAGGATGGAGGCTTACGGGTATTACAGCGCCAGGCTTGACATGATGCAGGACAGGTTAAAGGTGGCGGAGTGCCAGACGAAAATCCAGGTTTTGGAGGAGAACGGGAAAAAGGCGGTCCAGGCCATAGAGGAAGAGCAGGAACATATTGACGACATGACCAGGCAGGGGGATGAGCTTCTTAAGCGCATTACCATGACCGGGTACGAGCAGATGAAAGAGCAGCTTTCCTCCTTAAATGCCCTGGTGGAGCAGTTGGGCAGAAGCAAGGCACGGTGGGAGCAGACAGCCGGGGCATTGAAAGCCTGGGAGGATGAGGACAGCGTGTCCAACCGGACTTTGTGGGATATTGAGGCTTTTGAGCAGGGAAAGATTACGGAGGAAGAGCTGACACGGCTGAAAGGCGATTTGGAGGAAGTGCGCCGGGACGTGACAAAGCAGCAGCAGAACGCCCAGGGGGAACTGCGGGAACTGCGTAGGAAAATGGCCCAGGCCCAGGAGGAATTGACTCAGTTAAAGGCGGGAAACAAGGCGTATCCCAGGGAATTGGAGCAGGCCAGGACGATTTTGCAGAACCGCCTGTACCAGGAGACGGGCAAAAGCGTTCGGGTGGAGATTTTGGCAGACCTTTTGGACATCCGGGACGAGGCGTGGCGCAATGCGGTGGAGGGCTACATGGGGTACAATAAGCTTTCGGTGATTGTGGAGCCCAAGTACGCCAGGACGGCCATGAAGATTTACGAGGAAATGGACAAGGAGAAATTTTACCGGGTGGCAGTCCTGGACACGGAGCGGGTGGCCGCAGACCGCCATCAGGTAGCCCAGGGGTCCCTGGCGGAGGAAGTGGAGGCCAGAAGCGATTACGCCCAGGCTTACGTGAATTTTCTTTTGGGAAAGGTGATGAAATGCGAGGACGTGGATGAACTGCGTACGCACCGCATCGGCATCACGAAGAACTGCGTGTCCTACCATAATTACCGGATTCAGCATATTAATCCCGCTTTGTACACCACGGCTGCCTACATAGGCAAGAGCAGCGTGCGCCAGAGGATAAAGCTTCTGGAAAAGAGTTTGAAGGACATGGAAGAGGCCATGACGCCTCAGCAGGAGATTGTGAAAGATGGGGCCAGAGTCCTTGGGCTGGAGTATTTGAGCCAGGACGTCGGGGTGTATCTGGAGTGGAAAAAGGATATGGTTTCCTTTAAAACGAAACGGGGGGAGCAGGCCAAGTTAAAGGCTAAGCTGGAAGAGCTGTTGTCCCAGAATGTTGACCAGTGGAAAAAGGAACGGCAGTCTATTTTGGATTTGTGCGACCAGAGAAAGGCGGTTTTGCGGCAGCTTCAGAGAAATGCCGATGATTTGGAGCGGAACCAGCAGCAGGAGCGGGAAAATCTGGTGAATCTCAATGAGGCTCTTGTGGAAAAGGAGCGGGATTTTACGGCGAACCAGGAATTTGAGGAGGAGCTGGCCGGGATTCTGGCTTCCAAAAAGAACCCGAGATACGACGTTTTGCGCAATGATTTTCTGGGGCAGCTTGCAAAGGCGGAGGAAAAGCGGCAGCAGGAGATGAACCGCTTAGTGGATTTGCGCACCGTGTATCTGCGCGCCTACCAGAACCGGAATTTTTCTCCCACGGCGGAGGACAACAAGGATTACCGGGAATTGCTGGACCACTTGAATGATGAGCGGTTGGAGGAATTCCGCGTCCGGGCAACGGAGCAGGCCAGGACAGCGGTGGAGCATTTTAAGGATGATTTTATGTATAAAATCCGTAGCGCCATCAAGGAGGCTATGCAGAGGAAAGACGAGCTGAACCGGATTATCAGCAGGCTGGATTTTGGAAAGGACAAGTATCAGTTTTATATTGGGAAGAATAAGGGGCCTGACGGTCAGTATTATGATATGTTTATGGATGAGGCTTTGGAGGTGAATCCGTCGGATTTGGATATTGGCTGGGATAATCAGCTTAATATGTTTACCCAGGAGCATGAAAACCATTACGGGGCCATGATTAACGACTTAATCAGCATTTTTATTCCCCCGGAGAACGCCACGGCGGAGGAACTGGAGGAAGCCAGGCGGAACATGGACAAGTACGCGGATTACCGGACTTACCTTTCGTTTGATATGCAGCAGTTGATTCAGAATGAGGATGAGGTGATTCGGATTCGGCTCAGCAAGATGATTAAGAAAAATTCCGGCGGCGAGGGGCAGAACCCTCTCTATGTGGCCCTCCTTGCCAGCTTTGCCCAGGCGTACAAGATTGATCTGAAACCGGGGCTGATTCGGAATCCTACCATCCGTTTGGTAGTTCTTGACGAGGCGTTTTCCAAGATGGACGCGGAGAAGGTGGCAAGCTGTATCCAGCTTATCCGGGGGCTGGGGTTCCAGGCTCTGATCAGCGCGACCAATGACAAGATTCAGAATTATCTGGAGACGGTGGACAAAATTTTTGTGTTTGCCAATCCCAATAAGAAGTCCATTTCTATTCAGGAGTTTGAGAAGAAGGATTTTGAGCAGTTGAGGGAGAATGTGGAGGATGAGGGGGAGTAAGGCCGAATAAGGTGGAATAAGGATACGGCCGGATAAGATTAGGGGGAGAAATGGGGAAGGGATGGGGAGCCATAAGGGGACAGAGGCAGAAAATAGAAACAGAAAACAGAGCAGGCAGGGACAGGAAAGAGGAGCGGGAGGAATAGGTGGGGCAGGAAGGAAAAGCGGAATTTTATATACTGGGTAAGATTATTGCGCGGTTTGAAAACAGTGCCAATGACTGGAGGGAGGAGACGGACGGAAACCGCAGCTTTAAAATCCAGCAAGCGGATTATGATGTATTGGGCAAAAGCGAACTGATAAAGGAGGCCAGGGAACTGGAGCAAAAGGGCCTTATTCGGGTCAAGTGGTTTTGCGGAGGTTCGGAGATAGAGACGATTACCTATCGGTTAAAGGATATGGCGGATATTTACCGGATTGCGGGGAGAGAGTCGAAGAAAAGCCGTCTTGACAATGCCAGGGAGTTTGTGGCAGGTTATGAAAAGCGGGCGGAGACAATGTGGCTGAACGCTTATTACAGGGAATTATTACAGGAGATTGAACGGGGAAAATATCCGGGGGATTTGGAGAAATATGGGGAGGTTTTGTTTCGCTGCCTGGACATGTTGGAGAAATTAAGGGAGCCTATGTTTGAGAGGGTGTTCAGCAGTAAGTATCTCAATGGTTCCAAGGTATTTGAGGACATGCTGAAATCCAGGGTGGTCAGTATTGGGAAAAAGTATCATCCCATGGTTGATGAAGTTATGGGAGAGCATGAGATTTTATCCCAGATGTATTTGGAAGATTACGCCCAGGAGTTGGAATTGAAAGGGGAATTGCGTATTTTGCTGGGCGGCAGGGTCATCGATTTGTCCATATTTCCTTATGGCATGGTACTAAATTCGGCGACGCTGAAACATGCAGAGATTGACTGTGACCAGAGAATTCGCAAAATCATTACGGTGGAGAATAAGGCCAACTATATTTCTATGCCTTATGAGGAAGGGACTTTGATTTTGTTTTGCCACGGTTTTTTTTCTCCAAAGGAACGGGAGTTTTTGGTACGGCTGGAGCAGGTGCTTCAGGAGCAGAGACAGGCAGGGGCAGATATAGAGTATTACCATACGGGAGATTTGGATTATGGCGGGGTTCGTATTTTTCGGTATATCCGAACAAAAATATTCCCGTTGGTAAAGCCATTGCACATGGATGTGGACTGGTATGAAATGTATGTGAAGTTGGGATATGGGATGGATATGGGGGCGTCGTCCTGGGAGAAGCTTAAAAAGATGCGGGAACCGCTGCTGCAGCCGTTGATTGACAGGATGTTGGCGGAGAAGAAAGTGGTGGAGCAGGAGTGTTTTTTGTTTTGAGAATCCTAATCTGGTATTTTGTGAACATGGGGTTGACGGATGTAAGCGAAATGTTGGGGTGTCAGAGGCCGGTCAGGTGTATAAACGGCTGTTGGAATTGCAGCAGGCCGCAGAGAACATGGGAGATTGCACAGGAAGGGAATGGTAAAAATCATGAAATCAGAATCAGCAAAAATCCGCCTTGCCATAGCAGGCTGCGGAAAATTGGGTAACATTTTGACAGACGCCTGGCGGCACGGGCTGCTTCCGGAGTATGAGATCGTGGGCGTACTGGGAAGAAACAGGGAACATGCCTTAGCTTTAGCCGCCAAAGCCGGGTGTCCGGCATTTGAGACCATTGAGGATTTGCTGGACGCGAAACCGGACTATGTGGCGGAGATGGCTTCGGTGCAGCTTGTAAAAGACATTGGGGAAAAGGTGCTGAAAGCCGGTGCCCATTTGGTGGTCCTGTCCATCGGCGCCTTTGCCGACGAAGAATTTTACGGACGCATAAAAGCTGTGGCCAGAGAGAACGGGACAAGGGTACACATCGCTTCCGGCGCAATCGGAGGGTTTGACGTGCTTCGGACTGTTTCGCTGATGGGGCAGGTAAAGACAGAGATGGTGACTCATAAAGGGCCAAAATCCCTGCAGAATACCCCGGTATTTCGGGATGAGCTGTTGGAGGACAACGAAGAGTCCGAGGTATTTGCAGGGAATACCAAAGAGGCCATTCAGCTTCTGCCTACAAAGGTCAACGTGTCTGTGGCAGCGTCTTTGGCCACGGCGGGCACGGAAAAAACAGAGTTTCACATTATCAGCGTGCCGGGGATGGAGGGGGACGATCACAGGATTACCGCGGAAATTGACGGGGTGAAGGCTGTGGTGGATATCTATTCCAGAACCAGCGATATTGCCGCGTGGAGCGTGGTGGCGCTTCTGCAGAACCTGGTATCGCCCATTATGTTTTAAGGGACGGAAAAGAAGCGCGGTTTTGCCATGGAGATACGTTTCGGCGTTCCGGCAGATGAGGATAAACAGCAAATTAAACAGCAAATGCGGATGCTGATTAAATGAGAAGGAGAAGACATATGTTTAAAAAATTGGTAGCCATAGAGCCTGTGAGCCTGATTCCCTCCGCCCAGGAGGAATTGAAAAAGTATGCCGAAGAAGTGGTGCTGTATGAGGATATACCAGGAAATGATGACGAGATAGTAAGGAGAATCGGGGACGGGGACGGCGTTTTAGTCAGCTATACTTCCCAAATCGGAAAGCATGTGCTAAAGCAGTGTCCCAATGTCCGCTATGTGGGAATGTGCTGCAGCCTCTACTCAGAGGCCAGCGCCAATGTGGATATCGCCTATGCCAGGGAGCATGGGATTCAGGTTCTGGGTATTCGGGATTACGGCGACCGGGGCGTGGTGGAGTATGTGCTGTACCAGTTGGTGCGGATTCTCCACGGATTTGATTTTCCCATGTGGCAGGAGGAACCTCTGGAGCTGACCAATCTTCCGGTGGGGATTGTGGGCCTGGGGGTGTCCGGCACTATGGTGGCGGAGGCATTGCAGATGATGGGCGCAAAAGTGTCTTATTACAGCAGAACCAGGAAGCCGGAGAAGGAAGCGGCGGGCATGGAGTATCTGCCGTTAAATGAACTGCTTGAGAAAAGTCAGGTGGTGATTACCTGTCTTAATAAAAATGTGATTCTGCTTCATGAGGAACAGTTTGAACATCTTGGCAATAAGAAAATTCTCATGAATACCTCTATCGGCACCGCCTCTGACAGGGACGCCCTGGCTAAATGGCTGGAATGTGGGGATAATCTGTATTGCTGCGACACGGAGGCAGCTATCGGCGATGAGAGAGGGGAGCTGATAGGGAGAGAGAATGTGATTTGCATGAGGACTTCCGTGGGGAGGACCAAGCAGGCGTTTGAGCTTTTGAGTAAGAAGGTACTGGATAATATACGGGCGTATTTGGGGGAGTAGGAAGGAGAAGAGATTGGGGATGGTAAGAAAACATATTTATTTTTCCGGCAGGGTGCAGGGCGTAGGATTTCGCTACCGCGCCACCTACCTGGCTCAGTCCAGAAAACTGACCGGGTGGGTGAAAAATCTCTGGGACGACCGGGTGGAGATGGAAGTCCAGGGGGAAGAGGCCAGTATTGAACGGTTTTTGAAGGACTTGCAGGGGCAGCAGTTTATTTCTATTGACAATATGGATGTGGCGGAGATTCCCTGTGTGGAGGAGTCGAAGTTTCGGGTGGTGTATTGAAAATCCTGCTTTTGGAAAGGGTGTGAAACATGTCTGGAGAGGCCATCTTAAGCAGTCAAAAGGATTATACAATATTTCAGTTCAACGGGCATACGATTCGGTTCAGAACCTCTGCCCGCCTGGAACGATACACAAAGATCATAGAATGGAATCAGGGTTACCTTGTAGTTATGGCAAAGTATCAGGGATTAAAGGAGACAGAGGAATATATAGATTTAATTCCCATACTGGAAAATTTATACTACAATGTCAATGAATTTTTAGCCCCTATAAAGAAAGTGAGGATTCTATATGCAGTTTGAAATTAAAGAAATTGCCGATGGGGCAGATATGATTATTAATGGTTATGCGTTTACAAAAGGAGAAGGCATAATAAGAGTTTTAAATTTAAATCACCCAAATCACGCTGCTGTTATTGACAACAGTGGAAACATCGTGGAAACCAATATGAATGATATTGAAAACGCGATTGTATCGGATTATTATGAAAAAAACAAAAAATTTATGGAGGAGTAAAGATGCCAAAGTATTTTGAATTTAAAGTATGTGGTTACTACCTCTATTATACGGCTCATTGTATCATCGAAGCGATGCATGTCCATGCCAGCGACAAAAAACTGACGGAGGCAGGAGCTGCAAAATTTTTTGTAAAAAGCAACGGTGATACTACAATAGAAAAGAAAGGCGCTCTGTCAGACAAGGAAATCCGAAAAATCCGTGAATTTATAAAAAGCCATTATAAAGAAATGTATCTGAAGTGGCTGGAATTAAGTGATACAGGATTTTATGAAGGAAAATGAACTATCATTTAGGGCAGGGGAGACATTCTTTCAGTCTCCCCCCATCCTTTCAAAAGATTCTCCCCCTTTTTTCTCAAAAATTTCCCCACCTACAAGAAAAGTTTGTCTAATTGTGAAAAAATCCCCCTGATGGTAAAATACACCCATAAAACACAGGGAGGTAATACACGTGAAGAAATTATTGACCGTAACAACAGCAGCAATGATGGCGGCAGCGCTGGCGATGGCAGGCTGCGGTTCACCGGAAGCAGACCAGGGACAGGGAGCCGGAGGCAGTCAGAACGCCCAGGGAACCCAGGCACAGGGAGCCGGAGGCAGCGGCGGAGACAAGATCAAGCTGGTGTACTGGTCCAACCAGAGACACGATATGGAGTATGTGCAGAAAAAGATAGACGAGTTCAACTCCACCAATGACAAGAACATTGAAGTCTCCTATGAGGTGATGACGGAAAACTATGACAACAACCTGGAACTGTCATTCCAGAGCAATCAGGCGCCGGACATCTTCCGGGCAAAAAGTGAGATTGCTCCCTATGCCAGCAAGGACATGATTATTCCCATCGACGATTTTCTCACAGATCAGGACAGGGAGAGGTTTGGGGATACCCTTGGAATCGAAAACATCAATGTTTACAAGGGCAAGACCTACTCACTTCCCCAGTTCGGCAATACGTACCGGCTTATTTACAATAAAGATATTTTTGAAAAAGCCGGACTTGACCCGGAGGCGCCGCCTAAGACCATGGCGGAGGTGAGGGAGTACGCAAAGATCATCACGGAAAAATTAAGCGGCGAAGGTATTTACGGGTTTGCCATGAACTTAAAGAACGGCTACAGCTCCATGTACCGCTCCGTGGACGAGGTGGCAAGGCTGTCGGATATGTTCTACTACGATTTTAAAGAAGGCAAATACAATTTTGACCAGTACGCCAAAGTAGTCCAGGCATTTGCGGATATGTATCAGGACGGCTCCTTTTTCCCGGGAACCGAAAGCCTTGACATTGACCCGCTGAGAGCTCAGTTTGCCTTAGGCAACATTGGAATGTACATGTCCGGCTATTGGGAGGTTTCAGTGTACGACTCCCAGTTCCCCACAGAGCAAAACTGGTACGCCTGCCAACTGCCTACCATAGACGGGGTAAAGGGAGTCAATACCATGAATGCAGCAGGCCGCAGCTTTGTCATCTCCAGTCAGTGCAAACATCCGGAGGCAGCCTGGGAGTTTATGCAGTTTATGTGCAGCGAAGACTATATGATCGGGTATCATGAGCAGGGGTACGGCATCATCGTGGTGCCAAGCGTTGCCCAGAAAGCCCAGCCCAGCAAGCAGTACGCGTCCGAATGCTTTACCCTGACAGAGACAGACACCATCGCGCCTCTGGCTCCGGAGATGGCAGGACTTGTTATCGAAGGAAAGACATTCTATGACGCCTACGCGGCGGTGATTCTGGGACAGGACGACCTTGGCGCGGTGACCGCCCAGATGAACCAAGTCTACAACCAGGCCCTGGAGTCAGCCATTGAGGCAGGCACACTGGACCCGATCATTGCGAAATAGGAGAAAGACAGGACGCTAGACAGAGACAGGGGGCAGGGATGTCCCCTTTCTTTTCAAAAAAGGGAGAGAGGCATAAACTTATGAAACAAACTAAAACCTTGACTGCGCAGATAAAAGAGAATGGGGTAGTTTACCTCATGCTGCTGCCAGGACTTTTCTTTCTGGCCGTGTTCGCGATCTATCCCATTGGGTGGATTATAAAAAATATGTTTTATCACTACACCTCCTTTGGGGAGTACAGCTTTACAGGGCTTGCAAATTTTGGAAAACTGATGAGAGACGACATGTTCTGGAACGCCGTTAAAAACACCCTTGTGTACGCGGCGGGAAAAATGGTGTTGACCATTCCTGTGGCATTTTTGTTCGCGGTGGTGCTGAATCTGAAATTAAAAGGCAGGATGTTCTATCGGACAGTATTTTTCATGCCCACCATTATCAGCGTTTCCGTTATGAGCATGGTATTCTACCTGATCTTTAACCCCTACAACGGCACGGTAAACCAGATGCTCATGGCCCTTGGGCTGATTCAGAAGCCTATCAACTGGTTTGACAGCAAAAGCGCTATGGTGACGGTTCTTATTGTGGCGGTCTGGGGGGCCATCGGAAACTACATGATATATTTCCTCTCCGGGCTCCAGACCATTCCCAGCGATATTTACGAGAGCGCGGAGCTGGACGGGGCTACAGGGTGGAAAAAGATGCGCTACATCACAATCCCCATGATGGCTCCCATTACCCAGATGGTCATTATGCTGGCTCTCACCCAGGCGTTTAAAGATTACGAAAATATCATGGTCCTTACATCCGGCGGCCCCAACAACAAGACCGAGGTTCTCTACCTTTACATATACCGCCTTATGTTCCCCATGGGCGACGCAGGCGGGAACATTGCCCTTCAGTACGGCTATGGTTCCGCGGTGGCGTTTGCAACGGCAGTGCTGGTAGGCATTGTGACCATCATTTATCTGAAATGGTCCAGGCGCATGAATGAGACGTTTTAGGAGGTAGGCATTATGAACGGAAAAGCAAAGAAAATCGTGGTAAAAACGGCTTTATATCTGGTACTGTCAGTCATTGCCGCAATCATCGTGTATCCCGTATTTTACGCCCTGGTAGGAGGGCTTAAGACCAATATGGAAATGCTCTCCGGCGGCAGCCTGTTTCCAAAAGAATGGCAGTTTGGCAATTACAAAGAAGTGTGGGAAAAGGCAAATTTTGCCCAGTACACCTTTAACTCCCTGTTTATGTGCTTTTTCTCCACCGTAGGAGCGGTTATTATTTCCGCGCTGACCGCTTATTGTCTGGAGCGGAGGAAGTTTCCGGGACGGCAGGCGATCTACGGCCTTTACATGGCCACCATGTTTATTGCCCTGGGTTCTGTCACGCTGCGGCCTCTGTATCTGCTGGCAGTGAAGGTGAACCTGCACAATACCCTGTGGCCTGTAATCCTGATCAATATCGGCGCTCAGGGGACCAACATCTTTTTGATTACGAAATTTATCTCCGGCCTGCCCACAGAGCTGGACGAGGCGGCTATGATTGACGGATGCGGTCCGTTCCGTATTTTTTACAGCGTGCTGCTTCCTCTGCTGAAACCCATTTTGGGGGTGGTGGCCCTGTTCCAGTTCCGCCACACATGGAACGACTACATCACCTCTTCCGTGTTTACCATGACCCAGCCCCAGCTTCGGCCGCTGACCGTAGGGGTGGTGCAGTTAAAATACGGCGCTTCCGCGGCGGCAGAGTGGCATCTGATGATGGCAGGGGCGGCAATTTCCATTATTCCCATGCTGCTGGTGTATTTTGTGTGCAATAAATACTTTATGACAGGTACCGTTGACGGCGCGGTGAAAGGCTAAAGAGGCAGAGAGGAAGGGGCTCCAATGGAACATACATACATGGAACATATTGTGAAAAAGATGACTCTGGAACAGAAGATAGGGGCTGTGCTCACCCTGGGATTTGCCGGGGTGGTTCCCCAAAAACACATTTACCGGTATATTGAACAGTATCACTGCGGGGGTCTGCGGCTTTCCTGCGACATGAGGACTTTCGGCAGCTATGTGGACCCTAAAAGCGCCAGGACCGTGGTGTCGGTGGAGGGAAAACACGGGGTCAGGTTCAAAAGCGGGGCTCCGGTGTGTACGGCCTCCCAGTACAAGGAGATTCTGGAAGATCTGCAGGCCGCGGCGAGGAGAAGGCCTTTATCCATTCCTCTGCACTTTTCCTACGACCAGGAGGGAGGAAGCAGCGCGGATTTCTGTTTTGGCGGCGTAAATCTTTTCGCCAAGCCTATGGGCATCCGGGCCATGGGGGATTCGAAGATGGCCTACGAGATTGCAAAGGCAGTGTCCCTTCAGAGCAAGGCCGTGGGGTTCAACTGGATTCACTCCCCGGTGCTGGATGTGAACACGGAGCCGAAAAATCCGGAAATCTATACCAGGGCCTACTCAGACAGCGCCCAGGTGGTGGCGGAATACGCCATGGAAAGCTGCCGGGGATTCCGGGACGGAAAAATGATTGCCACAGGGAAACATTTTCCCGGAAGAGGCCATTCGGAGATAGACGCCCATTTTCAGGTTCCGGTAATTGACGTGGACAGAAAAACCATGGAAGAGAGGGAGCTTCTTCCCTACAGAAAGCTGATAGAAGCGGGCGTGCTGCCGTCGATTATGATTGCCCACAGTATTTTCCCTGCCATTGACCCGGATAACATTGCCACGGTTTCAAAGAAAGTGATCACCGGGCTGTTGAGGGAAGAACTGGGCTTTCAGGGGGTGATTACCACGGACAGCATGACCATGGGAGCCATAGCCGTCAGATACGGGGTGGCCAATGCCTGTGCCCTTGCGCTGGAGGCGGGGGCGGATTTGGTGCTGATGAAAGCGGAGAACCATCTTGTGGAAGAGACCATAGACAGTATCCGCCGATTCGTGGAACAGGGGCGGATTCCCATGGAAGAACTGGACCAAAAAGTATACCGCGTCCTGAACTTGAAATATGAGTACGGATTGTTTTTTGACAGGAATAATCACAAGGTCTGCCCGGAGCAGGTGATTGGGGACCCGGCCATAGGGGAGCTGGCGGCCCAGGCGGCGAGACGCTCCGTAATGACTGTGGGAAAGAGATTTTTGCCCATACCGTCAGACAAAAAGGTGCTGGTGGTGGAACAGAAGGTGAAACATTATAATGACTTTCAGTGGCACTCCGGGATTCTCTATGAGAACTGTCTGAAATACGGCTCCCATGTTTCCTATCAGGAGACGTCCTACTCCTGGGACGAGGAGGACAAAAGGACCGTGGAGGAAAGGCTTAAGGAAGATTTCGATTACGTTGTCATAACCAGCTATTTTCTCAGGGGAGCTTTGTCCAACAAGGATGTGATTGACCGGATCATCAGAAACAGTGACAAAAAGATTATCGTTGTCACCAATACGCCATACAGGGAGTTGTCAATTCCGGAGCATGCTGAAAATGTGGTCATTACGTTTGCCACGTCGCCGGAAAACATCAAAGTGACTGCAGGCGTGCTGTTTGGGGTAGTAAGCCCGGAAGGAGAGTGGCCCCTTGAAGAGAGAATGTGGCAGGCTTCTGAAGATATGGTGTGACCACTTGCTGGAATTTTCAGGCTTTTTATCCATATTTACTCCTGACAGAAAATGACTTAGAATAGGGAAAAGGACAACATGCAGGAGGCATAATTATGGTAAAATGCGTATTTGCGGACATGAAGCTGCGGCAGAAGATGATTCTGGTATCCGTGGTGTCGGTGGTGCTTGTGTGGATTGCGTGCGTGGCCGCGGCTTCCTCCAGCATCACGGAAATTTACAGGAAAAAGCTGGACCACATTATCCATCAGACCGTGGAGCAGACTTCCCGATACGTAAACACAGAATACCAGAACATTATTAACCTGGTTCACTACAGCGCTGTGGACGAGGGGCTGCAGGGCGCTCTGACTCTGGACGTGGCCAATGACCGGACGGATTACATTGTGGCCCAGTCCGTGATTGTCCCTATTCTGACACAGATTCAGCTTCGCAGTGAATTTATTGATTCCATGGGCCTTTACTTAAAGGGGACATGGTTTTACGGCGACAATTACTCCATGAATTATGATATCAGCCACAGGATGGAGGAGGCTCAGAGGCGTTTCCTTATTTACTGGTCAGAGGAGCAGGTGATGAATGAGGGAACAGGGAAGATGGTGCTTCCCATTATCCTGCGGATTCCCAATAACTCTTTTTCCGCGAAAAATGAAGCCTATATGGTGATCAATATTGACGCGGACCGGATGTTTTCCTATTTAAAAAGCCTGGAGGATTCTTTGGACTGCTATCTGATTATCCACAATGGCCAGAAGGTAATATTCGGGGATGAAGACCTGTTTTGGCACAGGGAAGAAGCAGGCTATGTGGTCAATACCAACACCATTCACATCAATGACTGGATCATTAGCTGCATCATGGACAGGAACCATTTGTTTGAGGATTTGAACCGGGCCATGAAGAAGATGGTGGCAGTCTCCCTGGCAGTCCTTATATGCTGTGTGTTCCTGGCTATGTGGGTGGCGGGGACAGTGACCAAACCGATCTACAGCCTGATGCACAAGGTAAAGGAGTTTGAAAACGGGGATTTCAGCGTCCGCTCCAACTTAAGAGGCAAGGATGAGATCGGGGAGCTGGGCCAGAGTTTTAACTCCATGTGTACCCAGATTGAGGGGTATATCGCCATGCTGGAGGAAGAAAAACGTCAGGTGGCCAGGGTGGAAGAAAATAAGAGGAAAGCGGAGATGAGGGTGCTTCAGGCCCAGATCAATCCCCATTTTCTGTACAATACCCTGGATTCCCTGTACTGGTATTCGATTTCCGGAAAAAAGGATGAAATAGGCCAGATTGTGGTGGACCTTTCCCAGATGCTGAGAATCGGGCTGAGCAAGGGGTCTGAGGAAATATCCGTGGAGCAGGAGTTAAAGCACGTGGAAAATTATCTGCGCATCCAGAAAGTGATTTTCAGCGATAAGTTTGATTATGAAATTGTATGTCAGCCGGAAGTGAAGCATTACCGAATCGTAAAGATACTTTTACAGCCTTTGGCGGAAAACAGCATGGTCCACGGTTTTGCGGACATGGAGAGCAGAGGGCGCATACGGGTGAGCGCTGAAATTGACGGCTGCGACATGGTGTTCCGGGTGGCGGACAATGGCTGCGGGTTCGGTAGCGGGGCGGACAGCCACAAAAGCCAGTATTCCGGGTATGCCCTTAAGAACATTGAGGAACGGCTTAAGCTGCATTACGGCGGGGATGCCGGCATGAAAGTCACCAGCGTCCCTTATGAGGAGACGGTGGTGGAGATCAGGATTGGGTTGGAGAGGATGGAGAGCTAATGTTTCGGCTTGTGCTGGTGGATGACAAGAAGGATATTGTCCAGGGGATTGCAGGGGCAGTGGACTGGGAGGCCATGGGGGTTGAGGTACACTGTTTTTACAATGGGAAGGATGCCAGGGATTATGTTCTGGAAAACTGCGCGGACATGGTAATCACAGATATAAAGATGCCTTTTTTAAATGGCCTGGACCTGGCAAGGGATGTGCTTAACGTGTATCCGGAGGTGCGTTTTCTGGTGCTTACAGGGTATGATGAATTTGAGTATGCCAGAGAGGCGGTGCGCCTGGGGATTGTGGAATATTTGTCAAAGCCTGTGAGAATCGAAGAGATTAAGGAACTGGTGGTTCGGGAGATGGAGAGAAAGGCTGCCAGGCAGAAGGAAAAGGAGAAGCAGGCAGATATCTGGCTGCGCTACCAGAAAAGCATTCCTCTGATGCGGATGAAATGGTTTCAGAAATGCGGGGAAGGCCGGGGATGGGGCAGTGAAGAGGAGCTTAGGGAGCAATGGGACGCTCTGGGGATTTCCCTTTCCACCAGAGGCCTGATGGTGGTTCTGGCGGAGCCGGACCAGGGGGACAACAGGGACGGCCTGCTGTCCTATGCCATTGAAAATATCGGCAGTGAGATTATAAGGGAGACTTACGGCTGTGAGGCCTTCGGCCTGGATGGGGGGCAGGTGGCGTTTCTGGTGAATTATCAGGAGAGTTGGAATAAGACCACGGTTTACTACCGGTTGTATGCCCTGATTGTGGAATTGCAGAAAAAGATGCAGGAGTTTTTCGGCGTTACGGTGTCCGCGGGCATCGGGGACTGCCAGGAAGATTACCGGGGGATCTCCGATTCATTCCGCCAGGCAAAGAAGGCGCTGGAGCACAAATTCTATATGGGAAACAGCGCGATTATTTCCATACTGGACATCCCGGAGATTAAGGACGGCGGCGTGCTGGAGTATCCGGGGGACATGGAGGAGGAGATTGTCCGGCTGGCAGGGAAGGGCAGGGAGGCAGTGCTTGAAAAGCTGGCTCTGTATTTTCAGACCATCAGAAGGATGAGGCAGACAGAACCTGCCAGGCTGCAGGAACATTTGATGAGTTTGCTGCTGCGGCTGTGCAACAACTGTCCCGGGGGGCAGGAGATACACATTGCGGACGTGATGGAGCAGTTTAGGAAGAATCACACCATGGACGCCATGGAGCAGTGGATGACAGGCTTTGTGGGAGATTTGTGCCAGGAGCGCCGGCAGGAGGAAAATTCAGAGATTGAAAAGAGCGTGCGGAAGGTAAAGCAGTATATTGACAGCCATTGCGGGGAGAACATCACCTTAAAGAAAATGGCGGATTACGTGTATGTAAGCCCGTCCTATTTGTCTTTTTCGTTTAAGGAGATTTTGCAGGTGAATTTTAATGAGTATATTACCCTGGTGCGCATGGAGAAGGCCAAGGAACTTTTGGAGCTTCCCGGCAGCAGGGTGTATGAGGTGTGCCGCCTGGTAGGGTATTCGGATAAAAAGTATTTTGCCGATTTGTTTAAGAAGTACACGGGAATGCTGCCCAGGGAGTGGGCGAAGAAAGGGAGAGGAATTGAACATGGACTGGATTAAGGAATCGCTTGAGAAGGCGGAGACAAAGCTGTGGGCAGAGGCAGAGCGGATGGGGGATAAAATCCCCTATATCGCGGAGAACGGGCGGTATGAGAAGGATATGCGGGATGTGAACCTGTCGTGGTGGACCAACGGGTTCTGGTATGGCATGATGTGGCAGATGTACCATGCCACCGGAAGGGAGGAGTTTCGGCAGGCGGCGGAGAAGGGGGAGAAGGCTCTGGATTTGGCCCTGGAGAAGTTTGAGGGGCTTCACCATGATGTGGGATTTATGTGGATGCACACGGCTGTGGCAGACTACCGGCTGACAAAGAATCCGCTGTCCAGAAGGCGGGGCCTTCACGCGGCGGGGCTGCTGGCAGGGCGGTTTAATTATGCGGGGAAATTTATCCGGGCCTGGAACCTGGACAAGACAGGGTGGATGATCGTGGACTGCATGATGAACCTGTCCCTGCTCTACTGGGCCGGCGGGGAGACCGGGGACCCCAGATACTGCCAGATTGCCAATATGCACGCGGACACGGCCATGAGGGAGCTGATGCGCCCGGACGGTTCCTGCAATCATATTGTGGTCTTTGACCCGGAGACAGGGGCTGTGGTGGAAAAGCCGGAGGGCCAGGGGTATGGGGAAGGGTCCTCCTGGTCCCGGGGACAGGCGTGGGCGCTGTACGGGTTTGCCCTGGCTTTCCTTCACACAGGCAGACAGGAGTATCTTGACACGGCAAAAAGGGCGGCCCACTATTTTATCGCCAATGTGGCCATGACGGATTATGTGTCCCTGGTAGATTTTCGGGCTCCCAGGGAGCCTGTGATGTGGGATACCACGGCTGCGGCCTGCGCTGCCTGCGGGCTTTTGCAGATAGGGGAGATGGCGCCTGAGGGGGAGCGGGAATTGTACCGGTTCCATGGGGAGAGGATACTCAGGAGACTGACAGAGGGATACTGCTGTTGGGATGTGGAACGGGACGGGATTTTGCAGTACGGTACCGCTGCTTACCACAGGCAGGAGGACAGGCATGTGCCGATTATTTACGGGGATTATTTTCTGACAGAAGGGCTTTTGAGGCTGGCGGACAGGGCGTTTATGATTTGGTGAGTTGGTGATTTTGGCGGATTTGTGGTTTGGTGGTTTGGCAGATTTGCGATTTGGTGGAGTTGTAATTTGGTGGATTTGTGATTTGGTAGATTTGTGATTTGGTAAATTTGCGATTTGGCAGATTTGTGATTTGGCGATTTTATGACTTGGCAGATTTGTGACTTGGCAGATTTGTAATTTGACAGATTTGTGACTTAGCAGATTTGTAATTTGGCAGGAGGATGGCGGAAATGGAGTTTGGAAGGAAAAAGGATTTTCTTGTGTGCGTGGATTCTGACGGCTGTGCCATGGATACCATGAACGTAAAACACAGAAAATGTTTTGGGCCATGTCTGGTGGAGGAGTGGAAACTTGTTTCACGGCAGGAGGAGGTGCTGAGCCGTTGGAATGACATGAATCTGTATTCCATGACAAGGGGAATCAACCGGTTTAAAAGCCTGGCTTTCATGCTCCGGGAGATTCATGATACGTTTATGAAAATTGAGGGTCTGGAGGATTTGGAGGCGTGGGTGAAGAATGGCGGGGAGCTTTCTGAGAGGGCTCTGGAATACAGGGTGAGGGAGCAGGGGCGGGGGAGTAAGTGCCTGGAAATGGCTCTCTCCTGGTCGCGGACGGTTAACAGGCGCATTGAGGGGCTTTCTTTTGAGGAAAAACGGCCTTTTGAGGGAGTGAGGGAGGCTCTTTGTGATGTGCATAGACATGCGGACCTTGTGGTGGTGTCTTCTGCCAACCGGCAGGCTGTGGAGGAGGAGTGGAGATACTATGGGCTGCTGAATCTGGTGGATTTGGTGATGGCCCAGGATATGGGGAGCAAGGCTTCCTGCATGGGCCGTCTTGTGGAGATGGGGTATGAGAGGGAGCGGGTGCTGATGGTGGGCGACGCGCCGGGGGACTGGAGGGCTGCAGAGGATAACGGTGTTTTTTATTATCCGATTCTGGCAGGGCGTGAGAGGGAGTCCTGGCGGGAGTTTGGGGAGGAAGGAGCTGAGAGGTTTTTTGAGGGGAGATTTGGCGGGGAGTATCAGGAGGGGAAGGTGAGGGAGTTTTTGGGGAATCTGGGGAGTTATAGCTAGTGAATAGGAGGGGATAATAGGGCCGCGGTGATGGCTGAGATCACTGCGGCCCTTACCCCTGAAAAAACTCCCTATTTCAGAACATCCTTCAAATCCATGGTCTTGGTCCCGTCCTCCAGGATAAAGCAGGGAATCCCGATTCCGCCGCCTGCTTTTACCTTCTCATACATAGGCTCTTCGTCCCGCAGCTTCAGGTAGACTTTCAGGTCCGGCAGGGAGGCGGACATGTTCTTAAACTCAATCTCTGTGCCGGCCTCCACCAGCTTGTTCAGGGCGTAAAGGGTATCCGGGCATAAATGGCTTCCTACTACAGTAACTTTCATGATCATAATCTCCTTTTTACGTTTAATATATGGTTTCCGTTTTTATAACGGGAATCCCCTCATTTTGTTATACGGCATCTCCGGTTGTAAGGAGGAGCGCTGTTTACTCTGCTTATTACACAGCCCCCACTACTGCTTCACAGCTACCGCTTCAATCTCACACAGAACTCCTTTGGGAAGTTCCCTTACCGCCACGCAGCTTCTGGCAGGCTTGGAAGTAAAATATCTGGCATACACCTGGTTAAAGTCCCCGAAATCCGCCATATCCGCTAAAAAGCAGGTGGTTTTAAACACATGGTCCAGCCCGGTTCCCGCCGCGGTCAGGATTGCTTCCACATTTTTGCAGCTCTGCTCCGCCTGGGCGGCGATTCCCTCCGGCACCTGGCCGGTCTGGGGGTCAACGGGAATCTGTCCCGAAGTAAACACAAATCCGTTAACCTCAAATCCCTGAGAATAGGGGCCGATGGCCCCGGGCGCGTTGGTTGTTTCAATAACATTCATGGCAAATACCTCCTTCAAAATATTAAATATTTGTAAACTGTTAAAATATAACAGACATGGCTCCTATCAGGCCAGCGGCAGCTTTAAGTTAACGACATTGACCCTGAACGGTTATGTCAAAACTACGCTTCCGCCTGCCCGCCTGCGATCCGCTTCTCCAGCCAGTCCTTTCCCTCAACCAGCCTGGCGATGATCATGGATGCGATGGTGTCGCCGCTGGCATTCAGACAAGTTGCCGCCGGGTCAACCAAAAATCCGATAGTCGCAATAAGAGGAAACGCCTCCGCCGGAAATCCAAACAGGCTGACAATCAGCATCTCACCTACTAATCCGCCGCCGGGAGCTCCGGACAGCACGAACGCGCTTAAAATGGCCACCACAATGGACATGGCATAGGTTCCCACGCCTGTGTAAGGCATTTGGAACACGCCGTAGAGAAAGGCGATCTTTGTGATGGCGGACAGCACGGAGCCGTCCATATGCATGGTTGCGCCCATGGGAAGCACGATATTGCTGATATCCTCCGGAACGCCGATCTTTTTGCAGGCTTCCATGTTGACCGGAAGGGTTGCCACGGAACTCTGGGTGGCAAACGCAGTCACAGCGGGATTGAAAATATGTTTAAGCATACGGGAGATTCCCAGCTTCCCTGCGGCAAAATAGCTGTACAGAGGGAAGAAAACAAGCACATACACCGCGCACATGGGATAGTACACCAGCATGGTGCGCCCGTAATCGCCGATCAGCTGAGGGCCAAATTCACCGACCAGGTTTGCGAAATAAGCGCCAAGGCCAATGGGAGCCAGCTTCATGATCATGTCAACCATGGTCATGATGATGTCATTTAAGTTGTTGAGAAGTTTTCCGGCCCAGCTCTCCTCACCGCCGCATTTGGCCACGGCGAAGCCGGACATAATGGCAAATACAATGATGGGAAGCATGTTGCTGCGGCTCATAAGGCCGTTGAAATCATTTACCGTGAGAGCCCCCATGATCATATCGCTGATGCTGGAAGCCTCCGCCATCTCCGCCGAACCCATGGAAATAGCCGTGTTTGCCGCCGGAGGCCAGATATTGACCACCACAAGGACCAGGGCCGCCGCAAATCCGCCGGTGACGATAAAAGTACACACCAGACTTCCAAGAATCTTTCCAAGACGTTTCATGTTGACCATATTTCCCACAGCTGTGGTGATGGATACATAGACCATGGGAACGACAATGGTAAACATCAGGTTCAGGAAAATATCTCCAAGAGGCGCTAAAACCTTGGCCTTTTCTCCCAGGATGATGCCCAGGATCGCCCCGGTAAAAATGCCGCCCAGCAGCAGTAACGGAAATTTATAGCTGTCCCATATCTTCTTTGCGTTCATAAGTATGCTCCTTTTCTCAGGTATTTTCATCGATTGCCCGTTTTAACTGTTTCATGGCCTGTTTCAGAATACTTCTGGGGCAGGCCGCGTTGAGCCGCATGTAGCCCTTTAAGCTTCTGCCAAAGGTGTATCCCTCATTAAGCCCAAGACCCGCTTTTTCTATCATAAATCTTCGCAGGGTCTCATTGTCCATGTTCAGGTCCCGGCAGTCCAGCCACATCAGGTAAGTGGCGTCCGGCACATTTACCTTGATCTGGGGAATGTGCTCCTCACAGAAAGATCTCACGTATTCAAAATTGCCGTCCAGGTACTCCAGAAGCTGCTCCAGCCACTCTTCCCCCTCATTGAACGCCGCTTCCATGGCAACGGAGCTGAAGGCGTTGTTCCGGTGGATATCCATGTTGGTCCAGAACCGGTCGAATCTCTCCTTGGTCTCCATGTCGGGAAATACGGTGGTGGATGCCTGGAGCCCGGCCAGGTTAAAGGTCTTTGTGCCGGAGATACAGCTTATGACTTTTCCCGCGATCTCCTCTGATACCGTGGCAGTGGGGATGTGTTTCTTCCCATGGAAGATCAGGTCGGAGTGGATTTCGTCGGACACAAGAAGCACGTTGTTGGCAATGCAGATGTCCGCCATTTTTTTCAGCTGCTCTTTTGTCCACACAATGCCCAGAGGATTGTGTGGGCTGCACAGCAGGAAAATCTTTACCTCTTTGGCCTTTTTCTCAAAGTCCCCGAAGTCAATGGTCCAGCGTCCGTCCTGCTCCACCAGCTGGTTTTCCACAACCACCCGCCCCCAGGCTTCGGTGACATCGTAAAACTCAGAGTACACAGGGGTCTGGATCATGACCTTGTCGCCGGGATCGGAGAACACGTTCACAATGGCTGACAGGGCGGGAACCACGCCCAGGGACCAGCTTACAAGGCTTTTGTCAATGGTCCAGCCATTGCGCCGCTGCTGCCAGCCGCAGATGGCGTCAAAATAGCTGTCCGGGCGGGAGGTGTATCCCCAGATTCCCTCCTCCGCCTTGGCTTTCAGGGCGTCGATAATAGGCTGGGCGGTCTTAAAATCCATGTCAGCCACCCACAAAGGGATCACGTTGTTTGTTCCGAATTTTTTGATTCGTTCGTCATACTTTGCTGCGCGGTTGGCGCTGCGGTCGATGATCTGGTCAAAATCATATTTCATAGATTTCCAACTCCTCTCATAGTATTCATGGTTGTTTATTTGTTCACAAATGTTCGCCGGCCAGGTTGTTTTGTGGTTATGCTTTATTAATGAGCAAAAGGTGTGCCAAAGTTTGGAGAAACGGGAAAACCGGACGGGAAATTTGCGGGACTTCCTTATTATATGGAGGGGAGGACGGGGATATGTGGGAGATGGAGATTTGGGGGAGGGAGCGTGTGGGGTGGGGGAATTGGTGGGATGGAGGGAGGAATGTGGAGTGTTTAACCATTTAAAATGAATGATTAACCAATTATGGAGCAAAAGTAGGATTCGCTTAATGGAATTTATATTTTTTATTGTAAAGACAGCTGTTTTTTTATATAATTAAGACAGATCTGTTGCCGCAGATTTTAAGAAAATTGGGGGTGATAAAGTGCAGGCACAGGAGATAAAGGCAAATCGTACCGCAAAAAACAGCGTATTCCTTGACCTTTTTCAAAATAAGAGTTATCTGTTAAAGCTGTATAAAACGCTCCACCCGGAAGATACTGCAGCGACAGAAGAATCATTGACTGACGTGACAATAGAGAATGTGCTGACTGATAATTTGTATAATGACTTAGGTTTTATTGTCAATAATAAATTGATGATACTCATAGAGGCACAGTCTACATGGACAATGAATATTTTGGTAAGGGTTTTGTTGTATCTGGCGCAAAGTTATCACGAATATTTTCAGCGCACCAGCCAAAATTATTACAAAAGCAAGAAAGTAAAAATGCCAAAGCCTGAACTTTATGTGATTTTTACAGGAAATAAAGGCCGAAAACCTGATAAAATATCTTTGTCAGAAGAGTTTTTTGAGGGTGCGGATATTGATATTGAAGTAAAAGCAAAGGTGCTCTATGAGAGCGATACAGATGACATCATCAATCAGTATATCATTTTCTGCAAAGTTTTTAATGAGCAGACAAAGCAGCATGGAATGACACGAAAGGCAGTTACGGAGACAATTCGGATATGCAAGGACAGAAATGTATTAAGAGAATATTTGCTTGACAGGGAAAAGGAGGTTGTGACGATTATGATGAGTTT
>CAJUFP010000067.1 GCA_910585645.1 uncultured Hungatella sp. | reverse complement strand
AAATGGGAGGTTTTTTTATAAATTTTTAAAATTATTTTTTAATCGTCAGACCTGTGACTCGGCTTCAATTGTTACTATTCACGGGGTGGTTGAATAAAGATTCCATAGCATACTAAAAAGCGCCTGGTCGGTTGACCGGGCGCTTCTATAAAAAATGGGTTTCTCGGGAGCATGGAGTTGCCACGACAACGGGGGACAGTCCCTCTAGGACACTGTCCCTGTTGCCTAGCCAAAGCGTTCTAATACGCCTTCATACACGTTCTCCCCCGCCGCTTTCATGCTCTCCATTACCGAAAGTCCGTCACAGAAGTAATCCCGGCCTTCCTCGCTTCGGAAACACATCACCTGGGCGTTTTTCCTTTTGTATTTTCTCGCCGCGTTTTCTGCCGCGTTATTCGTTGGCGGTACGGTCATGTCTTTTAAGAACAGAACATACGCTTCCCTATCCTCGCTCATCCGTTTATACAGATTGTATCCGTCCTTAAAATATTCTCCCGGCGGCTCGTATTCGTATTCCTCTTTTGCCTTTTCCAGGATCTCCCCATAACGCCTCAGCAGTTCTTCCGTTTTCTCTTTCTTCTCTTCCCCTCCCTCCACCACCTCGTTCCGGTAATGGATCGCCTCCTTTATCCATTCCAGCATCTTTTTATTCCATTCCAGACCCGCCTCGTTTTCTATACTTGAACGCAGATATCTTTCAACGTGGACCTTATTTAAGTTTTCGAATAAGGTCCATTATCCCGCAACAATCATTATTCGAGAAGAATCCCCGGATATGGCTTGTATCCTGGAGCTTCTTCTCTTTTTTTCGAATAATCATAATCGTTACTGGCCTGACCAAAAAAATAATCTCTGTTTTTCATTATTCTAAGTTGTTAGAATGGAAGAAAAAGGAGGTTTTACTTTATGATTTGCAACGACAATCATTCATTTCAGGATCTCAAAGAGGGGCTGCTTAGACTTTTGGAAGAGAACTCTTACCGGCCGGAAACCCTTGCCTATTTCAGAAAAAAGCTGGATGCCCTTGGGCTGTATATGACCAGCCATGGTATAGAGCTTTATTCTCCTGAAGTCGGGGAAGCTTTTTTTGACGAACATGTCCGTAAAAATGGATACGGCCTGTCCTCTCGGAACTTCCTGCGCACAGTTATCCGCCGGATGAACAATTATTATCATGGAGACGGCTTTGTGCTGATGCCTGTAGAAGCCGAACCGCCACTGCCTGGAGATTATGAGTATGTTTTTAAGCAGTTTGCAGCCGCCTGTGAGGAAAGAGGAAACAAGCCGTCTACCATAAAAAACAAACTGTATTTTTGTAAAGTATTCTATGAGAACCTGGCCTGTCTGGGATGCAGAACCATAAAAGAAATAGATCCCGAATCCATTGGCAGGGCCTGTGCTATGACCAGAAACAGGGACGGATGGGCGGTTATCCGTGAACTGCTGCGGTTTCTGGCGAAAACGGGGGAGCTTGAAAAAGACTTTTCCCTTTTGGTGCCGTCATACAGGAGAGGATTCCGCCTTCCTGACACGTATAGCGAGAAGGAGATCCGTAAAACGGAAAAAGCAGTTGACAGGACAACCGTTACAGGAAAGAGGGATTATTGTATTCTCCTGCTGGCTTCACGCCTTGGAATGCGTGCGGGTGATATCGTGGGGCTTTCCCTGGAAAACCTGGATTTCAAAAAAGGGGAAATCACCTTCGTCCAGCAGAAAACCGGAGCGTCCCTCTCGCTGCCAATGCCGGCACAGGTCAGGACAGCCCTGCTGGATTATATCCACAACGGACGGCCCACGCATAGCGGCCAGACAGTTTTTTTACGGTATAAGGCGCCTTTTTTACCGCTGTCTTCCCGGGCGGTGAACTACCTGACAACAAAATACCTCCGGCTGGCCGGGATCAGCATTTCCGGAAAAAAGCATGGCCCCCACAGCTTCCGGGCATCCCTAGCGACTTCGATGGTCAATGACGGCGTGCCATATGAGGCGGTACGCAAAATCCTGGGGCATGGCAGCTCTAACGCCGTACAGCACTATGCCAGGCTTGATATCGAAAAGCTGAGGGCCTGCTCCATCCGTGTTCCGTCTCCATCCGGCTGCTTCGCAGATTTCCTGGAAGGGAGGGAACTGCTGTGAACAGACACGAAGAATTCCATAGTATATTTAAGAAGGAACTGGCAGATTTTCTGGACTTAAGGAAAACCGCAAAAAGCAAAGGCACATCAGATCATGACGGACATTATCTGAGGCTGTTTGACAGCTATCTGTGTTCCGTTGATCACACCGCGCATGCGGTAACGCAGGATGCAGTCACCGGATGGATATCTTCCCTGGCATTTTCCGACATCACCATCGCCGGTGCCGTAAATACTCTCCGCTGTTTTCTCAGGTACCTGCAGTCCTGTGGCATAAATGTATATATCCCGCCTGTTCCGAAATATCATGATGATTATGTACCATACCTCTTTTCTGACGAAGAATTAAACAGGATTTTTAAAAATGCCGATTCTTTTACCTTTAGCAGATCAAAAAGGTTCCCCTGCATTAAGGCGGAAATCCCGATGCTTCTGAGGCTGCTTTTCGGATGCGGTATGCGACTGGGAGAAGCTGTCTGCCTGAAGGTGGCGGACATTGATTTCAAAACGGGGAGCCTGATCCTGAAACATACCAAAAAAGACAGGCAGAGGCTTGTCCCCATGCATCCGGACCTGGCGGGCATCCTGTCCATGTACTGCCTGTCCATGGGGATTGCCGGGAAGGCAGACGCATGGGTATTCCCTGGGGAATCTCCGGAAACGCATCTGACAAAAATGAATGTATGGCACCGTTTTGATACCATCCTCCGAAAAAGCGGCATTTCGCTACCTGGAAAAAAGAAACATGAAAGGGGACCCTGCCTGCATTGTCTGCGCCACCTTTTCGTCCTAAAATCATTCAGGCAGCTGGAAAGAAACGGACACGGTGTGGATGATGCCGTACCATACCTTTCTTTCTATCTTGGCCATAAGAGCCTGCGGGAAACAGAAAAATATATGAAATTCAGCAGCGAAATGTTTCCGGAAGAAATGGAGTGTTTTGCAGATTTTACAAAGGGTATTTTTCCGGAGGTGGACTATGAAGAATAAAAACAGACAAGGTTTGCTGGAAATGCTGGAAAGCTTTGTATGCACATATCTGCCGGATGCCATAGGTGCAAGCCCAAACACAGTAACCTCCTATAAAACAGCATACCGTCTGCTGCTCGTTTTTATGTATGAAAAGAAGGGCATCCCGGCAGACGCCCTGACCTTTAAAATGCTGGACTATGCCACGCTTTCGGAATTTCTGTCCTGGATTGAAACAGAACGCAGGTGCAGTGTCTCGACAAAAAACCAGAGGCTGTCCGCCCTTTTATCTTTTTCCGAGTATGCCCAGAACCGGGATTTTGATGCGGCATGCGTTTTCAGGAGCTCCCTTGTAAAGCTTCCCATGAAAAAAGCCAGCCATAAGAAACGGGCGGTGTTTACCGTGGAGGAAGTGAAGATACTGCTGGCTCTGCCAAATGAACGCAGCAAAACAGGAATGAGGGACAAAGTGCTTCTGTGTCTCATGTACGCATCCGGGGCGAGGGCGCAGGAAATATGTGACCTGACAGTCAGGGATATACGGTCCGATGAAAAAGGCGCCGTCCTGAATATAAAAGGAAAAGGTGGAAAGACAAGGCGGATAAGGATATCGGGGACAAGCGCCGCTATTCTGAACAGATACCTGGAGTACCGTAAAATTACAGGAGAGCCAGAGCGGCATGTCTTCTCCAGCCAGACCAACAGGCAGATGTCTGTCTCGTGTGTAGAAGCAGTCTTTAAGAAATATGTAAAGATGGCAAAAGAAAGCTATCCCGCACTATACCCTGAAGACAGCTACCCGCCGCATTCCATGAGGCATTCGACTGCGTCCCATATGCTGGAGGCCGGAGTGCCGATCATAGTGCTTAAGAACTTTCTGGGACATTCCTCTTTGCAGACTACCCAAATCTACGCCGAATTGTCCCAAAATACCATGGACCGCCACCTGAAGGAATGGAATGAAAAGTGGTTTCCAGAAGATGCCGGATTGAACCGGGAGCATACACTAGGAAACAGAATCCCCGAATTCCTGAGTTAAACAGGACATGATTATTCGAAAAGAAGAGAAGAATCTCCAGGATACAAGCCATATCCGGGGATTCTTCTCGAATAATGATTGTTGCGGGATAATGGACCAGGCACTCCTGATGCTCTTTTCCATAGCTTTGGAACGTCGCTTCATGATCATGGATCACGGTCCCTTCATAAATTTCCGCCGGCGACCCCTTTACCCCTTCGTGTCCTTTCTTTTCTTTCCCCTGGTAAAGCACACGGCCCTCCGACGCGCATATGATCACCGAACCCTGTTTCCCGTTCACCCGCCCAAACGTGAAATCCACATGCATGTGGGGCGATGCCAGCAGTTCCAGGAAGATCCGGTCCCTCTCTTCCCTCGTTTTCTTTGAAAATTCCTCTGAAAGACCGCACACCATCCCGCCAGACAGCGTGACCTTCCCTCCGGAGACCGCGCTCAGAAATTCCCTCGTCTTATTGATGGAAACATAACATTGGTTGTTAAGCAGATAAGCCGCCGCCTTTACCGTTGCGTCATAGTTCACATCATCTTTTACTCCTTCCGGAAATGGTGCATGCACTTTTTTCCCCGTTAGCCTGCTGACGTATTCCGGCGTTACGTACTCCACCACCTCCGTGGACACGTGGAGGATTACCACCTGTCTGCGGATGAGCCTTCCCGTCGCGCGGTACTCCTGGCTGGAAGCCACTTCCTCCAGGGGCGGGATCTCCACGATCCGGTCCGGTTCCTGCCTTTTCCTTTTATGATGGGCATGCCCCGGCTGGCCGCCCGGCTTACGCCCTGTCTTTTCCCTTCCATTATGGATCTTCCCATGATTCGGACTTTGGGACGATGATTTTGAGGAGTTGGTGTAGTCCCGGTTGACGCGGGCCGTCAGTTCCTGGTTCTTCCCCCGCTCCTCCTCCAGCTGCGTCCGGACTTCATACAGTTCCAGACTTTTTTTGTGCAGCTTCTCCAAGGCCTTGTCCCTCTGCCTTTGTGCCTGGTACATGGCTTCTTTTGCTTTTTTTACTTCGCTCTCTTTACGGGTCAGCTGGGCATTTTTTTCCTTTTCCAGGTCCTCGAAAATCTCGAACCATTGATTGCGCACATGTATGGTTTCGGCATGGGCCGCGGCAAGCTCCGCTTTCAGGCTGCGGATTTCCCGTTTGAGTCCCTCTATGATTTTGTGGAATTCGTTTTCCATGCGGACATATTTTTCCCCGGACTGGAAAGCTTCCACGAGTTTTGTCAATTTTTTCACTTCATACTGGAGACTGGTTATAATTCCAAATGACGGATGCATGGAAAAGGCCCTCCTTCGGTTTCAGGTATCATAAAAGGTAGAATGTCACGGCTGCGGGGAGATTCCGGAAAGGGAGTCAAGCAGCTCCTGCTTCTTTGTGCATATCCTGTCCAGTCTTTCACAGGCGGCGGACATCTGATTTCCCGCGTCGGTCAGCGCCTGTTTTTCCTTTTCCAATAAGGAAATCTTTTCCTGTAGAAGCTTCAGCTGATGATTTTGAGAGTCAATGAGTTCCTGGTCAGCAGCATGCACAAGCTCCATCTGCGTAATCAGTGTTGCCTGTTTTTTAATGATCGCTTCTAGTTTGCCAGTCATAAAGCCATACCTGCCTTTGTTTGATAAATAGGATTATACAGGAAAACAGAGAAAAAGTCGAATAGACGTCCTAAGGGGAACCAGCAATTTGACGGTGGACAACAGATGGGGAATAGGGGGCGTCTGTGGAAAAGTCTGGACAAAAGCATGATGAAACAGCGGATGAAGGCTAAAAAAAGAAACCATAGCCGGAAGTTATCAACATTTGTTATCGAGAGCATTAAGATGGGATTAACAAGTGTTGATAACTCCGGAGAAAAAAATAATATTTTCTACGATTTTCACAAAAGGAGCGTTGAAGGGGTGGTAAAGCAGGATAGAATATATCTCTGCGTTCAACCACCCCGTGAATAGTAACTGGTCAAAAGACTTATTGAAGAGAATTAAATTCTTCGCTTGTTTTTCTCATGCTGCTGATGTAAAATATAGAGGAAAGGATACGGGTCATCAGAAGGACATGGCCTTTATAAGTGATATAGCTTGGATGTCTTGGATCAGAGACTGCTCCCAGCCTTGGCAATAAATCCGGAAAAAAACGGCGGATCAGCTTGACCAGTTCACAGGCCAGACGCAGCTGGCTTAAACACTCCCTAGCTTCTTTTCGCTTAACAGCTTCCTTTCGTTTCATTGATAAACCTCCTCTCTTTTATGGGGCTTGCGAAAAAATAGTTTTGGGGGCAATTCTATTATCCCGCAAATTACCATAAAATGGGAGGGTTTTTTATAAATTTCTAAAATTATTTTTTAATCGTCAGACCTGTGATTTTACAAAATATTTTATAAATACTATTTGAAATATATGATGCAACTATTCTACCGGTGGCTAAATAGTTACACCACAATCCCCCCACGCAAACCGATGAAACCCATACCTTGGGTTCATCCACATCTGCCAGATCAATATCACGAAATGATCTAACTGTTACATAATAAAATCACTCTTCCATTCCCCATACAACAATGCAGTTATCCTTTGCTGTTAATGGTTTCTCCTCTATAACAAATGCTCCCTTTATTTTTGTTACAAGTTCTTTTACTGAATATCCTCCGAAGGAATTATATGAAAGTGAATTCCAAGTTATATAACCAGCTTTTGAATGTGCAATTACTTTCTCTAAATATATTTCCTGAACATCACGAGTCAGTTCTGAAAATGCATAATTACTAATTACCAAATCATATTCCTCTGATATTATATTTTTTGTTCCATCTACATACCTTATGTTCCCATTAATATCAAATTTTTCCAGATATGTTTGTGCCAATTTTAAGACTTCTGGCAAATCTATCAGAATATATGTTCTATTCTTTAAATAGCTGCTTATAATTCTGCATTCTCCACCGTATCCAATTCCTATTTCAGCTATTGATTTGATGCCATCAGTATTATACATTTCTATTATATCACACAAAACTTTAACATATCGTAATGTTACCGGTGAAATTTGTATTTCACCTTCTCCTATATTATAATCAAAAACCTCTGGGGATCCATATTGATCATTTTGTATGAAGCTCCTCCAATCTACTTTTCTAAAATTTCCGCTTTGTCTTATAAAGTCCAGATATTTTTGCCCCTGTATCTGAGTAACATGTTCATAAACTCTCTTTATTATAGGGTTCATTCTAAAAGTGGAAAAAATCGTGTTCTCTTCAGCCGCCTTTAGACAAAAAGCAGGATATATTTGGTCGTCCGTTATACTGGTTTGTTTTCTATACCCCCCCAATTCTAATTGATACGTTTTGATTAATAATTCATTCATAGATATCACTTTATCTTCTGGAATTCCATAATTACTCACCAAGTCATTTTTTATTTCCTCGTAATAGTCCGTAGTAGCAACTAATATATATTTAAATTCTAATTGATGAATGTTGTCTGCGCTTACATATCCTTCACATTCAATTTTTTTACGATCACTATATCCTATTATACAGAATTCTCTCTATAAAACTCTTTACTGATGTATAGAATTCTCCCAAACCATATACAACAATTTTTTCTTTCATAAAACAGTCACTCCTCTAAACAAGCCTTGTCAGCACATTTATTTTCTCCACTCCATAACATCCACTACACTTTCCTCAAAGCAACACTTAATGTATCTCCAACAGGCAAAAACATCACTCTGCTTGTCTCCGCAAACAATTTCACAGCATCTCTTGCTCCCGTAAACGCTGTAGAAAAATAGTCATGTACTAAAATAACCCCCCCAGATACCATCCTTGGGTAAAACCACCTCAGCCCACTGAGAATCGGCTCATACAAATCAACATCTATATTGACAAATACAAAATTTTCGTCAATTTCCTCTGCGGTATCAGGAAAAAATCCCTTTTTAACAATGCACTTATTTGGAAATGCCATCTTATTCAACACCTGCTGCACAGATGTATCTGAAAAATATCCGGTTTGATTATTGTCCGTATAGCCCCGTTGTCTCTCACTAACAGCATCTACCTCGGAAAATCCTTCAAATGTATCAAATAAATACAGTTTGGATTCTGGGAATATGCGATTGATTTCTTTTGCAAATTCTCCTTTATAAACCCCAAGTTCAGCTACCGCATAACCCGAAATTCCTTCCTCCTCCAACATAATCTTAGATTGTTTCAAAAATTCAATCCTGGCGTATGTAGGTATTGATACATACCGGTCAATAATCTTACCACTAGGAATATTCATCTCATGTAAACGGTTCATTACTTCCATATAATATGTCAGTACACCTACATACAAAAAATCATACTTTAATGTTAATAAATCATCAGGATTACATACTGGAACATCCTCGATATTGCTTCCCCAAAGTTTAGGATTCTCATCTACAAAAGCAATAACATTCCATTCATCCTTTATCTCTTTAAAAATTGTTCGTCCAGTATTAGTGGCTCCAAATATAACTGCTCTTCGCATTTTCTATTCCACTCCCTCTTATAGTCTCAAAAACTGCTCCAGACCTGTCACAATCCGTTGTTCCTGCATCCTCACCTTCCCCTTGTCTTTACCGCAGACAGAAACATAAGCCTTTAGCTTTGCCTCTGTTCCTGATGGCCGTATGATTACGGAGCTATCATTTTCTAATAAAAGCTTCACCACATTTGATTTCGGCAGACCCGCAAAACCGCTCCTGTAATCTGTCACCTTCTCTATCTTCATTCCTCCAAAAGAAACTGAATTTTGACAGATCTCCTCTATAACCCTTCCCATCTCTTCCGACTCTTCAAATCCATAGGTATGAAGCGTATTAAGGCAATATCCAAACATTTGGTACAATTCATCCAGTCTCTCCCAAAGACTTGTTCCCTGATGTGCATAGAACGCTGTCATCTCACAAATCAGCAGTGCGGCGCCTACTCCGTCTTTATCCCGGACATAAGTACCGCTCAAATACCCACAGCTTTCCTCATATCCGAAAATAAAATCTTCCACCCGTCCCTCTGCCTCCAAACAGCTGACTTGCTCTCCAATAAATTTGAACCCAGTCAGCACATTAATAGTCTCCACACCGTAATACGCTGCGATTCTCTGACCAAGCTCTGTCGTTACAATCGTTTTAACTGCTATTGGATGTTCAGGCATGGTGCCATTTGCAATCCGCTGCCTGCAGATATAATCCAGTAGAAGAATACCTGTTTCATTTCCTGACAACAACACATAATCTCCCTGTCCGTCATTTACCGCTGCCCCTGCCCTGTCACAGTCCGGGTCTGTAGCCAGCACCAATGTCGCATTCTTTCTCTTTGCGTATTCGATCCCAAGAATCATAGCCTCCCTGATCTCCGGGTTGGGATATGGACAGGTGGAAAAATTCTCATCTTCCCCCTGCTGTTCTTTCACTACTGTGATGTTATAATACCCGCTTTCCTTTAAAACACGAAGCACCGGCTCACAACCGGTTCCGTTCAGCGGAGTATATACAATGGGGATCACTCTGTCTGCCTCTTTGCTGCCAAGAACAGACTCCTTTTTCACAGCCTCAATAAACTCTGTGTGAACCTGTTCCGAAACATAGTCAATCATTCCTTTCCTGCAGCTGCGCTCAAAGTCTTCTGTCCTGACATCTGCAAACACATCAATCTTTGCGATCTCTTCATAAATCTCCTCAGCCGTCTCAGGAGTGATCTGACATCCGTCACTTCCGTAAACCTTGTATCCATTATATTGGCAGGGATTATGGGATGCTGTTATCATAATCCCTGCAGCGCACTGTAAACTGCGCACCGCGAACGACAGACAGGGTGTAGGCATCATCCGGGGAAAGAGATAAACCTTCAATCCATTGGCAGCAAACACACTGCAGGCAATCCTGGCAAACAACTGGGACTTCCGTCTGGAATCGTAGCTGACAGCAATCCGTCCGCCCTCCCCAGATACATGCCTCTTTATATGCTCTGCCACCCCCTGGGATGCACCTGCCACTGTATGAACATTCATGCAGTTGGTTCCGGCACCTATGATACCCCTCAATCCTCCCGTTCCGAAAGTTAAATTCCGGCAGAAAGCCTCTCTTATCTTCTCCCGGTCGTCTTTTATATCGTTTAGCTCTTTTACAACATCCGGATCAGAGATATCAGAACATTCTGCCTGACAAAGCCACCTCTGAAAGTTTATCCGAATCTGTTCATCAGTCAAAAGGGTATTTTTGCTTATCATTTTTACTAATCTCCCTGCCCAGCTGAACTTCTATAAGCTGCAATTCACTGTAAGCTGTCACGGTATGGCGGCACCCTGCCTTCATAGTCACAATATCACCTACCCCAATCTCCCTGTATACACTGTCCGTTATTGCCTGGCCAGTACCTTGTATCACCACCCACACTTCATCCCTGTTTAAATGGCTGTGGTAATTCATGCGATGGCCTGGGTTCAGGGTAACTTTAATAGTCAGGCTTTCCGTCCCCACATCCAGGATTCGGAAACTTCCCCATGATTTTTCAGCAAACATAATTTGCCTGTCAAGTTCATCGACCAATGGTTTCATATAGCTGGATTGATGCTTATCGGAGACCAGGATCCCATCCGGGCTGGCAGAAATAACTACATCCTTAAGTCCCATAGCCAGAACGGGAAGTCCCAGCTCATTTATAATATGAACATTCTCACAGCTGTCATCCATCACCCCGTCACCGACACACTCCTCCTCCATAGCCTCCGTCAGCGTATTCCAAGTCCCCAGATCTTTCCATTGACCGGGAAAACGCATCACCTGGATACTGCTCTCTTTCTCCACAACTGCATAGTCGAAGCTAATTTTCGGCATGGTTTCAAATCTGTCCAACAAATCTTGGTAGTCCCTAAAATCCATCATTTCATGGGCTTTACAAAGTATATATTTCAGTTTATAGGCAAAAACACCTCCATTCCAAAGGGCCCCCCCGTGATCAATATATTCTTTTGCAGTCTTCGCATCCGGTTTTTCCCTGAATGCCAAAACTTTGCTGATCGCCTCTCTGTCCGCCGGAATGATATATCCATACTTTTCACTGGGATAGGCGGGCTGAATCCCCATGAGTATAAGATTCGCCTCCTCCTTATCCGCCTGCCGCTCCAGAGCTTTCAGCGCGCGAAAATAGTCCTCCTCCACATATGGGTCAACCGGACATACCACCACGGATTCTTCCTGGCTCACTCCCTCCACCTCAGCAAGATAAACACTGGCCAAGGCAATGGCAGGAAATGTATCCCGGCGGCACGGTTCCACAGAAATCCCCACTTGGTCTCCCAGTTGGTTATGGATGGAAGAGACCTGTGCTCTGCTGGTAGCAATCGTAATCTTAGCGTTTTCATCCACGGATCTAATCTGACGGTAAATCCGCTGAACCATAGACTCATAAGAACCATCCCGCTTTTTAAAAATCTTAATAAATTGTTTTGAGCGGATGTCATTGGAAAGAGGCCAAAGACGTTTGCCGGAACCTCCCGACAAAAGCACTATATTCATATTTACCTGTTCCTTTCGTCACTTTCTGAATCGTCTCAAAACCTCAATCAGCAGGTCAAGTTCCTGTTTCATCAAAACAGAATGATTTCCCACAAAGAATCCATTGTCATGAATATAATCCGCATTTTTAAGTGTTCCCGAAACGGAATAATCAAGATATTTGAGGGCAGTTTGTTTTACAAAATTGCCTGCCACAATAGGCCTGACTTCAATTTCATTTTCTCTCAGAGCTCGGATGACTTTATTCCGGTTCCCACTCATCTCCTCCGGTAGTATGACAGCAAACCCAAACCAGGATGCCAAACCAACTTCTCTTTGTATCAGAAACGGAGTTTCAGACATTCTATTCTGGAAATATTCAGCATTCTCTCTTCTTGTCGCAATAAACTTATCAAGCTTTTTCAGCTGCTCAATTCCCACAGCTGCCTCTATCTCCAGCGGCCTTACATTAAAACCCGGCATGATGAAGTTAAAGCTTTCATAAAACAGATCATCTGACTTATGGTAAACAGGAGAATTTTCCGGCAAATGTCTGGTCCATCCGTGAGAACGGATGGAAAGCATATAATGATACATCTCCTCATCATCCGTTACACTCATTCCGCCTTCCATCGTACACAGATGATGGGAATAATATGTAGAAAATGTGCCGATCAATCCAAATGTCCCCGCAGACTTATTCTCAAATCTGGCTCCCATGGACTCACAGTTATCCTCCAACATGATCAGATCATATTTTTCGCATATTTTTCTGATCACTGTAAAATCATTGGGATTTCCCAACAGATTGACTGCCAAAACCACTTTCGTTTTTGGAGTGACAGCAGCTTCCAGGGCATCTGTATCAACATTTAAGGTGTTCGGATCAATATCCACAAACCGTAATTTCAAACCAAACTGCGCCACAGGAAAATACGTTGTGCTCCACGATACTGCGGTGACGACAATCTCATCTCCCCTCTTCACCTTTCCGGAATAGAGCAGCGCTGCGACAGCCAGAAGATTGGCAGAAGAACCAGAATTTGACATGACCGCATACTTTGCTCCGAACTTCTGCGCAAATTCCTGTTCATACTGTTTTACATAGGTTCCCATAGTAAAAAGCCTTGAATCTATCACCCTATGGGCGGCACAAATTTCTTTTTCATCCCAAGTATCATTTGACAGACTGTACATCATAAATTCAACACCTCGTCAATAAAATATCTGTATGTTCTTGCGAGCCCTTCCTCCAGGGATATTGTGGCCCTCCATCCTGCACTGCTCAGTTTCGAAACATCCATTAATTTCTGCGGCATTCCGTCCGGTTTTGTCGTATCAAACTTTAATTCTGCATGATATCCCACAACATCCATAATCAATTCAACAAGCTCTCTTATGGACACATCATAGCCGGTTCCTACATTAAAAAAATCGTTTCCTGTATAACTATTAAAAAGATACAAGCAGGCATCTGCCAGATCATCCACAAACATCAGCTCACGCCTTGCATTGCCTGTCCCCCACACGGAGATAGTCTTGCTTTTGGCAGTCTTGGCCTCATGGACCTTTCTTATGAGAGCCGCAACTACATGGGACCGTATGGGGCTGAAATTATCCCCATATCCATATATATTGCAGGGCATCACACTGATGAAATCGGTTCCGTACTGTTTGTTGTAAAATTCACACATTTTTAATCCCGCGATTTTAGCAATAGCATATCCCTCATTGGTAGGCTCCAATTTACCGCTCATCAGGCATTCTTCCTTCATGGGCTGTGGGGCCAACCGCGGATAAATACAGGAAGAGGCTAAAAAAAGAAGTTTTTTCACTTCATACTGCCGCGAGAATTCTATAATATTGTTTTGTATGGCCAGGTTGTCATATAAAAACTCTGCAGGAGATTCTATATTAGCCTGTATCCCTCCAACTTTTGCCGCTGCCAAAATAACATACTCAGGCCTTTCCTTCTCGAAGTATTCTCTCACAGCCTTTTGACTACGCATATCGAGTTCTCTTGACCTTAAACCTACTATATTAGAGAAGCCGCTTCGGCGAAACCGTCTCTCGATCGCGGAGCCAACCTGTCCTCCACGGCCGGCTATAAATATCTTACTGTTCAAATCACGAATCATTTTTAAACTGCCTCTTCTTTTTATTTTTCAACAGATACCTGGTCCATATCATATTCCACCATTATTTTAACCAGTTTTTCAAAAGAAGTCTTTGTCGGATTCCAGCCCAGCAGGCTTTTCGCTTTACCGGGATCACCCAACAGATCAACCACGTCTGTCGGCCGATAAAAATCGGGTGACACTTCAATCACCGTCTTTCCTGTCTTCTTATCTATAGCTGTTTCTTTGACTCCTTCTCCCACAAATTTCAACTGAATCCCGGCATACCGAAATGCCAGTTCACAAAACTCACGGACTGTGTGCTGCTCTCCTGTAGCTATGACAAAATCATCAGGCGTCTTTTGCTGGAGCATCAGCCACATACATTCCACATAGTCTTTAGCGTATCCCCAGTCTCTCTTTGACGACAGATTTCCAAGAATCAGTTTATCCTGCTTTTCCTGGGCAATACGGGCGGCAGCCAGTGTAATCTTTCTTGTGACAAACGTCTCACCACGCCGCTCTGATTCATGGTTAAACAGGATTCCTGAACAACAGTACATGTTGTATGCTTCCCTGTACTCTTTCACAATCCAATATCCATACTGTTTCGCTACCGCATAGGGGCTGTATGGATGAAATGGCGTAGTTTCCCTTTGGGGAATCTCCTCCACCTTTCCAAACAGCTCAGACGTAGAAGCCTGATAAATCTTGCAGGTATCGCCTAACCCGCTGATTCTTACCGCTTCCAGGATCCTGAGGACACCTACCGCATCTATATCTGCCGTAAATTCCGGAACCTCAAAACTTACCTGCACATGGCTCTGAGCCGCCAAGTTATAGATTTCATCCGGACGTACAGAACTGACAATCGCCATAAGACTCATGGAATCCATCATGTCCCCATAGTGGAGATGGAAATGGGGATGCCCCTCCAAATGAGCAATCCTTTCCCTGCGGTCCACAGAAGACCGGCGGATAATACCATGTACTTCGTATTCCTTTTCCAAAAGAAATTCTGATAAATAAGAGCCATCCTGCCCGGTTACACCAGTTATTAACGCTTTCTTCATGTTCGATTGTCCCCTCTCATAACCTGATCCAGTTCTTTGGACAAATATCTGCCATATTCCGATTGTTCATCCATTTTTTCGGGGCGATCACCAATTTTTCTTCCCTCTGATTCAGCCATGCGCCCCACCAGCTAAAAGTGCTGTTTGCAATAATATTATGGGAGCAGCAGGACATCAGATACATGTCGTACCAGGACTGATAATCCTCAAACATACTCTCTTCCACATAGATTGACTTCTTATCCCCATAATGTCCTTTTACCCATTCAATATCATCGGAAAAAAATACAAAAACCGGAGACTGAACCCTTTGGCTTATATACGCCATTGCCGCCTCATAATATTGTTCTTTGCAGATATTCCCGTATACCTCCGAAAATTGCAGATAATCTCCTCTTCTTACATGTACGGATACATAATTGTCGTGTTCCAGCAGCTGCTGTCCCAAAGCAGACAGACTCTGCTCCCTGTCCCCATTCAAAAACCGAAAGTCCTCTAACAGATCCTTCCTTATTTCTATAAAATACTTCTCTGTCTGCCAATACCCCGCAAAAACGCAGTTCTCAGTCAGATAAACCTCTGCCTGATATCTCCCTACCTCGTCTTCTGTCTCGCTCCAAAAATATCGGTTTTTAACATCCTTTTTAAAGCGCTCCAATTTTTTGCTGTCAGACTTTATCAAATTCCATTTATCATATGACGCCAAAAACTCTGTATCAAATCCTTTATCCATTCTTATATTGGGAAACACTCTGTCTAATTCAAATCTCCGCGAATCCGGGTATTCCTCATAAAAACCAAGACTGGCGCCTGCCTTTCTTTTGTGGTATTCCAGACTTTTCAGGAATGCATACTGAAACATCTGATTTCCTAAACCGCCTTTAAATCTGACTATGTCCATATTAGCTCTGTCGCTCTTTTCTCTCTTTATTCTATTTTTTCAGCCACTAACATGTTTCCAAAACAAAGGATCTCATCAGAACCATTATCTTTTTCTGATAGTCCCATCAGCATACCGATACACTGTGACAAAATATTTACATCTTGACTCCATAAACCACTTTCGCAATACCTCTTTGCCACATCCTCGACACGGAATAATTCCTGACATAAGTACTTAAAAAAGTTCCCGTTCCGGGTAAACTCTTTAATTATGAATCCGTTATCTTCCAAATGTTCTTTATACCAGTATTCACTAAATCCATTATAGTAAAAATAAGGCGCCATATGAGTCAGACAGCAAAATGGAGCCGTCAAAATCAGTATTCCGCCAGTCTTTAATACCCTGGAAAATTCTCGCACTGCTGCTATAGGATCTCTTAAATGTTCAAATACTTCTGTACAAAGAATCGCATCCACCGAACTATCGTCCAAAGGCATATCCACTATATCACATGTAAGATTTAATCCTGTATAATCCCACGATCCCATTTGAAAACCCGTATCGACTTCATTTGGAACATACTTTCCAAAATCCTGGGCAATATATTTTAAATGAGAGCAATAAGGCTTATATTTCTGTTCTCCTGCCCCTGCATCTAATAAAATTCTTCCTGGTTGAATTTTACTTAACCTATCTATCACCCATTGATCTCTTACTTCGGAATTCCTGAAATCACCGATCGCATCATATAGTGACAGGATTTTAGACTCATTCTCTTCTCCAATCAAATTAATTACTTTATCTTTTATCTCCTGAAAATATTTACGGCTTGTAATGCAGATATAGTCATATTCCTGGCTGGGTATATCTTCTGGCCGAATAACCCCCCCATCCATTATCCTGGAATCGCAGCACCCTATAACATTAAATTTATTTTCGATAATAAATTTTGATCTTTTATAATCTTCCCCCAGACCATATACAAGGATTCTTTTTTTCATATTTCCACTCCTTCACCTTTCACAGCTGCCTCTATAAAGCCCTAACACCCCTTCATCCCAGACAGGATATACATCATCATATGATTCAAAACCAGATGAATATCCTCCGTGATCTGCATGTTATCCACAGCAACATGAATATTATGTTTTGCCAGCTGTTTCAGCTTTCCGCCGCTGTATCCGGTAAAAGCCACTGTCTCAGCCCCCGTATCATTGGCATATCGAAAAGCCCGGAGAACATTCTCCGAATTTCCGCTTCCCGATATTCCGATCACAACATCCCCCTTTTTCAGCTTGTTCTTCAGCGGGACTATAAAGATGTCATCATACCCGATATCATTGGCAATAGCCATCATCATGGGGACATTATCGCTGAGACACTCTATATCATACTTTAGCTCCTGCTCATAGCTGATCCCCTTATTAAAATCACACTCCAGATGGGAAGCCGTGGACGCGCTTCCTCCATTGCCGCAGATAAAAATTCGTTTTCGCTCCATACGCGCCTGCTCCAGCACGTTCATCACGCGGTTAATATCCTCCACCGGCAGGGAATCCAGCACCCTTTTCTCCATCTCAATATACTGCGCTATCTCACTTTTATAGTCCGTCATTAGCTTATCCCCTCATCTTTTTCTATTTTCTATGATCCTGTCCGCTGCGTCTCCCAGATCATCCGCAGTCATCTCCGGAACCGCGTCATATTTTCCGTCTTTGCCCGCCTGTCCTGTCAAGACAAGAACCGTATGCAGACCTGCCCGTCTTCCTGTCTCAATATCCACCGTGGTGTCGCCCACCATATAGGACCTGGATAAATCTATGTGATACGCTTCTGCCATATCGTCAATCATACCTGTGGCCGGTTTCCGGCAGCGGCACACGATCTTATAATCCGGATTTTCTTCCGGATAGCCTTTATCCGGATGATGAGGGCAGAATGCGATATCATCCACATATGCTCCGCTCTCCCCCAGAAGCACCTGCATTTTTCTGTGGATACGCTCCACATCATGGATCCCGCACATTCCTCTTGCAATCACAGGTTGGTTTGTCACCACAATCACCAGAAAACCGGCCTCATTCAATCGGCGGATGGCCTTGGCAGCGCTTTCTTCCAGTTCAAACCGGTCCTCAGATGAAATTAATCCCTGATACTTATTTACGGTTCCGTCCCTGTCAAGAAATACGCAGGCCTGTTTTGCCGACAGATTCTTTCTTTCCCAAACTCCGTTTCGCTGCTCCTCACAGGCCTTATAAAACCGCTCCGGCGTTCCTGCATCTTTCACGTACTCCGGAGTTCGATAAGCGTATACCTTCCCCTGATTCATAAGAGGCAGCAAAACATCCTGTTCCAGATCCAGCCTATGAGCTTGCGAAATAGCTTTTAAAATACTGGCAGACAACATGTAGATCCCTGCATTGACGCAGTTCTCATACCAGTAATCCCGCTTATTATGTTTCGAGTCAATCCCTTCCACCCGGTCTTCACTCCCCATGATCAAAAGGTCGGAGTCATATGGATGGGCGTTGGGATGAGCCAGAAGCGCGGCCTCACCTTTGTGATTCTCATAAAACCGCGCCATTCTATCCAAATCCACATCAAACATCACATCCCCGAATACCAGCAGAAAATCATCGGTGCAAAGCATAGGTTTCAGGAAAAAGAGCGCCCCCGCTGATCCCAGCGGCTCCTTCTCCTCAATATACCGAAGGTTTATCCCTAGTCTGCTTCCGTCCCCAAAATATTCCTTTATTTTATCTCCCAAATATCCGATAATAATGATAAATTGAGAGACTCCGTATTTCTTTATATTCTCAATCTGCCATTCGAGCATGGGCTTTCCGTTTAACAGGAGCATAGGCTTGGGAATCTTATTCCCTGTAAGCCCCTCCATCCTGGTTCCCCTGCCGCCGGCCTGGATAACGGCTGTATAATCCTGTATCATCGTTTAACCCCTGCCTGTATTCTTTCGCACGGTCTCACGCACAGCCTGATCCGATGTGAAAACCGCCTTCCATCCTGTGCTTTGTATCTTGTCTATACAGTACTCAAATCTGGGGACATCGCCTTTCCAGCCGCCTTCTCCTCCTGTAAACTTATACTTTACAGACTGCAGCCCCATCTCTTCACAGACTATATCCGCTATCCGGATAACACTTGTAGACCCCTGTACACCTACATTGTACAGTTCCACCCCCTGCTTTCCCGTACCCATAAACCGCAGGATAGCGTCAACCAGATCCGTCACATAGATATATGGTTTCGTCTGTTTTCCGTCTCCCAGGATCTGAAGACAGGCCGGGTCTTTCTGCAGCTTGCGAATAAAATCAAAAATTACGCCATGGGTCAGCCGCGGCCCGACGACATTGGGAAAGCGAAAAACAAGGGCCTCCATTTCATTCATATAGGAAAATGCGCTGATCAGCGCCTCACAGCCCAGTTTGGCCGCACCATAATACGATACAGGTGAAAGATTCGGCGTGTTCTCATCCAGAAGTTCATCCCTTTTATCCCCGTATACAGCGGATGTGGACGCAAAAAACAACTTTTTCACGCCGTATTTACGCATACAGGATAGTATTCGGAACGTTGTGGTGTATGTATTCTGGTACTCTACATCAGGATTTTTTGCGCTGGCCTGTATATCGGAGTTTGCAGCCAGGTGGAACACATAATCCGGGCTTTCCTGTTCAAAAATACGGTCAAGTTCTTCTTTGGCAGAGGCATCTGCCTCATAGACGGCAAATTTCTGATTTGCCTTTAAATGCTCTATATTTTGTCTGGTCCCAAGGGAAAAATTATCCACGCACACAATGTCATGTCCCAGTTCTGCCAGGGCATCGCACAAATGACTTCCGATAAAACCGGCGCCTCCCACAACTAATGCCTTCATCTGTTGTCCTCCCAGTACTTGTCTCCAATATAGATAACCGAACTTCCATCATGCTCAAACTGGAACGGAAACGGCTTTAGGCGCAGCTTTTCCCGAAGCAATGCCTGTCTCTCCTTTGGACAGTAAAACAGTAGGAATCCACCGCCTCCGGCTCCAAGAAGTTTGCCTCCGCCTGCCCCGTATTCCATGGCACACGCATACAGTTCATCAATCCTTGCATTTGATATACTTCCGGCCAATTCACGTTTTTTCTGCCAGCTCTCGTTGAGAATTGCGCCAAAATCCCGGATTTCATTTTCCTCCAAGGACTTTTTCATGTCTCTGGCCAGCTCACACATGCGGATCAGATTTTTCGTTTTGTCCGCTTTTGCAATATTCTTTTTCTGTTCTGACAGAATCTGATTGGCATCGTGAGTCAGCCCTGTGTAGAACATCACCAAATTTTCCTGTAACTGTCTTAATGTGTGTCCCTTTGTGATAACCGGTTCCACTGAAACCGTATCATCTTTGTGAAACGTAATAAAATTCAGTCCTCCAAATGCCGCGGCATACTGATCCTGCTTTCCGATAGGAGCCCCCAGTTTCTCTATCTCCACTTTGCACGCTTCCTCCGCCAGTCTTCCCTTGGATACATACCTGCCTTTGTAACACGCCAAAGTATGCAGCAGTCCAACTGTAAAGGAGCTGGAAGATCCCAGACCTGTCCCGCTGGGCACATCCGCCGTGCTGCTGATCTCCACGCCGCCTATATGCTGCTCATTAAGCACACAGTGAAAGATAGAATGTTTGATATCGTTGATATTGTTTACTATCTCATTTTGCGAATATTTGAGAGAAGTTCTGCTCTCATCAAAATATGGATGAATCGTCAAATACATATAGCGGTTTATGGTGGTGCTCAGCACACAGCCGCCATATTCCCTGTAAAAATCCGCTATGTCACTTCCGCCGCCGCAGAAGCTCACGCGAAATGGGGTTTTTGTGATTATCATAGTCTTCCTTACCTTTTTATGATTACTCTATTAGATACAGGCCGCTGTCACGTATAATCGCGCTTTCCTTTACTCCTAACTGAAGCAGCTCCTTTTTAATATCTTCAAAATACCACGCCGACGAAATAATGATATAATCATAATCTATATCTTTGATTTCTTCTTTTGATATGGAACTATATGTATAACCTAAAAATGTAACCTCAAGTTTCCTTCGATCAACAATTCCCTTTAAACACCACGGCAGTTTATTTACCTCTGCCAGACGTTCACATCTTTCCAGGACAAATCTTCCCTGTTCGCCCATACCATATATCAGAAAATTTTTCTTTTCGGAAAAAGTCTCTTTCAATAATTGTTCATTTCTATAAAAGACCTGGGATAATATTCCATAAAGTTTTTCATAATCAGCCATATTACAGTCAACCGTCTCGGCTATTAATTCGACAAAGAAAATTTGATCCCGTACAGAAGACGTGACGCGCTCATAGATCTTATTTAGCTCCGGCAAAATGAAATCTGTTAATTCTATAATAGTCTTCCAGCGTTTGTTGAGTACATGAATCAATGATGCGGACTCTATCACACGAATTTCCTGATTTTTCAAATATATCTGATATAGCAAAGAAAACTGTCTCATAATATAGCCAGTCAATTCTTTTCCGATCTCATCACTAAAGAAATACAGATAATAATTTTTTGCAAAGTCCATATCTTTATTATTTAATATATTCAGATGTAATAAATCTTTCAGATATTTCTTTGTAGAGTGAACAACACTAGATACGATTGCATAACGTGAACGCGTAAATGAAGTACTATCTTCATACTGACGATACTGCAGCAATACTTCTTCTACATTTGCAAATTTAACACTGGGAAGCATTCTTGTCCACAGGTCATAATCCTCCGCATAAACATTGCGGTAGCGCCATCCGGCATCTATCACTTTTTTTCGAAACATTACTGTAGGATGACCAATAGGATTGTCAAAAATCATATTGCTTTTAATGGCCTCATAATTTCCCATCCCTAATAAACTTTTATTTTCTATTATATTACCGTCAATATCAATACGCTCGAAGTAAGTGCCTACTACATCTGTATCTGAATGCTTGTCCAAAAATGCGACCTGTTTTTCCAATCTCTGGGGTAATGCGATGTCATCAGCATCCATCCGGGCAATAAAATCACCTTTTGCTATATCCAGTCCGTAATTTAGCGCATCAGAAATACCATTTTTCTCTCTAAATCTATAACAAATCCGTCTGTCATCTCTCTGCTGAATCAAACTGCGGATATCATTCTTATCTGAACTATCCACAATAATCAGTTCAATATTGTGATAAGTTTGATTCAAAATACTGTCTATAGATGCCACTAAAAACGAGAGCTTACTATTATATATTGGCATAATTACAGAAATTAATTTATCCCTGCTCATCTCACTTCGCCTCTAATCATTCATATATTTGCCTGTTTACCAAATCACCTTTTTATCCTGAACAAACTCTTCTGACAGCCACAGTATCTTATTCGCAGGAACCTGTAAATTCAATAAGCATTCCCTCATTGAACAAACAATTCTCTCTGTAACACTGGCTATCAATACAAAATCATATTCATCATGAAGCTTTTGTATTTCTTCTGGAGAGTATACCGGCAGTCCCCTCTTTTGGAAGTTTTCATAAGCTTTATCAATCCATAAAACATTTTTGACACATTTATCTTTCACAGACTTAATGTATCTGTCAATGGTCTGCCCTAAAAAACTGGCCCCATATATCACAACACGGCTGTTTGGCGAAATCCCTCCGTATGGAGAAAGAATCGTTTCCTTAGGCGATACTTCATCAAACACCTGGATCTGACGCTCCAGAAGTATAAATTTCTGCCACTGTTTTAGCTGGAACCACAGTTCCCCTATCACATTCTTTGATATAAAGGCATTCTCTAAATGGTCATACACAAGTTTCAATTTCATCAGATCATCCGATCCTACCGATTTTGTTATACTTCCCTGACGCTGTACATAATGGTATCCACAGATATTGGTGATCGCTATTTTTTCTGCTTCCAACACAGCCGGATATATTACTGCTCCATCATCTACGCAGACAATATCTTCATTTATATTCATTTGGGTAGCATCCATAATTTCCCTTCGAATAAGCTTTGTACATAAGGATGGATGCAGACCAAATTCAAAAAAATCTCCCGAGTATATGAGTTGTGGCAGAATTGTCTTTCTGTCATATATTCCCGTTGGGATTCTGTTGCGTATTGTATATGAATCCGAACCAATATCCCGATGATGGTTTCCTGCAATTATATCGGCATCTGTCTCCTTTTGTATCCTAATCAAGCTTTCAAAATAATCTTTTTCAATCCAGTCATCTGGGTCCACACTCCCTATAAATTGCCCGGAAGCTTTTCTTAATCCAGCTTTACGCGCACTTACTACACCTCCGTTTTTTTTATGTATAACTATAAATCTAGAATCTAGTGTAGCAAATCTATCACATATCATTCCCGACTGATCTATTGAACCATCGTCCACTAAAATGCATTCAAACTTCTTATAACTCTGGTCCATAATACTGTTTAAACATCTTTCTATATACGGATCAACATTATATATAGGTACGATAATGCTGATTAAAAAGTCTTTACATACACAATTCTTCAATGTACCATCCTCCTGTAAACCCTTATAACAACTTTTTTCTCCTAGTCAATTTCCCCACAAAATCTCCATAGTATGTCTTATCCCCTGTTCTATGGTATATGCTCCGCACCACCCCAGTCCTTCCAGCTTATTACTGCTTAAGACCTGCCTTGATATTGGCGTTCGATTAGCTATATCCGTAGCGTCAGCATTGGCAAAAATCACCTTTTTTCCTGCCGTCTTTGCAATTACATTCGCCACCTCCGCAATAGTTAATCTGATCTGAGGATTGGCAATATTATACGCCTCTCCTGATCTTCCATTGATAAGCACCGTCAGGATAGCAGATCCGCAGTCAGCGACATAATTGTAGCTTCTCAGCTGACTTCCCGGACTTTTCATTACAATATCTTCACCCTTTAATGCATTCCTCATAAACTGCACACTGGCCCTGTTATCATTTGGTGTTATCTGAGGGCCATATGTGTGACATGGTCTGGCTATAACAGTTTCCAGCCCAAACTGGCTGCTGTAACAGGCACATAGATTTTCTGCAGCCCGCTTACTGGACGGATAACCTGACCGCGGCGAAACTATATCAATAAAACCTGCATAGGATTCGTCAAACTCCTCCAATAACAGATCTCCCTGACCATAGACTTCACCAGATGAGACATACAGCACACGTCGGCTCCCATGTGTTCTTCCGTATTCAAGAAGGTTATAAGTTCCTGTCAGATTACCCATAATGGTCTCCACCGGATTGCCATTAAAAGCCGCAGGGTAGGCATTGCCAGCCGCATGGATTATGTAATCAATTTGCTTGTCGAAATCTATAGGCTTATTAGCATCGTATGGCAGTATCGTAACACCAGCGCATAAGCCGTATTGATCCTGAAGCCTTTCCATATTTCTTCCAGCTGCATAGATAGAACTGCCTGTACTATAAATTTCTGCATACCTGACAAGCATGTCTGTGAGAAAGGAGCCAATAGTACCTGTGGCACCTGTAATAAGGATTGATCTTCTACTAAGTGATTCTATGCCAACTGTATGCGCAATCGCCGTATCCAAATCTTTTAAATATGTTTTGCTATTATGAATATTCATCCTTCATCCCTGTTTCTTTTTATATAGCCAAAACATCTTACAGCCAGAAGCACTTTAAATATTTCGATAGCCTCAACAGCGGTAAGATTCTCAATTTTGCTTAATCTGGCCGTAGTAAGCCCCTGGTCCATGTTTTCTTTTATAGTGTTTATCCAATACATACCTAGCCGTTCTACTTTCAGAATTAAGCATTAAAGTCTTTATGTCCATTTCAGCCACCTTTTCTAATACAACTCCATGGTACACCGCCTCTTTTGGACTCTTACCCCATGCAAATGGACCGTGACCTTTGACTACAATACCCGGAACATCCATAGGATCATACCCATATCGTTCTATAGTCTCAACAATGACTCTTCCTATATTTTTCTCGTATCCCGCTTTGACTTCATCCTCATCAAGTTCACGGGTACATGGAATGTTTCCATAAAAGTAATCCGCATGAGTAGTCCCCAATGCAGGTATATCCATGCCAGCTTGGGCAAACGCCACCGCATGGACTGAGTGGGTATGGACGATTCCTCCAATCTCACGATACCTACGGTAAAGTTCCAGATGTGTGGCTGTATCTGAGGAGGGCTTCCATCTCCCCTCCACTCTGTTGCCAGATATCAGATCCACCACCACCATATCCTCTGGAGCCATCCCCTCATACGCAACACCAGACGGTTTAATGACAACCAGCTCCTTATCCCGGTCTATACCACTCACATTTCCCCAAGTATAGATTACCATCCCTTTTGCAACTAACTCCAGGTTTGCCTTACATACTGTCTCCTTTAACTCTTCGACCATTTGTATGCTCCTCTTCCGTTCGATCTCCGTTTAAAATATCGCTCCTATTTCAGCCAGTCAGAACGCTCAGCTGCAAGAAGAGCCTTAAAGATATCAAGATCCTCCACTGTCGTAAGCTTGATGTTCTTTTCCGATCCGGCCGAAAAATACACCTGTTCCCCCATCTCGATCATAAGCGTGCAGGAAGCCACTGAATTCGTAATCCCGGCCTTTAACGCTCTCCGGTGAAGGTCACAGATCTTTCCTAAAAAGAACGCCTGAGGTGTCTGAGTCCTCCGAAGATGATCCCGGGGATAACTGCCCACCGAAACCTCACCGTCCTCAGTCTGCATCATGGCCTCGGCGCAGGGGATCACCGATATGGCGCATCCGTGCTTCTGAGCCGTGACAATACAGTCGGAAATAATATCAGCGGAGACCATGGGCCGGATGGCGTCATGGATCAGCACGATATCCTCTGGGCTAAAATGCTTCTCCAACTCAAACACGCCGTTGCGGATAGAATCCTGTCCGTTCTTTCCACCCGGCACTACATACTTAAGCTTCGTAATGTTAAACTGTCTCGCGTATGCCCACAGGACCGATTCCCATCCCTCAATGCACACCACCCCAATCTCACTGATCTCCGGGTGATTCTGAAATGCCTCCAGTGTGTAGATGATGACCGGACGCTCGTTGACCTTCAAAAACTGCTTTGGGATATTCTGGTGCATCCGCGCTCCCGAACCGCCCGCGATGAGCAGCGCCACATTTGCCATGATCCATTTCCCCTTTTCTTTTCTATATTTCCACTTCCCAGTCCCGCCTTCGTAATCAGACCAGTACATCGCTGCACTAGTTTACTCGTGAATTAATGCGGCGACGAATTAATCTTTCATACAGGCCTCCAGGTTTTGCCCGCCAAACCGCAGCCGCGTCATCTCCAGATGAGGCACCTGTTTTTCCTTGGGAGGCAGACTCATGTAATCCCCATAATACGTGGACAGATAGCAGTCATAATCCTTAAAACCGAAAAACATTTTTCCCTCAAACTCCATCTCGATCATCTCATCAAAACATTTTCTGGGCAGACCGTATCTGCAGTGTTTTGGATATTCAAAGGTGTAATGGCTGATCAGCTGTGTTCTCCTGCGGTTGGTCCGGGCAGCCAGCCAGTTCCTCACATGAAAAACATCATCCCTTGGAATCCTGCTGAGCAAACAATAAGCACCTCTTAAGAAAAAGTTCTTCTCCCTATATCTCCCCACCGGGGAATACTGGGCCTTTCGGATGAGAAAACAGAGAAGATGATGGAGCCTTCTGGAAAGATACCCATCCGGCACATTGTCAACCACAAACAGGTCGATATAGATACCCGAATGCTGTCCCAGCCTTTCCTGTCCTGGCCGCAAAAGTTCCGTACCGTTTCTCCGGATCTTGGCATATCCCCAGCGATAGTTGGGATCCGACCGATAATCCTGGAGAAAGAACCGTTCATGATCCATCTCACGTTTACACGCCCTCCGGAATCTGAAATACTCCTGCCGAAGCATGATCACGTCGATATCATCATCCCATGGGATAAAACCCTTGTGCCGGACAGCCCCCAACAAGGTGCCGCCATCCAGGGAATACTGAATGTGATATTTTCTGCAGATCCGGTCAAACTCGATCAATATCTCAAACTCAACCTCCTGCAGCCGTTTCAATTCCACGTCCGAAATCTTATAGATCTGTTCCATAATATACCTGTCCAATCTTTCTATAGGCTTCTTTGGATAAGAATCACTGATCTGAAAAGCCACAAAACTCACGAAACGTCTGACGTCATATCGAAACACCCATGCCAGATGTATGACCTGTAGGCAGAATATGTCCTTTTTAGCCCTAACAGACAGGCGTTCCATAAAATGGGAGCGCCGACCTGTTAATAGGTGTTAAAAAAAGTATAC
>CAJUFP010000066.1 GCA_910585645.1 uncultured Hungatella sp. | reverse complement strand
TGACAACCTGTTTAGTTTGTTAACGCCATTTTTATTGTCTGATACCAAAGTCAGGATCTATAGTTATTATATTCGGTATTTATTATTTTCAAAAGTTACGGAATTATAATAGTATCTGTTTTTAATATCTATAGATTTTCGTATCTATTTTTGAAAAAGTGTGCTATGCTATTCATAAATCTATCACCTGGAAGGTACTTGTATGATGAAATTTGACTATACCCATTATCAAAAATTATTAGATTCCTTTGACCTTAGAGATGACCCCTTTGACCCTTGTATGGAAGAATTCAGAAAATACCGTGCCATTTCCAATGCCTTTGACCCAATCAACAATCCTCCTGAACATGGACAAAAAAAGTCCTACATACTCCATCAGGTTGTTCCTATCCTTCAAGAATACGCCAAGGATTTCCAGGCACAGCTTATAATTGAAGACACGGATACGGTCGTCAGGATTGAGTTTATTTCAAAACATCTTGTAATCCTTGGAGAAGAAACGGATTTCATTTCGATTTTCTCTTTCGCTTCCTCTTTTTTTATTCTTCCTTTTGGGGATTATGTTAAGGTTCAATTTCATTTTAATCTGCAATAAAAAAGAAAGCCTCTCATGACTGTCTGGCTTTCTCTTTTACTGAAGATTTCGTGTTCAGCCTTTTCTATATGCTGTCCGCCACAGGAATCAATCATATATCTTTATCTCTTAAAGAAATCTCCGTTTTTGACTCTGGTTTCAAATTTTCTCACTCTTCTACACGCTCTGCATTTGATTCTGTCGCCCTTTTCATGTCAGGCAACCCATCTTCCTCTATCTCTTCCTGTCCGTTTATGATAATCTCCCACTCAATAACCCTCTCCGTTTCCAGCCCATCTATTCTCTCCACATTTGACGCTGTTGCCCTTCTTGCATTTGATTCTGTCGCTTTTCCTATCTCCTGTAAATCCCATACTTCTTCCGGAATACTTCCCTCATTGACGTTAAGGCTGAACGCCGCTGCCGCATAAGACGGATACCAGTCTGGATATTTGTCTGCACTTGTAATATTCGTTTCGTTAAAAGCCCCTTTTACCTCTGTAACAGCGGTATCTATATCCCATGCCATATAAGAAACCCCATTCCTTACGGCACTGTGCCTGGATAACATGGAGCCGTCCGTAATCCCAGTCCCCAGAAACAGATAGCTGATATCCTCACAGCAGGACACCGGATTCCAGTCTTTCAGGGCAGCAATCTCCGTGATGGAAGTACATTCATAGAACATAGACCTCATCATTGTCCCCGAAGAAATATCCCAGTCAGCCAGCGCCCCAATCTCTTTCAGCCCCGTACATCCAGAAAACGTACTGTTGAAATTTGTCACCCCTGACACGTCCCAGTTCTCCATACCTGCCAGGGAAACCAGGCTGGTGCAGTCACGGAACATATCCCTGACCGTATCCGCCCCGCTTACATCCCATCCCTGTAAAGGTTCAAGGCTTACGATTGAGTAACAGCGATGGAACATCTGATAAAAGCTCCCACTCCCGCCAACCTTCCAGTCCTTTAGTCCCCATAAGGATTCCAGGGATTCACAGCCCTCAAACATCCCTCTAAAGCTGGTCCCTTTCGATACGTCCCAATTTAGCAGCCCATCTGCATCTGTTAATTTTTTACAGTTATAAAACATCCCACGGCATATACCACTTGTACCAACGAACGACCGACACGAGGAGACGTCCCAGTCTGCCAGCCCGTCAATGGAAGCCAGCATTTCACATCCTGCAAACAGTTCCGCCATATCCTCCGCCTGGGAAACATCCCAGTCTGCCAAAGCGTCCACGTTATCCAGGCTCCTGCAAAATGTAAACATATCCGCCATATTTTTAGCCTGGCCCATATCCCACATCTCCAGACCCGACAACGTGACCAGATCACTGCAGTGTGCGAACGTCATTACAAAGCTTTCCCCGGCTGATACCTTCCAGTCCTTAAGCGCCTCCAGGGAATCCGCACTGATACCATAAAACAGCCCGTCAAAATTTGTCACTCCCGATACATCCCAGTTTCTTATGCTGCCCAAATCCACAATTCCGGCGCAGCTTTGGAACATACCGTCAAGATTTACCGCACGGGAAGCGTTAAGCTTCTCCAATCCGCTGATATCCGCAAGGTTTGACATACTGCTGAACATTCCGCTACTGTCCGGATTTAAGTAAACCGTTTCCGCTCCGGAATACAGGCAGATGGCTGTGGTCTCCTCCTCCGGGCACCAGGCATAAACAGGAGCACCACTTTCTGAAAGATTCTTGTAATAAACCACTTTGCTGAAATCCGGTTCCGTCTCGGTAAAACGGACAGACTGGATATACCTTGCGGATCCGGCCAGCTCCACCAATGCCGACCGCACATCACTCCCCGGCACCAGGACAGCCTCCTTCTCTTTTACCTGTCTGCTGATACTGACAGGGTTCTCCTTTCCTTTTACTTCTCCTTTAAATCCTCCTGCCATTGCCGTAAAACTGAACATGGCAGCTGCAGCCAGGGTAAGCATCCCCTGGGCCAATATTCTTAATCGTCTCATCCTCCTGCTCCTTTATCATTTTCTTTCAATACTATGATACCAGGGTCAAAAGGTCTAAAATCCGATGCAAGCTTGCTTGCAAGAGGATTTTTGAACTTGGGACCCGCCAAAAACATGAAAAAGTAGCCCGATTCGGGCGGATTTTGAATGTTTTTGAGGATTGCGGGAGCACAAAGTGCGGAGCAATCCGGTATCAGAGGGGGCAAAAGACCTTTTGACCCCAACATCATACTATGGGAATCAGGAAAAAATTTAAGAAAAATCATTCTCTATGCAGAAAATGACCACCATCCTTTCCCACAGCTGATGAGATAGGAAATGCTGTACTTTTTATAGGAATAGGAAGAATGGGCAGCATTGGGGTCATTGACCATCACATACCCGTCCTCCGTCAGCCCGGAAAGCACAATGAAATGACCCTTAGCAGTAAACTCACTGGGCTTACAACTCATAATCACCGGCTTCCCTGCCGCCAGTTCCTGCAGGATACTTGCAGAACTAATGGCACTGCAGGACACCTGGTATATCTGTGCCACTGCAGGAAAGATGTCCCAGCTCTGCCCGCTTTCCGCATAGAACCGGTTATAATTCCCATATTTTTTCGCAATAGCCGCTACCACATCCGAGGGGTAAATCCAACCGGAAGAGTCCACATCACTTTTCAGATAAGACAGCACCATGGCAAGTGAAGTCACCGAACATCCTGAAGTGGCGATAGTTCCCCCGCCGAAAGGTACATTACTCCAGGGCTGACCGCCGCTTTGGGACATGTAGACAACCGGCATACTGCTCCCGTTATCCGGTATTGTCAAAGACTGGGCATTCACCACCACATCATTTATGTAAAAGCCCCCGGAAGTTCCATAGGAAAAGTCCAGACTCCCTCCCTTGACTCCGTATAGATCATACCAGTCCCCGGCCCCACGAAAAGCCCTGGCCCATTCCCGATTATCCGTGCTCCACCCTCCGGAGTTTTTGAACTCCTTTGACAGCTCCGGATATGTTTCTATCCAATTTCTCACATAATCCTGATATACAGCTCCGTCAGCAGACAGAATCTCACCCAGGCTGCCTAATTGTGCCGTAGACGCTCTGTTAAGAGCTGCTGTCTTTTGTCCGTTCTCCCATCGGCTCCTCTGTGCCGGATGTCTCTCCGCTTCCAGTTCATATATCCTGTTTATCCAGGTATCCACATCATCCCCTGCCTGGTAAGACTGCCATGCCGCCCGTACCCCATTGTCATTGGCCCCGTCACGGATAGCCAGACTGTAGACTGTGCCCTTTACCGCAGGGTCATCAATCTCATCAAGATCAATCCCCCTGTCTGCCATGGCCCTCTTTGCCGGAATATAATAATAACTGTAGGCAAACTCATCCTGAAGCTTGGAAAATCCTTCCGAGTCTACATGGTAAGCCTTTATCCAGTCACTCCCCAGTCCGGCCCCGCTTAACAGCCTGTCCGAGCCGGCTCCGAAAGCGGCATATTTCTCCAACATACAATAAGTTTCCTTGTCCTGGGATACCACATACTTTAGAAAGTCCGCCAGCGCATAACGGTAATCAAACTGATACCGGCCATATGCCTTTCCCCCGTCGCCCCCTGCCTGTCCGTATCCCACATTTCCGGATTCAAAGATGGTCCATCCCATCCATATCTCATCATCATAGACACTCTCTATCCCGAATCCCACAGCGGCATATGCCGAGAGCGGAACCGGCATCCTGCAATTTAGAATCATAAAAATTCCTGCCGCTGCTGCAAAGGCAGATATCCTTGTCAGCCACACTCCCCTTTTTCGTAGTTTTACCATCATATCTCCTTCTGTTACCGATTCTCTTACCCAGTTTTCAATATGGTCAGTACAGCAAATGCGCAGGCCTGTCCGGACATTAACGCTTCCCTTTCTCCCGGCTTTTTCTTCCTGGTTATTTTCCCTATTTCTATGTCAGTTCTTCTTTGTTCTGCCATTTTTCTTTACCCTTCCGGCTTTCCCTTTCCCGTCAGCTTTCTCCTTCCGGTTCCGCATCCGCCACACCCATTTCACCTGTTTCCACCCCACCCAGTTCAAACAATTCCTCCAGGCTCTTCATATGAATGTTCATCTCCATATCCACATGGCCGAAACAGGTTTTTACCTCATGGCCCTCCGGACAGCCAAAATGGTCATGGCCTCCGCAATACCAGTAACCATTGCACCCGATAGATGAACGGGAACAGTCATGGGAACAGTTCTCACTGCTGCAGCTGTGGTCACAATCCCAGTACGGCTCCGGAGTTGAACACACACTTCTGGCCGGCTTCCTCCGGCCAAAATTATCCGTATCATCTCCCCTGTTGTGATAACAGGTCCCTGTAACTTCACATCCGGCATACTGTTCATAAGCCATGTCCAGATTCCACCGGTCTACCTCACATTCATGATTCACATCCGGCACATACAGTTCTTCATAGAAATAAGGGCCAAACCGCATTTCCGTACTCTGATAACCGCTCTTAACTTCTTTACAAAAATAGTGTGTTGTCTCACAGCCGGAGTCACAGCTGTACAGCGGGCCCTCCGTATAATCATAGGTATGGGAAGATTTGTAGAAACAGTCTGCCAGTTCCAATGCTTCCTTGTGATGGTCTGCCTGTTGCTGCTGCATAACTACCGCTACACAGGATAAGATGTCCTCCAGGTTATTGCTCTTTTCCGAATCAAAATGCAGGGTCACACCATTCCGGTAATCCTCATTCTGGTTTCCCTCCCGATTATTTGCCCCATTTACACCATAAGGAATCTGCTCTCCCTTTTTGTTCAGGGTTTTGGCATAGCCGCCTGTAATCCCGTCAATCTGCGCCTGGAACTCTGCCTGGGACTGCTCGTATCTCTGCTGGAATCCCATTTCCGACCGAGTTGTGAAATCCGGATAGTTAAAATGCTCCTTTGTGTCAAGCATGATTACCGCAGCTGCGGAACTTCCGCCCATCCCCCCGAAGACAGCGGCAAGGGCAAGCTGAACAAACAAAAATAGCCCAATAAAAACCGCCGCAGGTTTCAACACCCACTGCTTTGTCACATCCACCGCTGTCCCCAAAAACCGGAACGGCACAGCACCGGCCCTTCCTGCCATACGGCTGGCCAAAGCGATACCATGAGCCCCTTTCGGGCCAAGAGTTCTGGCAATCCGATAAACATAACTCCTGGTTACGGCCCTGCCAAGCCTGGTATTTCCCAATGCCCTGCCCGCCAGACCCATTCCTTTTCCTAAAAATCCGGCTCCTGACTTTACGGCTGCAGATAGCCCATTTTCCACTTTTCCTGCCATGCGGCTCGGAATACTGACGGTCTCCTTAACCCTGGTTTCCACAGCTTTTCCTGCACCCGTAATCCCCTCTCCGAAAGACCTTACCGCCTCGGCAGCGACCTCATTCCCCACGGCTTCCAATCCGGCAATGGCAAGATTTCCCCCTATTCTCCCCATACTTATTACCGTCTTACCAGCCGCTTTCCCACCCTTTGCTGTCACGGAGACACCTACTCTTCCGGACCTGGCAGCGTGTTCCGTAAATCCGGCCATCCCTGAAAATTCCTCATCCTCCATCATCTCCTCCCGGAACCTTCTGACGGCCCACTGCTTTACCGTCCCCCGTCCGGCCATTTTCCGGTTCCTCTCCATGGCAGCCATATAGCTTTTTTTATTCCAAACCATAGCCTGGAGCCCACCCTTTAACAGATGGGAATCCCGGACAACTTCCGGATGGATTCCTCTCACCCTTCCTTTCAGCAGCCGGTTTACATCCCGTTCCGTCATAAGCCCTTCGGGATCCAGATGGGCAAATTCTTTTATGGCAGGCGAATGTTTCAGTATCTTCTTGATCAGGGCCATATTAGCTGTAAACTCCGCCGGGCTATGGGCCATGAGAAGGCTGTCCTCCCTCTTAAGGATTGCCTTCTCTCCCTGAGTGAATAGTTCAGGACATGTTTTATCCAGCTTCTGCCCATAAGCTTCAAAGGCATTGATTTCCGTCACTTCTGCCAGACGGTCTATCTGCTTTTTCAGCCCATTCTTCTGTCCCAGCTTATGGTAATCAATCCTTCCTCCATTACCAGATCCGGCGTTAGTCTCTCTGCGGATTTTAAGGAGCTGCTCTATGGAAGCGTCCTCATGCCGGAGCTTATAACGGAACATTTTTAAATCCCCTCTGGTGACCTTCGCCGGGTCGATGATACTATATTCCTCCACCTTCAGAAAGATATTTCCGGCTTCGGTCAAGCTGTCTCTTGTAAAAATATTTCCGGCCCTGATATAGCTGTCCACAGACGCTGTATCCTGAAAAATCTTTTTTACCCGTATTTTGTCCGTCTGGTTACCCATAGCGATACCAGCAACTTCCATATTGCTTAAGGCCCCGGCTGTCCCTGCGGCTTCCTCTTCCTTTTCATTTAACAGGGCCTGCTTAAGATACAGGGAAGGGGTTGATAACATCCGGGCTGTAGGAGTTGCAACGTATTTCTGCCCAAAATCACGACGTTTTAGAGAACGGTTATATCGCTCTATGTCATTTACCAGCACAGATTGGGAAGAATCTATTTTGGGCTTGTAACCAATCTCATGTTCCATGTCTGATTGATGTAGGTACTCCCTGCTTTGATCCGGCATAAATTTACCCTCTTTATTACAAAATTTTCCTTACTCATGCATTTCATAACTTTATGGAAAAAATAGCCGGAATCAAGAATGTTATTACTGTTTAAACAGAAAAAAGCCACACAATACAGTTTTCACCGTATCATATGGCTTTTCTCCTATTTATCATGTTTCATCAGTTATTTAATTGCATTAACTTTGTCAATATCTCCCCAAAGCGTTTAGAACTAAATATCCTTGCATAAGTCTTTGTTACATGCTATATTATAAACACGAATTGCGGTGGTCGTCTTCGGACAACACCTTGAAAGGGCCTGATGCGTTGGGCTCTTTTTTTATTCTTTATCCTGTCTTACATCCATCCACTCCCGCTTTCGCTTCCTTATTCAATTCCTGCCCCTATCCCTTATCGCCAGCTTTTCCCGTCCCTCATACGGTCTGCCTGACTGTCTGTGAGACACCGTATATTCTCGCAACATCCTGACCGTTTGCGGTCTGTCCATCGTTTCTCCCTGAACAATCTTCCTTTGTACACCCATCCGTCCTGCATGGGGAATCTCCACCCCCTTATTCTTCCGCATTCCTGCCTGCTCCTGAATGTTGGCTTCCTGCCCGACATTGACATTTTCCTCCCTGTCCGTTTCCACCCGCCCGGACAGCCTAACTATCCTCTCTTCCAGCCCATCCGCCTGTTTACGAATTTCGTCACATATCCCCTTTACCATGGCGAAAGACCGAGTAGTATTTCTCGCTACAGCTCCCATCTCCAGTTTTTCCGGAACCTTCTCCTGTTCTTTTCCAAATAACGCTCTGGCCGCATTCTTCTTATGAATGTTCGCCTCCTGGGACTGCCTGCTGGCTGCAGTAATCCGGTCAATGGTCTCCTGTATATGGATGGAAGAGCGCTCCATACCCATACTGATATTGCGGAGCATAACCCTGATATGCAGCTTGTCCACCGCCTTATCCAGTGCCGCTGCCCCGCTTCTTTTCGCTTCCCGAACTGCTTTTTCCATTCCGGAAAGAATACTTCTCTTTATCTCCTGGATATGCTCCTTTGCAGCCTTCACTTCTCTCCCTACACGCCTGGCTGCTGTCTCCAAGCCTCTCTCCACACTCCCCCTGTCCTCTTTTGCAAGCTGGCCCCTCAAGCTTTTCAGTTCCTTCCCCACCGTTTCCAGCTGCCACTCCAGGTTATTAATCTGCTCCAGAAGCGCACGATATTTCCCTGCCTGTCTCTGTCTGTCATTCTCCTGCAGCATCCGGAAATATTCCTTTACCTGCTGGTTATCCTGTAACCGTTCCATCCTGTGCCTCCTCTACTATCCACATCTATTCTTTCATTTCCCATCCTTATCCACACATCTATCGTCCTGTTGTCCCCATGCTGCTGGTCTGGCAGATTTCAAACAGCAGGGAGTCCTCCGGGAAATGATCCTCAAACGGAATCACTCCCCCTGTAAATTTAGACGCATTCTGGATACACAAAAGCCCTTCCCCCGGCGGGGTATCTGTCACATACTCCAGCTGCCTTGCCGACAGCTGCAGCTGCTCTGCCAGGACACTGGCATTAATGGCCTGCTGTTTTAAAAGCACTACAAAAGCCGTATTGGTAAGCACCGCACGGCCTGTATCCGAAGCCAACAGATCCTCCACATCCTGGCTCAGACCGCAGGGGCAGCACCGGTATTTCCTCGCTGTTTTCCAAAGTTTTTTAATCCACTGGGCAGTCTGCTCCTTCTGAAACAGCAGATGTATTTCATCAATATACACAAACGTAGGCCGGTTTAGTTTCCGGTTCCGGCTCATGCGGTTCAAAATAGAATCAAGAATGATCAGCATTGCCAAGGGCCGTATCCCTTCTCCCAGTTCCGAAATATCATAAGAAATAAACGCTGCCTCCGTATTGATATTGGAATGTCCCTGAAAGAGAGTGTCCACCCCCGCCACATAAAATTCCACTGCCTTCACCACATCCAGCACTGACTGGAGCCTGCCGCCCTCACTGTTATAGTAATCACACAGGGCAAGATAAAAATCATTCAGCGTAGGAATATCCCCCTCCTCCCCTGACATGAGCCATGCGTCATAGCACCGCTTCGCCGCCACCGCAATAGCCGTCTTCTGGGTTGCATCCGGGGTATAGGACAGCATTTCCGCACACATGGAACGGATAAACTCCACCTTTGCGGCCACCGGATTCTCATCATAGCTGGCACTGATATCCAGAGGGTTGATATGGTGTTCCCCGGCTCCCTTGATATGTACCTCCTCTCCGCCCACAGACCTGCACAGCTTCCCATACTCCCCCTGTGGATCTATGATAATCACATCCCCGTCATTACTTCCGTTTAAATAGGTATTCAGGATTTCTTTCTTAGCAAAGAAGGACTTCCCGCTTCCCGTAAATCCCAGAATCAGCATATTGTAGGAATCCGCCATCATACGGTTGAAGGTAATAATGTTGTGGGTCACTTTATTGAGGCCGTACACTGTGCCGCCCCTCTGGGTCATTTCCTGGGAAGAGAACGGCACAAAGACGGCAAGGGCCTCCGTAGTCAGGGTACGGAACTGGGGCGTGCTGTCCAGTCCAAAGGGCATGGAAGACATCAGGGCATTTTCCTGGAGCCCGTAAGACGCCTTGAACTGCACGCTTTTGGAACGGCATTTCGTCAGAAATGTCTCACAGTTCTTATCCAGCTGCCTTAAGCTGTCCGCGAAAATAACCACATGCATTTTCGTCTCAAACAGCTTCTGGTCCCTGCGCTCCATGTCGATCAGCAGGTCATTGGCCGCATGATAATTCTTCGCCAGGTCAGGGTTCACCAGCTCCGCACTGTATCCCTGCTGGCTTGCCTTCTTCTGGGCCTCGGCAAAGGAACCGGAAGCATTGGTCCTCTGGGCCTTCACCAGATTCAATGCCTTCAAAGCGTCTATCTGATGGAGATTGGTAGTCATCAGCAGATTAAAGGGCATAGAAGTAAATTCCCTCATAAACGTATCCGTCACCACCGTAGGAAAATCCACCAGATGGAAGGCCCTCCCATAAGCCCTGCCCAGGATGAAATGGTCGGACTTAAATTCCATGCTCTCCGGCTGAATCAACTCCACGGCGGTCACTCCGCTCTGGTACAGATTCTCCAGAGAAAACGAACGCACACGCTCCCGATTGTAAGAGCCGTATTCCTTCATCTCGCTTTCCTCACCGCCCTGGAACATGTCATGGAGCAGGTTCAGCCTCTTTAACGCCTTTAAAGGCTTTGCCCCACACCCCCGGATGGAACGGAGAAGGGACAGGATATCATGCTCCGCACTGGCAAAGCTCTGAACCGCCGTTGCCATGTCCGGTGACGGGATGGTCAAGGTCAGGTAAATATCCCTCCGGATCCCATTGTTCCCCTCCGTCATGTTCCTTTTTACAATCTGATTGATGTCAGCCCTGAGCCCGTCCCTTCCGTCCCCGGTCTCCTTAAGAAGCACGATATCCGACAGATAATCAATGTCAACACTGTGATTATAAATACACACCTGCAAATCATAAGACGGGTCAATGGATTTCAGCACGCCGGCCCATTTAGCAGAGATGGCTCCCCGTTCCTCCCTTCTGGTAATACCAAAATTAATGTCCTGGACCCTGTAAGTTCTGGAATACAGCCCTTCGGCAATCTCCGTAATCCCGTCATCGGAAATCGAAAGAAGCGGAATCGAGTCCGCTATGTTAAAATGCGGTTTTAAGTTCAGCACTTTCTTTAATTTCTTATCCATCACGCCTGCCCTCCTCTGCCTCTTCTTTGTCCCTGGCCTTCCCATTTTAGCTCATATGTCGCCAGCTTCGTCATAAGAACAGCCCCCTTTGCCGGTTCCGAAATCCAGTTTCTCTGCTCCTTATCCAGTCCCACGGCCTCTGAAAGCCTCAGCTTCTCAAAAATTCCGTGTTCTCCAAGAAGCAGAAAGGGTGCTCTCTGAACGAATTCCGGAAACTTCCGGCTCTCGTACAAGATACGGTTGTCCCTGGTAAGAAACGTGTACATAGTATCCTCATGAAGCCGGTACAGATCCGCCAGACTCCAGGCCAAAAGTTCGGAATTGAGCGAATAAACGATTCCATGAAGCCTCCAAAACATCAGCGCATAAGCGATCTCTGCCTGAACTCCGATTTCCATAACCTGATAGATATTTCCATATAAGGTCTCTGTTACCTGATACCGGCAGATCGGATTAAACGGTCTAAGGGATAAAGCCCTCTGTTCCTGTTCCCCTAATAGAGAAAGGAACTGCTTTACATAACCGGATATATCGGATTTCTGCTCTTCTCTGGTATTTTTCTCTTCTCTGGCCTTTTGATCTTCTTCGATCTTTTGCTTTCCTCTGGTTTTCTGCTTATCTCTGATTCCTTGGCCAGTCAATTTTTCGCTGGTTTCCTGGCCAATTAGTGTTTCTGGTATTTCTCTGTCAGATTCCGATAGTTTTTCCACAAAAATACTCTCCGCAGAGATGTTCTCTCCACCCTTTATATCTTTGCTGCCCTTTCCCTTTTTCATCCCCTCTGCTGCCTTCATAACCATATCAATGTGTTTCTTCATGGTTCTCCCATTTGTTGACAAAACATGGACTGCCCATCGAACTATTACCGCTTTTAGGAGCCATTCCGGAACCGAATCACATGTTAATTCCAGTTTCTTTCCCTCACCCGCTCCAAAAGCCAGAGTGTCAATACATTTATCCGCAAGAATCGATATGGATTCTCCCAAACCAAACGGTGCCTTCCCATAAGCTCCCATCTCTTTTATGGCCTGTTCCAGAGCCCAATCATAGTTTCCCGACAGAATAAATCCATTCTCCCTGTGGATTCTCCGGTCATAAAACACTTCGCCGCTGATAACATCCGTTCCATAGCAGACAGTCTTTTTACACCTTTTCAGTTCCGACCACGGAAACAATGCCTTTAAGTTCTGCTCTGTCAGAACCCGATAATACCGGATACGGTTCTTCATCAACGGAAGAGCAGACCTCCATGCGTCAGCCTGCTGGTAATCCAGTTCCGATAAGGATATCAGGTACTTCCCACAAAACCGCTTCAAAGCTTGAAACGTATCCTCTACCTCTCCCGGCAGGCCGTCCATCGCCACCAATGCACAGGTATTGTAAATCCGCGTCTCATTTCTCATAACCTCTTCCAGAAATATTTTCATGGCCACCTTCCTTGCCGCCTTTATCTCCCCCGACAGATTTACCCCGTCCAGACACCTCTTGGGGTCAAGTTCCTCCGCATACACAGTCAAAACCAGATTGTCCCTAATCTCCAGCAGTTCCGTGGCAAAGGCTTCAAATAACCTGGACGGATAACCCATAAGGAGTACAGTCTTTACCGTCCGTCCCGAAAGCTCCATCTCCTTCTGTCCCTTCTTCACGTTATAGGGCTGTACATGGCCAATCCTTGCAGCCTTCCCTTTTCTCCAGCCCCTTCCGCTTTCTTCCATGGTCTCCACAAATGGCTCAAACCTTAACCGCTCTGACATAAAATGAAACCATTCCTCACAAGACACTGCCTGATACGGCCAGCCATCTTTCAGCCTCTGAAACCTGCTTTCCGCCGTCTCCGGATTCTCTGCCCTGGTTCCCAAAAGTATGTAACTCTTTCCCTTCATGGCAATCACCTGAAGCCGGAACCCTCTGCACCGCAGCACTGCTTCTGTATGCTTCTCCGGCATAAGCTGTTCCTTTGCAGTCCCCTGTCCATCTGACACCTTTCCTATACCATCACAGGCTTCCCCCATATCTGCCAGATACATCTTGGAATACTCTCCTTCTTCATTAAGAAACATATCCAATTCCGGTATGTATCCTCCATAGGCCACAAACCCCTGCTCCACCTTACAAGCCCTTGGTTTCCCTGTCCGCTTCTTCTTCCCAGCCATTCTTACGCTCCTTTATCTCCTGACCTGATAACCGGATCTCTTATGCCGCCGTCCCCTTTTCTTCTGCTTTTTCTTCCTGCTCATACCCTTCCTATGTTTCCCCTGCGCCTGCTTTTCTTCCCACACCCCCACAATCTCCAGCACCCGTTCATATTCATTCCGTGCAAACAGCTTCCTCACAGGCGCTGATTTCAAGTTATTGCTCATCCAGATGGTAAGCCAGTCCTCCAGATTCAGCCCCATAGGTCTGATGAATGCGAACAAGCCAAAAGGAAAAGCTACCATAACCGGAACCATAAGGAACCCTGAATTTCTCACTCCCACTATTTTAAAAAGAACCCACACAGACAAAGCGGCCAATAATATCCCTACCGTCACAAAAAACAATTCCCTCTTAGTCAGGTTAAAAATAATCGGATCCCTGATGGTCTGGATTTCCTTTGGAATCTCCACCGCCCCGTCATAAGGCGTGATTCTGTCATCTTCCTGGTACATCCCTTTCCCCTTTCTATGCCGCCGCCATTATCTTTTTCGCCCTGTTTCCAGAACCTACAATCAGCCCCACCTGAACCAGCTTGAACACGGCCATCTTTAACCCCATAGCCATAAGCGCCCCGATACTGCTTCCCCCAGCTGCCGCCTGCTCCGTAAAATGTTCCAAAAATACGGCCATGACCATGTTTAGCGCAATAAATACCGCCGCAATCACCACCGACTGGAAACACACCCCCGCAAACTCCCTGATGTACTGGAACGCCCTGGTATCCCTCAAAGGATGTTCCCCATACAAATCCGCCATGGCAAGGGGAGCCCCCATAGCCATAACGATAATCTGGGCTGTCCTGGAATACACCACCCACACAGATACCAGACTGGCCGCCAGGGAGATCAGCCATGGCAGCATAAAGGCAACAAAAATCGAGAGAAACGGGACGATATTTTTAAAAGTATCCACAATCCCCAGTCCGCTTTTATCGGAAGCCTGAATATACCCCACCGCATCATAAATCAGTGTTTTATAATCCCCCACTGCTTCTCCCAGAGTTCCTGCCATGGAGTTATCCCTGGGAGCACGGTTGAAGCACCACTGGGACAGATACAGAAAGAACTTCATCAGCCACTCCGAGCAGGCCAGAAGGAACATACACAGGATAAACTTCGCAAAGGGCCTGGCCAGCATTTCCACCGTAGGCTTCCCAAACTGCTGGGAAAAATCCCTTCCGGCAAGGCCCATGATAAAGTACATGGACATGATCGTGAGCCCCACCGCCTTCAGCATGTAATAAAATGCCCCAATATCCCCCGAAGTATCTGTTATGGTATCAAATGCCTGGTTCACCACACCTATGGATTCCTCTAACATCTCATAGACAGAAAAGCCCGAACCGTCCTCTTCCTCCATCCCGAATACGGTATCCAGCATGGCATCCAGAAACCCATTTCCCACATTACCTTCTCCTGCTTCATCCGCTGAACCCTCCAAAGCCTCCCCAGTCCGGTCAGAGAAGTCTGCGTCCGTGGCCCCCTCTTCTGCATAAGCCGAAAAAGGCCCAAGTAACATAAGCAGCCAAACTGTCAGCAGCGCCATCAGGCCCCTTCTTTGCTTCTTGTTTTTTATCTTTCCTGTCACCTTAATCCCCTTCCTCTAAAAAGGGAAAGAGACTTCCATCCCTTTCCCTGGCTGTCAATGTCTTCTCTCAGCTTCCAAGCCCCACCAGCCCCTTAAGGGGCGTCTTAAGCATGAATACCAGACCTGCCAAAAGCAGGATCATGATACTGGTGCCGATTCCTGAACCTGCCTCTTTCCTCTGCTCCCCGTTCTGGCTGTTGCTTGCCTGGATAAAATGGATAATGGCCGGAATCAGCTGGAAAGCCCCCATGACCGCAATTCCTACACTGAAAATCAGGAATACCACATCAATGGTACTGTTAAGCATGGTCTTAATGGCTGTATCCGTCACAGTCAGCCCATCCGCATAGGCCGGAAATGCCATAGCAGCGGACAGCGCCATAATCGTCACCCCTGACATATGCCCTTTCGCACCAGTGATTCTTTTTACAGCCAAAACTGCATATTTTTTCATTTTAAAAAGCCGTCTCCTCACTTTGTTCTCCTCTCCATAAAAGTTGTTTTATGTGGGCTTTTGGGAATCCAAATGCTGTAAGCCCATGTTCCAATACTTGTCTATGGCAAAAATCCACTTATTTGCGAAATCTGTTTTCCAGTTTTTATAAACTTCCTGTTTCAAATCTGCGTATTGAATCACCTTTGGTTTCATGTTACAATAGTTCGAACGAAGGATTTCCTGAATCCAAACCAAAAACCGAATCGTGATTTTATGCTTCTGAAATGTTATAAAAGAGGGAATCTGACAGCGATTGACATGAAATGATAAAGACTATCCTTAATGAAGGACATAAATACAATGAAAGTTATGATGAATCATTTATCGGCACAACTAACCCCAGAAGAACTGGACGAACTTGAGACGGTTGAAAACCTGCCTATAATCTTTGATGATGATTGTCCGGAAATGACAAGTGATATGCTAAAACAATTTCGCAGAATGGATCAAATAACAACCCGTAACTGACTGTAAAAAGAGCTGTGAAAAAATGGAAAGTCTATCTCCATTTTTCACAGCCCCTTTCAAAGAGGAATCATGTTCCTATAATTTCTTTTGCCGCTTCAAGAAAAGCCGATTCTGACATACCGGCTTTTACAGCCGCCCTCTGCAAAGTAATATCACCGTCACTGTACAAATCATACAAGGTTGTGATATTACCCTCCTCACGGCCCTCCTCACGGCCTTCCTCGCGGATCATCTGCATGGTCTCCGCTTCGTTATATTCTGTAATACACAAATCCTTCACCTCCGCTCTGTGCCCTACCAGAAATTCCCGAATTTCAAACTCCTCCGGCATATCCCGGATCGCCTTGTCTACTGCATCTTCAATCCCCATGGTCCGTTGGTTCCCCCGGATCTGATCAATCAGCCATGCGTATTCCTCTAATGGTTTGCAGGAAGACAGCAGGCCTTTGTTCTTCCCATAATTAATATTGATCATCCGGACCCTTGCCTCAATGTCCGTCTCCAACGGGTTCCCTTCCCGGATAAATGCGTCACTCAGCTTCAGAATCCGGTCCTCCTCCCCTTCTGTTCCATTGTAAAAAGCCACCAGCTTCGGAATAGGGAGACGTGCCAGCTTTTTCCCATAAATATTAAGCTTTTTCTGCCGGATATATTTGTCATACAGCTTCGCCGCATACATCAGCCCACGCACCGGCATGTTTGGGTTGTAACTGCTCTGCTGTTCATAGACGTTCATGACATGGCAAAGGAGAAAGGAAAGATCGTTCTTCATCCCCATATAAACGGCGTCCTCTATGGTTGTGAACTCGATACTGTCCGAATCTGTGTAATGGGTCTTGTTCACCGCATTGTAAAGGCTCAGTGTCCACGCCTTATTGCCCTTCTCACCAAACAGAAACGTGAACAGCCGGTCTTTGTGTTCCCTGTTTACTGCTGCCATCCCAAAGCACCACTCCTTTCCTGACTGACCAGGGCTACATGCCAAACCGATCCTTATATTGATATTATACCGAAACAGTGCCGAAAAAACAATAAAATTTGCTTCAAACTTCCCCACTACCAAAAAGTTCTTCCACAGTCGCCCTTTCCCCATCATAACATCCCACAGCCTCATAACGCTCCGCCTCTCCTGACTTCAGCACTTCCTGAATCGGTTTCACCTCCGGTTCCACCGGCTCCTTTGGCACAGGGTCATATTTTTCATCCTCTTCCATATCCCGTCTCCGCTGTCTCTTCTGCTCCTCGTCAATCTCCACGGACTGTTCCACCCCTTTTTTGTAGGAATCTGCCGTCCTCCTTCTTGCCGGATGTTCCGGATCCTTGTCATTAATGGGATATAGGAATTCCGTCCTCAGCCTTCTCCCATGTTTCCCCTGAACCGTAAACAAATCCGAACTAAAATTCAGGCATGTATCCGGATCAATCTTATAATCCAAAAACGGTTTCTGTCCTTTTATCATCACAATACACCGGTCCGGCGGCAGCCGGTAAAGTTCATCCTGGGTCATCAGCTGTCTCTGGGTTGCACTGTAGGAATGTTCCACCGTGGAACCATCAATTCCAAACAAATCGACCGTTTTCGATCTGTGTACCGAGGTCTGCTCCGCCTGGATGGTTTTCATACCCAGGGCATTGCTCACCCATTTGGTAGCTGACTTCTCCCCCTGGCCTCCACTCCCGATAAACACCGTCTGGTGGACATTGTCCATGATATCCGCAGCCGCCTTGTCGTAAAGGGTCTCAATCTGGTTCGGAGACTGGACAATCATACAGGTAGATAGATTCACTGAACGAAAGGTTGAAATCTTCTTATCAAAATCAGGGATTTTACCCACATTGGCATACTCATCCTGGAAAAACGTCACATGATGGGGCAGGCTCCCGTCGAATACATTCTGGGCACGATAGTATAAACTCTCAAACAGCTGTGTATAAAGCAGGGATATGAGAAAATTGTAAGTGCTGTTGGTAGTTGGAATGATGATGTAAAAAGCCGTTGGTCGGTCCCCAATGGTGTCCATAGCCAGGGTATCCACATTGGTCAGCCTCTGGACATCCTTAGAGGCAAAGAGCCGCACGGTGGTCTGGGCTGTGGAGATGATGGAACTCATTTCTTTTCCAGTTGCGGACACTTTCCTCCGCCACACCACTGCCGGATGTTCCTCCCCCATCCTGGAAGTCTCTGCCAGATGTTCCAGCCAGATATCATAATCCGACTGGTAACCCTCATCCCCCTCTGAAAATCCGCACATATTTAAGAGCTCTGACACCGTAGTAAAATTCTGGTCCCTGAAGGCGAACTCATAGTAAACCGCATAGCAGATGGAGTTTAATAAGGATTTGGCGCTGTTGCTCCAGTGAGGGTCCGTGGGAGTCTTTCCGCCATTTGCATTTTCCACAACAGAATCCACCATAATTAAAAGGGAGTCTGCACTCCTGATATACCGAAACGGATTATAGCAGTCGGAAAAATGCTGCTCATTAATATTCAGCACCCGTATCTCATATTCGTTGGCCTCCAGGAATCCAGCCGTCTCATGACACAGTTCTCCTTTCGGATCTGTAAAGACAAAACTGACCGCCTTCCCATCCCTTGGATCAACCGGAAGGGAATATACATTGGGCTTTACAAACCCTCTGGACTTTCCCTCGCCGGTTCCCCCGATTACAAGGCAGTTGAGGGAACCCAGTTTTGACAGCCAGGTATTATAGCTAACCTTCACATTCTGACTTAAAAGCAGATTGCTTTCCCGTCCGGTCTTTCCCTGTTCTTTTCCCTTCCGCTTCTCTTTCATTGGTTTCATCATATCTCCTATTCTTTTTCCTCTCTTTTAAATTTTCCGCCTCCCCATATCATTTCTTAAATTCATGAAGGTCAAGGGAATACACCGGGGATGTATTAGCCTCAAGAAACAGAATGCGTTCCTCTTCCGTCTGAAAATTATTGGAGCCATGTTCCATGCCCTTCATTTCTGCTTCCGGCAACTTCCTCTTTGAAAAAACCATAAAAAATATGAGAGTATAAATACAGACGGCAAAATAGACCACATATCCATTAACATAAAAGAAATCGGCAGGAGCCATTTGTATATGCCCTAAAATTACTTCCAGCCAGTCATTGACTCCGGCTCCTAACTCAATGGCCGCTGACAAATGGCCACAAAAGAAAACCATAAACAACGCCAGCACGCTCAGACCTGCCAGCTTCCCTGTAATCTGTTCCTGCCTTTTTCCATTTCTGCTTTTATTTATCTCTGTCCTCATCTTTCTTTTCCTGTCCCTGCGATTCCAATCCCAAACTTTCCATTTCCTGGTGCCTGTTTTCCAATACTGTAAGATCATTTCCGTCCAATACAATCGCATTCTTTTTAGCCAAAGTTTTTGTTTCCTTAGTCAGTTTCTTTCGGATTTCCTGCAATATTTCATCTCCAAAAGGTTTCTCAACGGTTATGGATACTCTCTGGCTTCCAACGGTTATGTTGAGCAAACATATCTCCCCACTTGCATTCAATATACCATTCACTCCGGTCAGTGTCCGTAAATTGCTGTTAATCATCTTTAATGCGTTTTCCTGTACGCCAGTTTTAATAATCTTAGCCATGCCGTATCTCCTTCGTTTGTAATCAATTAGTTGTAATGTATTAACCTGACACTGCTTCAAATCCAACTCTATCTGCTATACCGCTTTTCTTTTTCCTTCCCTCTCTCTACACCTTGATTCTCCCGTTTCTGTCTGACTATCTGTTTTACTTCCTGGATATTTATGCTACCCAAAAGTGCAGATGGATTCCTGGCTCCGTCAGCAATTCCAAGTTCAACCAGTTCCTTATAGTTCTCCTTAAGATACATGACAATATAACTGTTATCCTGCTGTCTCCCAACAGCAAATTCCATTCCCTTGTCAGCTGCGTCTCCTTTTGCTTCTTTTATTTTTTCTAATGACTCCACCCTGCTGAAAACAATATCTCTACCCTCATATTTGTCGAGAAACTCCGCAACATACAGCTGTGGGTCTTTATATAATGGGCTCCCCTTCTCCGCCATCTGCCTTGTCATTTGCGTCAACAGCTGAATATCACAGTCTCTGATTATAACGGATACTTTGTCGTTCTTCATATCTCTCACCGCATAATAAGTCAGCCCGTTTGCCTTGGCTGCTGGTTCAAAGTCCTTCAAATGATCTATGCCAAACTGTGTCACATGAAGTCCGCCTCCAATTTTGGCATACCTTGCAAAACTCTCCAGTACATGATTCTGCTTTTCGCTGGTTTTTCCCGACAGCGCAGCGAGTAGTGCCTGGATTACCTCATCTGCTGTCTCTATGGTCTTTTCGGAATAGGCCATGCCGGTATTTACCAGAGTTCTGTCATCCATAAGGTTCTACCTCCTCTCTTTACTACCCAATAAAATATGGAAAAGAAAAAATTATTTAGGAAATTGTAAATACAATAAAATAAGATTAAGTATCCAAAAAATAGTATAAGTGAGTATTCAAAAACCGATATCTTATTATCATTAGTCATAATGCTTTGTGATATCTACATAATATTACAAATTAATAATATTCCTTCTTTAGTTAATTTGAAAATATAATATTATAAAAAGTAATAACATCCTGTTATGGCCATTCCTTATTGCCACTAAAAAATACTAGTAAAACACGCTTACAGATAAACTTACATCTAATCGTTTCTAAAAATGTAGAAAGCAGAAATAGCGTGTGCTGAACCCACTGCCATTTCTGCTCAAAATACCAATTAGCCACTTCCAACGATTCTATCAATTTCCCTATTACAATATAAATATTACAAATTGCAAATTCCTTTTCTAAAAATAATTATATGTTCTAATTTTTTTAATTTTACATATAATATATTGACCGCATTTATACAAAATCCCGTCATAGTTGGGCTTAATCTATGATGGTAAAAAAGCCCTAAATGCGGTTTTTCTCCGTAATTCTTCTTTTTGCGATTTCCATCCTTAATTTTTGATTCGATTGCCCCCCAAAAAAGCAATCTATTAAAGACTGCGATTCTCCGTATATTTCCACATTATTTCTTAAAAGATACTCTCTTACAGTATATCTAATAATAGATTTCTCTAGTTTTTTTCCCATCTCCTTATTTAAATCTTGAGCTCTCTTTGAAAATGGGGTTACTTCATAAATACGTGATAACATCATTAAATTTTGTAATTTGTAGTTAGAATTAGTATTGCAATCAAAATCGTTTAGGGCAGTTATTGTTTGCTCAGTTGTACAGGTAGAAGCAACGACTTGGTATAATGCAATTACCAATACAGCTGAAATCTGCTCAATCATATGCTTCACACTTATTAAACTCACCTCTGCTATATTCTTCTCTTTACGCAAGATTGAAATATCTTCGTATAACTCATTACAAAATCCCTCAAAATCATCACCTATATCTTTCAGTACCATATATAAAAACTGATTCGGACATTTATATATCAATGATACTAATTCATCCTGTTGTTGCACTTTCATATTTTGACAAAATGCAGGTAAAGTTTTTGATAATATTTCCAGATATTTAAATGAAATCATTAATTGATTCTCAAATTTTTTTAAATCCTCTTCTGAATAATCATATTCATTCACGAGTTCTATTAAATCTGATAATTTAGCATTTTCTTCCTGCCTCGCTAATACTTCTTCTCTTTGATTTCGTTCGTTTTCGTTTGGTAATGTATTTTTTACCGGAACTGATGTATCTAACAAAAATTTAATGTTTTCTGTATCAAAAGATAATTCTTCTTGGTTAGCAAAATGATTCTTAGCTCCTTCTATTAAAATATTTATAAATTTAGGGTTATTTGTTATCAATGCCAAAAACAAAACAATATCACTATTTATGCTAAAACACAAATTTCTTAAAAGATAATTTAAATTATCATTTATATTTTCTTCCTGATAATATTTCTGATTCAAGGCTTGAGCCACAAAATAAGCAACTAAAGTATGATCTCTAAAACGTATCCCATTATCCATTTCAACTAAAATTTTAGCCTTTACTGCTGTATTGAGAAATAAACGGATATTTACTTTCTGACGATATGTATTCCCGTACCATTCTATAACTTTTGACACTTCTTTTATTGCAATTACACTCTTCTTTTCAAAATGCATATAATATGCAAGTTCTCTTAAAATATTAATTACTATTACCACATCAATATTTTCGGCATTTATTATTATTCTATTTCTAATTGAACTTTCATAAACAATATTAAATACATTCATCCCTGATGAAAATTGGAATTTATAATCTCGTTCATACTGGTTAACAAAACTAATGATAAATTCCGGATTTAGATGAAAATATTTAACTTGAATATTAATTAATTCATTAATCTTAGTTGCTTCTTTTTCTATGTCATACATTTCCTTCTCATTACAAGATAGGATATTGCTAATCAGTTTTTTTCTTTTAACATATAGAAATGGTTTAATAGTAAGATTTAATGTATTCCTTTCCATCATTGCGTCTACTACCTGTTGTCTAATATTCAAATCAAGCATTTCTTCACTAAACAAAATTACTTTTTCAAAATTATCTTCTAAAAAGGCTAGTAATTTACCCATTACACTTTTATTGATCAAGTTTGCCTCATCTAGCAAAACTATTTTATTTGAAATGCTAATCTGTCTAAACATCTCATACGCATCATTTTCTGTTTCATATTGTTCAGCAAATACAAACTCTATTGTCTTCTCTATTCGCTTTTTATTAATATCGCTTGCAGTAATAAATATAGGTATTTTCCCTTCACTAAGAAAATGTTTAAATAATCTCTTAGCTAATACTGTTTTTCCCGATTTATTTTCTCCTGTTATTACGATCTTATTGTATTTCGAAAGCGTCTCCAGAAATTCATTTTCTGTTTCAATATCATGTTTTTCTATTTCGTCATTCTCTTTAAATATGTTATATGTAAAACTTGGAAATACATAATATCCATCGATTTCTCTCTTATAATTATCTCTACTGATATCCTCAAGAAATTCATTTTTCACAGTTAAAAAGCCACCAAAACAATTTTTGATTTTTCTATCGATAATTTTTTTAGGTACATAGATAGAGCCATTCCATAAAAAGGAATACCCTACCATATCATTATTCTGGATATCAATGTTAACTGTGCAAAATCCATTTCCATCTGCTGTATAACCATATAAAGCATTCCCTTGGACACATTGAACTTCTCCAAATCCATTAATATTTCTACTTTCTCCCACAGGTTCATGTTCATGTCCCGTTAGTATTAAGGAATATTTTTTGGAAATAATTTTTCTTAATCTATCTTTACAAGCACTATTAAACCATTCTATGCTATGGTGCATTACAAGAATATTAATATCTGCCTCCGTAGCCTGCTCGATTTTTGCTATTTGAGCGTCTGTAAAATAATGGTTCCCCATATCTTCCGCATTTCCACCCAATACAGATAGCGGAGCTGTATTAAGCAATATAAAACCAACCTTTTTATCATCATACGATACAACTTTTTTAGAAACAATTTTATCATCCAAAAAATTCCTTTTGTATTTTGCAAATCCATAAAAACCATTCATATTATTCAAATATATTTCAACAAGTTCTTCTATTTTTCCATCTTTATATGATCTTTTTATATCCGAAAATGAAATACTCATATCGGTAAAATCAATATCATGATTTCCCGGGACACATACAAATTCGATTTTTTTTTGTAAATATTTTTGTTGATTTAAATGCTTAAATAAAGCTCCCAAAAAACTACTTACATAATTATATTCTTTGCTCGCTCCCTTTCCCGACAAATCACCGGAAACAACAATAATACATTCATCCGCATTCTCAATAGAATTAATCGCCTGAATTATTTTATCTATTTGTATCTCGAATGGGTGAGTTCTATCCTCGAAATGCATATCACTTAAATGTATCAACTGAAGTTTCATTTTCCTTCCTCCTACATTTTACTTACGTAACATCTTATATACACATCTAACTTTTACACTGAAGCCTAACTTTATAAAATATTTTTCTGTAGAATCCTCTTTATTAATACTATTTAGTCTCTATTATATCAGAAAAAAGAGTGAGTGCATATAATTTTTATACTTAATTTAGCAACATATATAATAGAAAATTTATTGTTTCACATATATACAAGTGCAGAATAATAAGTATTAGAATAGAACAAAAGGCCAAACATACCCAAATTGTTTAATTGATTCAAAAATAGAATTTATATATACTTGAAATACTTTTTATAGGCTATAATTATTTTGCAATTTAGATTAAATCAAAACAATTTTGTATACATAAACTTTCTGCACATATCGCCATGGACATAACACTACTATTTTCATTTCTCAAAAATCATAGATAATCCCATATAATCATAATCAGCCAGTAATGACTCCGTGATAAAAATGCTATCACTCCGTCCTTCATCGGGACACCCGAACCCGCCCGACAGCTTCGCCGTACCTGCCCCTTCGGGCTATCATGCCTGCCACAGTTAACGTCACTTAGAAAGGAGATTCCCCATGCAGATTTGTTTCCGCTGCGATGAAACCACCAACACCCGTTTGGAGAAGCAAGCCCAAGCAGACGGTATCAGCAAAAACCGCCTTATCAACAACATTGTGAACCACTACTTGAATCAAAAAACAGAACCCCCATCCACATTCTTAACCCCAGAAAAAAGAAATCAAATCCTCCCTGAACTCCGTCTGGCCAATGAAAATCTGGCCCGGATTCTGGTAGAAACCAATGACTTCTATTTCAGTTCCCACCATAAGCACGCCATGCCAGAATTCAAAGAATCCTTTCAGCTTTTCCGTTCAGACCTTATCCTTTATCTGACCGATATTTCCAAAAAGCTGGATGTAATCCGAAAAAATATAGAAACCTGATACCAGAATAAAAAGGAAACATATATGTTGTTCAATAACAAACGCTAAGGAGATCCCACCATGCCCACCCATGCCAACGGTACCGTATACGGAAAATATTTAAAAATCAAAAACGGCCCCCAAGGAGTAAAAAACTGTTCCAATTATATCAATGACCCAGACAAAATCATGGCTCCCCTCCAGGAGCCCGACAGGGAAGTCCCCCACATGGAACCCGCCCTCCGCTACATACAAAATGGCCCCAAAACCAAAAATCCCACAACCGGCAGGCCCCTTGTCTCCGGCCACAACTGCAGCCCAGATACCGCAGTCCAGGAGTTTGCCTTAATCGAAAGGCTCTACCACTCCCACAAGACAGAAAAACTGGCCCCAGGACAGACCCCAAACCAGGCCTTCCATATCATACTAAGCTACAAAGGCACGGATACCAGTCCGGATTTCATCCACGAGATGGGCAGGGAGTTTGCCAGACGGCTGTGCGGGGATGAGTTCCAGTCCGTCATTGCCACTCACTTAAACACCGGCAACTTCCATAACCATATCCTGGTCAATGCCTATGCCCTGGACGGGAGACATAAGTTTAAAGACTCCTGGCACGTCTACCATCATTTCCGGGATATCGCCAATGAAATCAGCCTGGAATACGGCCTTCCTGTCTTCGTCAATGAAGCATGGAAGAACCCCTACCGCAGCTGGAAGGAAGTCCTCTCCACAGAAGAAGGGCAGAGCTGGAAACAGGACATCACCACTCATCTGGAGCAGGCTGTCGCTGTCTCGTCCTCCTATGAGGAAGTCCTCACTTCCATGGAGCAGATGGGGTATGAGATTCAGAAAAACCCCCGGAGTATTACTTTTCTAAAAGACGGTATCCGTGTCCGTGACAGCCGTTTAGGAAGCCGTTTCACCAGGGAAGGTATCTGCTCTTCCCTTGAAAGACAGGTGCAAAACCATAAGCGCCAGAAGATTGTGAATGAAATCTCCAGGATGAGGAAAGAGAATAGACAGAACAAAATCTATCCCCGTATTTTTATCCCTCTGTATAACCAGTATGGAAAACGCCGGAGTTTTCTTATCCGGCTCCTTCTGCTGCTCCGTGAATCCGTCAGGCAGGCCATGGATGAAGCTTATGACCCCTCTTTAGAGAAAGCCGCACCAGACAACCAGTTTTTTATGAGAGCGGAGAAGAAGCTGACATTTCTTGAGGAAGCCATCGCCACAGCAGACCGGTACCATATCACCAGCCCGGAAGTCCTGGACTTAAAGCTTCGGGAACTCCATGCCAGACATACCCCCTGCCTCAACAACATTTCCTACCTGGAAGACTACCTGGAACACGCTGCGCAACTGGAAAAACTCCTTCAAACCTACAGGGAACTATTACCGGATATTCATGCAAACAATCTCTCTCCCGAAGATATTGTGTTTATTCCGGATTCCTCACACATTCAGGAGAACAGGGCACGCCTCAATCCCACCAGGCCAAAAACACGTTCCGACCTGTTTAAAGCCCTCCATAATTCTGGTTATTCCCTCACCAGAAAATTCCGAACCTTAACCGAACAGGAAGCACAGCAGATACTCCATGCCATAAGGAAGCACCGCACCAATAACCTTCCTGACGGACTGATTTTAGGGCGGATCAGACAGGGAGTTTCTCCTAACACGAATGTTTCCAACCACGTTTTTTCCCCTAAGACAAAGCGGCCCTCGATAGATTTAAAGAATTATGACGAAGCTGTAAAAGAAAAAATTCTGGCCTTCAAAGCTGCTGCCGATACCCTGGCTTCCTATGGCCTGACAGACACCGAATCGATGGATATTCTCTTAAAAGAACTCTCTGATAAAACAGAAGAACTTGACACTCTAAAAGCAGACAGCCAGGTTCTCCGCACAGAAATCAAAACTCTATTCAAGTTAAAACAGGATATCAACCGGTTCCAAAAGGCAGTCTTTGTCTATGGCCCTCTATATTCCGGAAATGCCGCCAATCTGAAACAGTCTGTGGAACAGTTAAAGAACGATACCTCCCGTTATGACTGGCTGGCCGCTATGAAAAACCGTCTGGAAAATCTCCCTGAGGTCTCTCCTTCCGATTTAGCTTCCATGGAGATTCCCTCTCCAGAAGAATACCGTTTTCTCCATGACCTTGCGGCTCTTTATCCCGATTTAGGCAGCGTCAATACTGTTGATCCCATACAGGTTCATTCCCTCATTGCAAAGCTGCAGTCAGATGGATTTTTTGACCGTGAAATGAAAAAAGAATGGAAAAAAGAACAGCTGTCCCTTCAAAAGAAACGGGGCGGAAACGCGGGACGCTGACGCTTCCGCCCCACAAAATTACCGGATACCGGCCATGGCCTTTCCATAATGGTGCCTGGCCCTCTTATGGACACGGAAATTAAACTGGTAAAGTTCCTTCTGGCTCATGGACGGCCTGCCGGACGGGACCACGATCTTTCTGTTGATTTCCTCCACAATCCAGCTGTCAAGGCATTTCCCGTAACCGGCTATGGCCTCGCACACCGCCATTTCATACTCCGTGACATGGCAGGTCTTCATCAGCCATAAACGGGTGGATTCCTCTTCCATCCTCCCCGGACAGTTATCCGGCACGGCATAATGCTCCAGGAAACTGCAGGGCCTGTCGCTGTCCTCACAGACCATGGCGTCCACAGACATGACTGGGAGATTCACATATTTCTTTACATAGCCCTGGCTGTCCTTCATCCCCCGGATACCTGTGGAACAGATGTCCAAAGAACCGTCCCCGTTGTCCTTTACCCATGCATAAATCCGGTTCCCATGGGCCCTGATGATGGACCTGCCGTATTCCGCATTGGGCCTGCAGCGGCACCCGATATAATGCTCCAGACTTTCCCCCTTTGGGTTCCAGTCACTTAGCTTCCCCGCCCACATCAGGGCCGTCACATCACCTACGTATTCCTCCTCCGGAATCATATAACTTCTCGGAATCCTCAGCCCTTATTTCATGGGGCTTTCAGAACCTATTT
>CAJUFP010000065.1 GCA_910585645.1 uncultured Hungatella sp. | reverse complement strand
TCAGGGAATGGAATGAGATGGCTGTTTATGAATATGCCCATCATGTGAAACTGGCGCCATATGCCCTGGAATATCTTATCGAGTTTAAAAAACGTGGCATGAAACTGGCGGTTGCCACAGGGCTGCCAGGAGAATTGTTCCTTCCCTGCCTGGAACATAATTCTGTTTTGGGATTGTTTGATATTCTCTGCTCCACCGATGAAGTAAAACGTGGGAAAGAGTATCCGGATGTATTTGAACTTGCGGCGCGGAGGTTAGGGGCGGCCCCACAGCGCTGTCTGGTCTTCGAGGATGTTCTGCCGGCTGTCAAAAGCGCGAAGCAGGCCGGAATGCTGGTATGCGCTGTATATGACAAATATTCTGCCCGGTACAGGGTGCAGATGGAGCAGGCGGCGGATCTTTACATAGCGGATTTCAGAGACGCCCCCTTACCAGATGCAGATTTCGAGGAAGAAAGTGAAAAGGAGTAAAAAGAAATTGAACAAGGCAGGGGTTAAATTTGGGATAATCATAATTATGGCAGCCATATGTCTGGCGGGATGCACGAAAGAGGAAGCGTTTGTTGACAGCTGTGATTCGGAAATAGCGGGGCAGGTAACCAGTATTATGCAGGAATCCCAGAAGGGACGTTATAACCTGGAGAACTGTGAGGTCTTTGTCACGGAAGAGAGTGAAAAGGATGGATATGTGGTCCGGAGAATGACATTCCAGGCAGACTGGAAGCGGGTCAGGGAGCCGATTGATGACCCGTTGATCCAGGGGATGCTGCAGGCCAGGGATGAACTGGAATCGCCTGGGGAGAAGGAGACTGCAGGGAAAATCATCAATGGATATCTCGTGGAAATGAACAGTGAGCCGGAATCGGAAAGAATAGAAACAAAATTCGTTGCACAGATTTCTCCGGGAAACGAAACATTGGAACTGTTTTATCCCTTTGTACAGGAGGGAAAAGAAACGCTGGTTCCATTCCGGGAATATGCGGAAGAGAACTGGTCTGAAGATGCCAAAAAGCGGATGCAGGAGGGACGCAGGCGTTTGATTGATGAAGTCCAAGCCGCAGGGGAAGATGAGGAATCGGACGGAGTTTTCCCTATCGTGACTTCAGAACCGGTCAGTATTTTGACAACCGAAGAAGAACAGAATTTGCGGGACGAAGCGATGTCAGCGGCAGGACAGTGCGGGGAGCTTTATAAGGAGGCTGAAATTGTGTATCCTGAAACAGAGTATTCCCGCATTGAGGGTTTTTCGGAGCAACAGAGGAAAGATGTAGTGAAACGGCTGGGCGAACAGGGGCTTGTAAGTGTTTCTGATGACATAAATATGGAAAATTATCAAAAAATGCTGGATTTTTATTCTGCTTATGTTTCCGGAAGGGATGCAATGGTTACCGTGTTTAGCGTATACATGGATGGGAATATAGGTGCGCTGACATTTATTCATAGAAACGGGAAAATACAGTCCTTTTACGTTTCGGTAGGCTGGAGGGAAGGCGGCATACCAGAAATAAAAGGTTTTGGGAGCAATGATCTGGAAAAGATGAGGCTGACAGAGAAAGGGTATTTTATTTATACAAATACGGAAACAATCGCGCATGGAAATCTGAGGGAGTATTACAGGGTAAAGCCCTTGCCGGATGAATGCAGGGAGCTGACAAAAAAGTACATATATGGGCTTAGCTTTGTGAACTATAATATGCTTGTGACAAACTGGGATGCCAGCAACGTGGAAGAGATTTTAATGCCATGCATGTTTGAGGACATCTATCCAATATACACGGATGAACCTTTTAAGACAGAGGGCGGGTTGATACCGGCAGAAATATATGAACGTGTTATGACGACCTGTTTTCCGGTATCCGTAGAACAGGTGAGGGAACATTGCGGCTACCGCGCTGATGTGGACAGCTATGAATATGAAATGATATTTGCGAGGCAGTTTCCGCCTTTTGGGGAGGTGGTAGATTACAAACAGGGTGGGGATGGGACAATCACACTTTATGTGGACGGAGTCTGGATCGATTACAATTCGGATTATGCTTTCACAAATCAGATTGTAGTCCAGCCATTCCCGGATGGAACATTCCGGTATCTGTCAAACACAATCGAACAAAAAGAACTGGAACTGCCGCGGGTAGAAAAATGAAGGGCTGGGCTGTCAATACCGGATGACCTGAGCTATATATAGGGTATTGACAGGAATAAGAAACAGAAATATATATGGAAACGATCAGGGAGCAGACTATGAATAAAGATCTGGGTAAAGAAAGTAAAATCGGGATTATGTGTGCAACGGTCAGAGAACTTGCCCCATACCTGTCCGTTATGCAGATCAGGGAAACGGATGAATGTGCAATGCATTCGTTTCATAACGGTACAATAAAGGATGTATGCACAACGGCAGTTTATTCTGGCTGTGGAAAGATTAACGCATCCATTACGGCACAGCTTTTAATCGACAGATATGATGTGGATGCAATTATTTTTTCAGGAATAGCGGGCGGGATGAAACAAGAGGTACAGGTCTTTGATACGGTAGTATGTACCGCATCTGCATTCCATGATACGGATAATGAGATATATGCAGATTTTCCGGTAATGAAAGAGCCGGTATTTTATTCCGATGACAGATTGACTGCCCTGGCAAAGGAAGCAGCCGGAAGGATAGGGCGGAAAATACATTTTGGGGTCGCAACAACAGGAGACAGGTATATGGAACCGATTCATCCGGATGCACTGTGCATTGATATGGAAACTGCAGCCGTGGCCCATGCCTGTTATTTGAACAGGATTCCGTTTATTGCGATCCGTTCCATTTCCGACAATGATAAAGAGGCCGGGCAGGAGGCAATCAACAGAAATTATGATAAGGCGGTACAGCAGTCCTACCAATTTGTTTCAGAGATGCTTGAAGGAATCAGGTAGGAGAACGCCGCACGGCAGAGATGAGCGTTTTCCCCAAATGGTTATAAGGAAGCCTCTATGTCAAAAATCGAAGATGCCGGAGGAATATCAAAATCGTTGTTGTTCCATTACTTCTCAAAAGGAAAACTAAAAATTGATTTGACATCTTCTTTGAATCGGTCAACGGGTTTATACTGTTATTAAGCCGTAATGGGCGGTTAAAGTGAAAGATACAATCCTCTGTTTGTGGAACTGACTGTGACAAATATAATAGGGCAGAAAAGAAAAGCCGGCGGTACAGATAGACTATCTGTACTGCTGGCTTTTTTTCTGCCTTGTGGCATAAGAATTCCATTTACAGAGCTTCTGTTACTTCTGCGCTTCTGTCAGTTCCTGCCAGAGCCGTGGCGGTGGCAAGTAATACGGACAGGTCTTTCTCGTCACATTGAGAAAGAAGCCGCAGCAGTTCATGGTATGTAGAGTCTGTTTTGTGACTGTCTGAAAAGATACAGTCATCCGCAGATATATTCAGCGTTCTGCAGATATGGTAGAAGCCTTCAATACTGGGGGAACAGCGGCAGCGCTCCAAATCCTTCTGGAAGGAAAGAGAATGGCCAAGGAGTTCTGCGCATGTAGCCTGTGTCAGACGTTTTTTTGCCCTGGCAGCTTTCAGTGCGTTTTTGAAAACCTGGGCATCCTTGATTGATAGAGACATTGTCGTCACCTCCTTGTTAGTAGTGTAATGGCATACCTTTTAAAAGTAAAAATGGTATAGACATCTCTATATAGTAGCGTATAAGACTACTAAGCATCCAGATTTCTGGTGAACAAAAAAAACATGGTTCATCAGAGATCTATTTGGGTGCTTTTTTTGACCATGGGAAAGGCGCATGGTCGTATTGAAAAGCAGGTATAAGCCGGATGACGGCAGGGGGATTCTGTTAAAAAAATCGCATCTTGTTATAAGGACGATTATACCTGCAATGGTAGTTTGGCACGCTACTTTTTAAAGATAAATACAAAAAAGAGAAAAAAGGATGATTATTTCGGTCATATACCGGATAATGATCCTTTTTCTGCTGTATGGAAAGAGGCAATGAGGGAATGCTTTCTTCCTGCCGTCCGTGGACCGCCCTTCACATCCTGAACAACTCAGAGTGTAAAAGGGAGGATATAAAAGATTACAGGAAAAGAAGACTCTGCGCATTTCCGCTGCCGATCTCCTCCAATTTCAGATTCTTGCAGGCAAAGATCTGGAATTTAAGGAGGAAAAGCCATGTGGCAGAAGAATAACGGAAAAAGTGAAACAGAAATCGTACAGTATCGATTTACAGCGTATCTGGCGATTGCAGTAAAACGCCGCAGGAACGATTACCTGCAGCAGCAGGACAGACGCCAGCAGATAGAAAGCCTGACCGAAGACTACCCATTTTTGCTGGAATACAGCATAGAGCAGGATATGCTTCTTGGTCTGCCTGTGCTCATGCAGCTGGAGGACAGTGCGCTTCTCCGGGCGCTGAAGGAGCTTAATGAACGGGAACGGTACATATTCCTTGCAAGGGTGTTAGATGATAAAGATTTTGAAACCCTGGCGGAAGAAACAGGACTGGGTTATAAAGGCGTGTCAGCAGTTTATTACCGGACAGTACAGAAAATCAAAAGAAAGACAGGGGTGATGAAAAATGAATTTTAAGGAAATGCTTTTGCAGGCGAAAACCGGCAGGGAGCAGGCAGTCATGGCTTTGCTGGAAATGTATAAGCCGCTTCTGGTTAAGTATGCAATCATCAATAGCAGATTTGATGAAGATCTGTACCAGGAGTTATGTATCATCCTGCTAAAATGTATTGCCCAATTCAGGATGTGACATATGGGATAGGGATGCTGCATTTCCATTATGCGGCATGAAAAGGAAAAGCGCCGGAGCATACCGCCCGGCGCTTTTCTGGAATCTTTTTCACTTACAGGTTAATTTATCAATGTATCCGGCTCAGAAAAAAGTTGCTGCAGCTTTCCGGCCAGATCCGTGCGTGAGGTACAACGGATATCCCTGGTAGGGCCGTAATTATTCATCTGTTCATCTATACTTCTAAAACTGATACGAAAATCGCTGCTGCCGTCATGGGTGATCCAGAACTGCCTGCCGGTAGCAGGGTCAACCGCAATAATCCAGAGGCTGTGCAGCCTGTCTACATAAGTAGGACGGGCGAGGTGCCAGCAGCTCCGGTCATCATACCGGAAACCGGAGACTTCCGCCATCCGTTTTTCCAGTACGGAATAAAGAGCTTTGTATTTCATGTGCCATACCTCTCTTTCCAGCCATGCAGGTATGTGCAGTATCCTTCCGGGTCAATTTCCTGCAGGATTTCCGGCCGGAATCGGTATTCCGGGTACTGGCAGTATCCGCTCCGGGCATATGTTCCGGTGGGAACCGCCAGCCCATGCCGTATGATCCACGCCAGGATTTCTTCGCCGTTATTGTTGGTGTCAATAAAGGCGCAGTTTTGAGGCCGGATGGAATCCAGATTGACGGTCAGGACATTCCAGGGTTCCGGTTTCCCGTCCTCCCAGGAAGTCATAGTGACGGCAAGGTTCCCTTCCATATAGGAAGTGATTTTCAGCTCAATCTTATAGGTGGTTCCATATTTCTCCAAATCGAATGTTTTCATATTGTTTCCTTTCTGTGTGTCTGTATTATGCTGCCGTTTTTGGCTTGTCCTGTGCCGGGAGGAGGATTACCCCTTTTTCCACCTCTGCAGGCGTCCATGTGTTGTTTTTCCACATACAGCCGCTTGCCACGTTGTAAAACTTCGGGGCTTTGGGCGGATTCCCAAAGCATTCATCATCCAGATACAGGCAGATATGCCTGTCATAAAAGGGGAGAAGGGCCTGGTGGATCTGTTCTTTCAATGACAGGGCAAGCTGGTCAATCTCCGCGATATCCTGCCGCTTGAAGGCAGCCGCAGAGATCTGTTTCAGGATGCCGGACTGGTCAACGGTTGACTGAATCAATGGCTGTGCTTCCGTCATAAAGTCCGCACGGATACGGATGTTATCCAGTGTGACCTGTTTGACATAGGCTGTGGCCGTGGTGCTGATATTCTGCCGTAACTCGTCAAAAGGCTTTTTATATTTCGTCTTCAATACTTCCAGGGATATTGCGTCAAGATTTCTTTTTAAAAGGTCAAGATAGTCTTCCAGCGCTTTTCGTAATTCCATGCTTTTCATATGGATACCTCCAATCCTTGTAAAATAAGGTTTTCTCTAAAAATCGTCCTCCCAGGGCGACAGAGCATCTTCCGCCATAGACTGGGAATTTGTTTCTGTCTCCGCAGGTTCCAATGGCTCTGTTTTCGTTTCTTCCGCTTTTTTCTCCGCAGCTTTCTGCTGACGGCGGACCGTAAGCGTCAGGGCATCCTCCCCCACATCATCTGAGCGTGACTTTTTTGCCTGTTTTTTGCGGCATTTTTCCACGGCTGCGTGATAATCGTAACCAATGGCCGTCTGGAATTTTTCTGCGATCTCCCTTAATTTTCCGGCCTGGTACTCATAGGTGGCTTTGTGGAATCCGGTCAGGTGCCACTGTTCACACACCAGATCCAGCATACGGGTGTAGTCCATAAGGGCGTTGATGGTCTTTAAGATGTCGCCATAGCAGGTTTGCAGCTCGTGGGAGCCATCCAGATCCACATAGGAGAGTGTAAGCTCCTGTTTCAGATATTCCTCTACCTCCATGTGGTGTGCCAGCACCGGCTCATAGATCTCTCTGGGAAGCTCCGGCATGTTTGCGGATGCAGTGCTCTCATTGTTCATCCGGTTCACCTCCTGCCTGCGGCTGCAGGGTGGTAAGCCCGCTGACGATCATCTGGACGGCGGTGCGGTATCCACAGCAGTAGGATTGTTCTGCTATGAGGCTGTCTCTTTCAGAAACTGCCGTCTGGTACTGTTCAAAAAGTCTTTGGGACTGGCCCAGGGCAGGCACCAGCGCTTTTTCTGCCTCTTTGACGTTCTGATCCAGCCTGGAGGGGACCGTAACGCATCCGTAAATGTCAGGCTCATAGTTCCCATAAAACAGGTTATGTAAGAAATCAGGTTCCCCTGTTTCTGTCAGCTGTATGGCTGCAGGAGCAGGTTTTGAAAGGGCTGTGGCAATCTCCCGGAGGGCTTTAATCAGTTCTGGAATCTGGTGGTTGAAAAAGATAGTACCCATTTTGGTTTCGTGAAAATTCATCTGTGATCCTCCTTTCGTGGCTCTGCCCGTATTTCCAGGGCATAGCGGCATTGGTGTGATATTCTATGCGATTTTCTGTTCGCCCCAACGGATTTGGAGCGCCCCATTTTCATCCCTTTCCTGACGCATCAGGAGGGAGAGAAGGTCATAATCCACACTGAACCGGTCATAGATCTCGTCCAGGTCTACATCCTGGCCCTTCATAAACAGGTTCAGTTTCTCCTTTGCCAGCACCATCTGCATCAGGTTGGATTCAATACTTCCGGCATAGGTGAGGAAGTAAATGTCCTTTTGTTCCGTTGAGGTATACCGGATGAACCGGAAATAGAACTGGCTCATGCCGGAGTTGTTGTAATGCAGTTCCGGTATGATGACTTTGTTGACGTAATCAAAATTGACGCTGGAGGGGAGGCTCTGCTGGGTGCAGAGAAGTATCCCGTTCCCGCTGTCCTGCAGTGTCTGGCGAAGCGCCCGCCTTTTGGCAAAGCTGGTGTTGGCGCCGGTCACCACAAACAGGGGGCGGTCCGGCAGGTATTCCCGCAGTGCCTTTTCATAAGATTCCAGCACGGTAACGTGCCGCACTCCGATGGCAATGATTTCATTCTCCCATTCGGCAGCCATCTCTACAGCGGCCATGACCTTCACCGGGGTATCCCCTGTGTATTCCTGTACCGTATCCGGGGCGGCGCTGATGCGCAGGAGAAGAACGATCTGCTGGACCAGGCGCATCATGGAATCCTTTCTGGAATTGCCAGTGGAAGAAAAATAGTTGTACCGCATCTCATAAAATTCATGGATTGCTTTCTGGTAGACTTCCTTTTCTTCCGGAGGGAACTGGAGCAGCAGCTGATGGATCTGTTTAATATCCTTGCATGACACCTCCTCAAAGGTTCGTGTAATGACTGTTTTTCCTAAAATATCGCTGAGGATATCGGCGTTGTAGATGTCCTGGGTGCGTTTCTCCATGCCGAATACAGTAATCTTTTCCGGCAGGTGGGAGGATGCGAACAGGGAATATCCTTTTTTGTAGGCAGGGATTGGCTGTCCGAAATAAGGATTGATGTCATTATCTGGCTCGGCGTCCGTATCGCTGTCCTTATTATGGTGATAAATATACCGGTTCCAGGAGATCATGTTGATGGAATTGTTGTAGAGCAGCTCCAGCTGTGGGGCAAACTCTGAAATGTTGTTCCTGGTGCTGGTGCCCGTGGTGAGCAGCTTCATCCGGCAGCGGCGGAAACAGGAAAGCACCGCCTGGCTCCTGGCGCTGTTAGGGTTGGATATTTCATCGCTCTCGTCCAGTATGAGCTGGATGTTCTGGTGCAGGCGTTTCATGTGCCTCCGTAAATGTTTTTTATAAGCGCTTACTTTGTTCAGTGTCAGCAGCACAAAATCTCCGGGCCGGACACGTTCCAGGTCCGCCAGGCGTTTGATGAACACACAGGGCAGGTCATAATTTGCCAATACCACATTCCAGTTGTTGCGGATGGAGATGGCAGAGGAAACGACCCATGTGCTGTGTACGTTCTGGTTCTGCATCCGGTATAATCCCGTTGCAATGCCGGCCAGGGTCTTTCCGCTTCCCTGCTCCCACTGCAGCAGCGCATAGCGTTTCTGGAGGGTAAGGTTGATGTCGTGCCGCTGAATCTCATTCAGGCGGATTTGTTCCATACGGGAGGAATCCCACAGTGAAAAATCTGCCAGCCACTCAGCAATCGCCGGATCTTCATCCATTTCCGCATAGGGCATATTCTGTATCTCATATTCTGCCCGTTTCCTGCAAAGCAGCCGTTCATAGCCCGGATAGGACTCCGGGGTGTTTTCAAGAACTGCCTGATACACTGGCACAGGCAGGCGTTTGCTGTCCTTGATCTGCCGGCGTGCGGCTGCACTGTACCCTTTATAGGCAAACTCGCCTTTTCTTTTGACAAGACGGATACAGTCTGTTTCCGGTATAGGGTTCTGTTTTTTTAATGCCTGCCGGAGATAGGTGAGTACCTGCTTTTCCGTAAGCTTTCCCCGACACCATTGTTCATAACTCATGTTGTGGGGCTGGTGCTGGGTGTAAAAACGGTGCAGGTATTCACAGCACCTGGCATACAACGGTCTGGTAATCGGATGTGTCCTGATATGGTACAGGAGCTTTTGGGTCTGGTATCTGAAATCACCGGATGTCTGGCGTGACTTTGCCAGCTCCAGCAGGATTTTTGACTGGTTATTTTCCAGCGCTGATTTTGCAAAGGCCAATATTTTCTGATAGATAGATTCTGCGTCCTCCTGAATATCAAAATCTTCCGGCAGGATGTAATCGGCTTCTATCCGGTATGGGCGGGGAGTCCACCCCTGGTCAGCGGTCTTTTTCTGCCAAAACTGCAGTTTGGTAGGGAAACGGCTGACGCCCAGGTGAGAGAAGGCGTTATTCGGAAACAGTACCTGTCCCAGAAAGCTGAACTGCCTCTCCATCTCCCGGATCTGTCCCTTGTCGATAAAATCATCTGCCAGAAAAGACTGGGGTACGATCAGCGCAAGGATTCCCAAAGGCTTCAATACCTCTGCCGCTTTCAGGCAGTAGTACATCTGGGAAGGGATCTCCCTGCCGCTTTTGGTCCACCACTTTAAATGAAAGGGCGGGTTCCCTACTACATAGTCAAAGCGTGTCTCCGGCTGGCAGGTGCGGATATCCCGGCACTCCACCGTTGCTTCCGGATAAAGGAACTTTGCCACCTTCACGGCTTTTACATCCAGCTCACATCCGTAGATGTTGGCCTCTGTGGGGATAAAGTTGAAAAAACTCCCCATGCCGCAGGTAAGGTCTGCCACCAGGTCATGTTCAGACAATTTCAGGCAGGCTGTTATAAATTCGCACAGGCGGGGAGGAGTAAAGAACTGGCCGTTTTCAATCTCTTTCTTTGCCTCGCTGTATGCATGGTAATTCTCGTAGTCCGCCCGTTCCAGACCATGAAGGCCGCCATCGCCGGTATAGGCATTATAGATATCCTCTTGGCTGATGGAGCATTCCCCACAGCGCCCGCTGTCGATCAGGTACAGGACTTTTTCATTCAGTGCTTTCCGTTTATCCTGGGGGATGGGTTCCTCCTGATAAGCATATTTCATTCGTATCACCTCGCTGATTGTTTAATATATGGTTTTCAGATAATCCTCTATAAACTGGTATGCATGGGCTTCACTGGTAAATTTCAGATCCACTCTGCCGTTTTTGAACATCCGTAGGGACTGGATTTTCCCGCAGTCATTGAACTCATAAATATTGAAAAAATGCTCTTTACGCTTGATGATCTCAGATAAGCTGTTTGGCGCGGAGCCGAAGTCTCCTGTCTCAAAGTGGGAGATTCCCCGCAAAATATCCTTGGTCTTATCCATCAGTTTCCAGGTATCACTTATGCGGCTAAATACAAAGCTGCATGCGTAAAATGTAAGCTGTATGACTGTTTTCTTGTGCTCAAACATGGGGCGTCCGTCAGAGGAATTCCAGGCAGCCCGATGGCACTTCCCTTTAAGTTCATGTATTGCCTGTTCGGAGAGAGCCCGTCCTTCCGTCTGTAGAAAGATCTGCTCAAGAATGTCCACATAGTTTAGTGTCAGGCATTGAAAATCCTGCCTGTATTTTTTCATTCGTTCCTTATAATCTTCTGCCCCCTTGTCGGTTGGCTCCTGTGGAATGAGATTTTCAATCACATCATTCGCATTTATGGAAAAGTGGTAAGTATCTTCAAAGTAAGAAATTATCCGGCTTATAAAAGTGGGGTGCTGAAAATGAATCTGCTGCAGGATGTCTTGATTAGAAAGCTTCAGCCCCAGATCTGTAATAAGGTAAATATTGAAAGGCACTCCTATGGGAGTCAGAAGTTTTTTCTGCTGTTCCTGCATATCATCCCAGAAGAATTCCAGTTCCATCAGGGCGTTTCGGGCGCTGTCATAAGCGGCCTGATTTGCCTCGCAGAATATCCGGTCCGTTTCTGAGATACGGGTAGCTGCTGTCATTTCAACGGATTCAAATTTTGTGAGTAGATCCATAAAAACCTCCTTTTCATTACAAAAGGCCGTGGTTTGGATAAGCCACGGCCGGAACATGGAGGCAGCCAGCACAGGTGCGGCTGCCACAGTTGCTCAAAGTCCATTTACGCACATGCGGCCAGTCTCACAGGGAGCGGACTCATGGCCGCCAGCGGAAAAGGGCTCATAGACAGGTGATAATGGGTATTCCTGGTTTCAAAATGGATATTGTCTTCGGTCTGCTCATGCAGGGCTACCACATTGGATGTCCGGTAGATACTTCCCTTGGCCGCAAATACAGCAGGCTTTCCGATTGTGATCGGGAACAGGAGCGTTCCGCAGAGCATTACTTTTTTCTTTTCTTTATTGTTTTTCTTTTTCATTCTTACTGGCCTCCATTCTGTTTCAGAATTCAAATTGGGAACGGCTGCGTTATCCATAGCATAGTTCCAGAAGCACGCTGCGTACCTCTTCCAGAAGTTCCTGGACACGTTTCATGGTTGTGTTCTGTTGGCGGGCAATATCTCGGTCATTGTAGCCGCAGGATTTCAGATGCACGATGTTCATCTGCTGTCTGGATACCCGCTTTGCCAGATCATGCAGGAGCAGCTGTTCTTCCAGCTGGCGCATGAGTGGATTGGGTGCTGCTATGGTTTCTTCCAAAGATAAGCCGTCTTCGCTTGGCTTGATATGTAAGCTGATAACATCGGCGTTATGTTTAGGGCGTCTTTGCTTTCTTCTGTGCTCGGATATACATGCTGACATTCTGCGCCATGCAATCGTGGTGAATGAATACTGCTGCAATTCCGGCTCATTGAAGTAGCGGGAAACTGCACGAAGATACCCGAAAATGACAACATCATAAAACTCGTCAATGGGAAGATGATTTTCATTTAAGAATTTATAGACAAGACTATGGTGTTCGGATGCAAATAAGCATTGTTCCGGGGTTAATGGTACTTCACACTTCATAAAAATTTCCTCCTTAAAATGCGAAAAGGACTCCCCCGGTAAATAACCGGGAGAATCCTTTCCATACGTTTCATATAGCGCTATGCCATATTGGTTTCATTGGTCAGGCGGGCAGGGCTTCACGTTCTCCGTCAAGGGGCTGCCCGTAGTTAAACTTTGCGCCCCCGCTTACAGGCAGGACTTCCACATTGCCGCTTCCATAATCACAGCCATCGTCATGCTGGGTTTCATTGACAGCCGCACGCTGCTGGAGCATCAGGCGGATCTGCTCTTTAAAACCGTCTGCAAACTGCCGGATCTGTGCCAGTTCCTCCCCGCTGAAATCGTACAGGCGGCGGAAAGTGGCAACGCTGTAATCATCCTTTCCGTTGTTCATTTTTTTAAGCCCGATCTGTACCACGCTGCCATAAGTCGCACGGCGGCGGAGCATAAAGGACTGGTTCATGAACTCACGGAAGGGCTTCAGGCTGGTAGGCGGCAGGGTCACCTGTAACGGCATGAACTCACCGCTGCGGAGCAGATAGAGCACACGCATGTTCTTGCAGGCTTTCCCGTTTCCTTCAGCAGCAGAACCAAACTGGTTTAAAGCGCAGGCCGCACAGGAACCGCCCGGCTCCCCGATTCCCTGTTTTCCGTCTACGGAAGAGCAGAGGGGAGTGGCATTGTCGTCATACTCGCTGCCCTCCGGCCAGTAAGCATTGTTGGGGTGGTTGAAAAGGATAACTCCTTCCAGCGTTTTAGCAAAGTCCGGATTCTCCGGGTCATCTGAAGGAAACTCAAATACCAGCCCGCCGCCAGCCGGGATCTTGATCCGGGGGAAGCTCATCTGCAGGCCGTCCATATCCTCCGCCAGTTCTTCCTGGGTAAACTCGCCTTCCGGTATAGCTGCCGGGAGCATAAATGTTTTCTGTTCTGCCAAAGCGTTGTTCTGATTGTTATACATACTGTTTTCCTCCTTAAAAATGAAATTGTGTTGTAATGGTATCAAAATGGCTGCGTCAGGCGGCCATCTGGTTGATCCGTTTCCACTGGTGGGCCGGCATGGAGAGAATGTTATAGCCGATGCTCTCCAGCTGGGTGGCCCTGTCATAGTTCTCCACATCCTGGCTGTGCCGGGTGACTGCATTGGAAAGCCCGTACAGCGTGAGGTCTTTTCCTTCGATCAGATGCTGGAGGATGCCTTCCCCCTCATCGTCTGTGATGTGGAATTCCCGGCTGGCCAGTTTGACGATACCGGGAACATCTTTGGTGTTCATTTCCGCCTGGGTCGCATTCTGCATCAGGCCGACCACCTGGGCAAAACGAGCCTCTTCCACGGCAGCCCTGACGGTATCCTGGATTTTCAGGATAAAGGCTTTGTCGTCCGCAGCCAGCGTCTTCTCCGAATAGAGCTGGAAGTTATCTTCCATGTCATTGACACGGCCCACATGGTTGCGGCGTGTCTGTGCGTCATTGACGATCATGCCGTTGCTGCATACCAGGCGGTAGACAAGGGGCTGGATAGTGACAGCTCCCATGCCGGTCTCGCTGTTGGAGATGATGACGCCGGCCTGCACAATGTCCCCAGGCACAACCTCCGCTTCGAGGCGGGGATTGACTACCTTGATATACATCCGGCTGTCCGTGATCTGGCAGCTTTCAAAGCGTGCGCCCTTCATGCGCCCAATAATGGGAAGGACTGCCTGGGCAATCTCCATGTTGTCAATCCGCCGGTAACGGTTGCTAAGGAAAGCCCTCGCGGTGCCTCCCATGGTACACAGAAGCCGTTTGGACGGGGAATGCTGGAGCCAGGCGTTGACATTTGCGGCCAGAAGCTCCGGCTTTTCCGTGAGCATTCGGTCATAATAAGGCGCAGGGATCTTCAAGTGTGTTCCAAACTGCCGGTGGGCAATGGTGTTGACCTGCATGGGTTCCACCGGTTCGGTGTTCCCGTCAAACATGTGGAGATAGATCTGGGAGTCATAAGGCTCCATCTGCAGGCTCCGGGTATCCACCAGATAATCCTCCTTCATGCTGTTCTGCCGTGTGATCTCAGCAGCCATTTCGTTCAGGGTAAGACCTTCTTTCATTCGTGTTCAGCTCCTTTCTTGTTGTGTGTGGGCTTACCAGGAGATCTGGATGCCCTTCGCTGTGACCTCAGCCGCCAGCCCATTGCGTTCAAAAACCTGTAAAAGCCGTGACCAGTACGTCTTTTCCGGAAAGCCGGCAAGGTGCTCTTTTGCAACCTCCTCCGTGTCCTCCTCAATGCAGATATCGCCGTCCTCATGGATTGTGAGACAGCTGTGGCCGCGGGAATTCAAGTCTGCCACAAGAGCTTCCAGAACCTTCCGGCCCTGGACCTCGTACCAGATCTGGGGGTCCACCGGCTGCTTGTTGGGCGGGACAGTATCTTCCGGCCCTGCGCCTCCGGCTTCCGAGAGCGGAACCATCTTTAACATGTTGCAGGTGATGGAGGCGTTTTGATCCACGCATACATCCGCATGGTCAAAATCCGGGATTCCGTAAAGGCGGATGCGCCCGGTCCCTCCTGCCAGCACCAGTTTTTCCGGCTTCTTTTCGCACCATTCCCAGCGCACGTCAGGATAAACCGCCCGGAGATAGGCAGAGATCCGGTGGTTGACATGGCGGAGCAGGAGCAGTTCCATTTCCGGGGATTCTGTGGCTGAAAGATCAAAAGACTGTGTGCCCGTGATCCCTTCTGCCAGCCGTTTCTTTGTAAGCTGTTCACGCATCCTGCGGCGTTTCGCCTGCTGCATACGGGGCCGTAAAAGCACCGTAATAACCCACAGCCCCCAGAGGGAGAACACCCCGATCAGGAGCCAGGTCTGCCATGATCCCCTTACAAGCGCCAGTATAGCGATGACCGCACCCACGAGGATGCTGATGCTGCCCCACAGGGCTTTGTCACTTTTCATTTTTTACCATCCTTTCTTTTGTCTTTGTTGAAAGTAGCCTGCATGCCCTTTCTGCATGCACAGAGACGAAATACGCTACGCAAATTTCGCTCTGATCAGCGGTCGTCAAATATCCATTCGTGCCAGCACGATAGCTATTTTCCTCGTCGCCATAACAAAAAAAGAGGAACCATACCGGCCTTTCAGGTTCATTCTGAAAAACCAATAGGGTTCCTCTTTAGGCGCCGGAGCGGGATTTACTCCGGCAGGGACTCGCGTTCCCCGTCCAGTACCTCCACAGGGGGAGGGGCGGCGTCTGCGGTCCCGGGTTCATCTGGAAAATCGGTGGAGCCTTCTTTGGAAATGCGGCCCGGAAGAAATCCGAAATTGGATAGATAGATCTTCAGGATTTTTGTCCGTTCCTTTCCATGGCCTGCGGTGCAGTCCACCAGCTGCTGTGTGCCGGTGATCCACAACCGGCTGCCCTTTTTGACACCAAGCCGGGCAAGGCGGGATACTTCATCATCCCATGCCCATATCTGGTAATACTGGAACTGGCCTTTACCTGTCTGCTCGGTAAAACCGAAACAGACATAGGTGGAATCCTTCTGGCTCTTTTTGGGAACCAGGTCATTCTCCACACGTCCAAATGCAAAAATCTGTGCCATAACACTCCTTTCTGCCACTGGCCTTATTATCTATAAAAAAAGTGCCAGCGGGAATCCGGCCCGGATGGGCGCAGTAATACCACTGACACTTATATACAAACTTAACAGCGTGTGCAATGCGATCTCTTCATCGCCGTACAGACAAGCCTGTCTGCAATCCTGCAAGGATACGCACAAAAATCAATTACAAGGTAAGTATAACACTATATCTGGTGGCTGTCAAGTTCATAAACACTATATATAGATATTTGGAGTGGCAAAATACAATATCTTGTAGCCGGAAGTCCCGGAGATTGCGCACAGGGCTTCCTATCTATAAACAGGGATCAAACTGCTTTTATTCTGCAGTATTTTGATTTTTTATTCTTGCGAGAATCAAAGGCTCCTATCCTTGGGGCATTTCAAGTTTGATGTTTCGTTGCTTGCGGCGGAGTCTTTGACTTCAAGAAGGTTTCCCGGCAGACTGGAATCGTAGCCTAAAAACAGGTCCGTGGAGAGGGAGGCATCCAGATATTCGCTGCCCAGGGATGGGCGGGAGGCTTTCCGGAAATAAAAGCAGTAACACCCGCCCGGCTTTATTTTTACCTGTTTCCCCAAAAGTAGGATAATGGCGGTTCCCTGACGGTCCGTAAGCTCTATTTTGCGATACCTGCGTAAAGGCAGGGATGTAACGGCGGTACACACTCCCGTGATGGTTTCATAATCCCCGCGCAGGATCACGACCAGGAGCCCGGCACTGCGGAACAGGCAGCCGCCGAAGATGATGCCGCTTAAAATCAGCAAAAGCCGGTCATGGGAGAGGAAAAATACGATAGCAGCGATGAAAAGGCTGCCGATCCCCATAAACAAGATCAGAAAAACTTTCAGCCGGAGGGTAAAAGGGACGTTCAACCATTGTTCCATAAGATGTCATATCCTTTCAAAAATAATCTGCTGGCGCAGGTACAGGTTCGCGACCGCCAGCGTGACTGCCTGGCTTTCGGAGGAGAGCCGCATCATGCAGCTGATGTTGTCGCTGGTGGTGTCCGCATCGTCATAGAGCCCTTCCAGGATGCTTTCCTCCGTAGGGAGGGAGCGGATATCCTTTTCCATGCACCGGATCAGTTCTGCGGTGGAGAGCAGGGCCTGCCTCGTAAGGGCCATGACCTGTTTCTCATTTTCGGTACGCTGGTCACGGCGGAAGAGCTTTCTGGCAGAGGAAAACGGCACATGGTTTACAAGAGTCAGTTTCAGGAAAGACAGCATCCTGAGCAGGGCAGAACCGTCTGTGGGAATGATGTACATGGAGGAGAGCAGGTCATAAAGGGCGTCATATTCCGTTTCCCCTTTCCCGCAGACCAGCAGGCCCCTTGTCAGAAGCCGTTCCACGCAGTCCTTCCAGGAACGGCTTACGATATCCTTTTGTACCGGTAAAGCTGCCGTATAGAGCCGCCCGATTTCCTCCATACGGGCAATCCGCCAGTTCAGGCAGCTCCAGATGACCATTTCCTGCATATCGACCATGTATTCTTTTCCCCCAAGGACAATAACGGGGCAGTAGCGCCGGCATCCGTTTGTCCTGCGCTCAAAGCGGCCGGCAGCGGTATAAAGTGTTTTCAGCATCATAAAAAATCCTCCTGTTTTCCTATAGTAATATAGAAGGCTGCCTACAGCGGCAGTCATAAAAGCCCGGATAAGAAAGGCGTGTCTTTCTTGAGCTTCTGGGTGGCCCGGGAGATCCATGCGCCTACATGGGGCGGCGGCACATGGTACAGGCCGGCGATCTCGGAAACGCTCATGCCTTTCAGTTTCAGCTTCAGGGCCTCAATCCCAAGCCTTGTCACACCCTGGTATTTCTTTTCAGCGTATGCCAGAAGGTCAAGGGTTTCTATCATATTTACCTGCGCATGAAAATCGTCCGGTGGCAGGATTGCTTCCCCGTCTGCCAACAGTTCCCCTTGGTCGCCTACAGTCAGATAGGTAAACCGGCGCTGCCGGAAACACATCTGCCGGCAGTAGGAGAGCAGGCCGTTACGCACAATCCTTTTGGCATAAGTGGGGAACCGGGAACGCACTGGGTCATAGGTGGCCGCCGCATGGCACAGCCAGATGCAGCCCTCCTGATAGAGATCTTCGTACCAAAACCCGTAGATTGTTTCATTCACATGGATGCTTTCCATGATGACCCAGTAGACAAGGGACAGGTTCTTTTCCACCAGTTCCCGCTGTTCTCTGGTCAAGGGGATATCCCGTTTCATAAATGCTCACCTCTTTTCAGGCCGCCATGCCGCCGCCAGGCTTTACAGGCGGATGGCACAGGGAAATGACCTTCTCACACATCTGTTCTGAAAACATACCGATATGGGCCTGGTTTTCATCAAGGCCCAGCTTTGCCTGGAGCCATACATAAACGGCCCATTTGTCCATATGCCGTTCTTTCTGCAGCCTTTTTAAAGCTTGGTGCGCCAGGATGCGTTTCTGGCGCAGGCTGCGGTTTGCCATAGTCCCCATAGGTTTCCGGTCTTTCTTATGGGCGCTCACATAGGAGTCACAGGCAGGCCAGCGGGAGCAGACATACAGATAGCTCCCCCGGTCAATGGTATCTGCTCCATAGACGGAACTGGCAGGCCGGCAGATGGCCGGAGCACCGCAGTAAGGGCATTTCAGGTTATATTTTTTCATGGTTTTCATTGGTCACCTCCGTTCCTGCCATTCATGACAGTTTTGTTTGTCTTCCGTATTTTAAAGGCAGCGGCATTGATGGGAAGTCTGGCAGAGTTCCAACAGCGGGCAGTCCGTGGAAGATACGGTATGCCACTCAATATACAGGCCGTATATGGTCTCAAAGGTCTGCTTTCCCAGGACAGCCCGGCACTCTTCCGGTTCGATGGACTCCCCGGATATCTGCTTTAAGACTTTTGCAGGCATAAGGATGGGAGAGCCATCCGCATCCACAGCCATCAGGAATCCGCCACAGGGCGGAGACTGGCCGTGGGGACAGACTGTATGCTCACACTTGATAAACAGGGCGTTATGCCAACATCCGCGTACTGCTTTTAAAAAGGGATAAATATTACAATGTTGTTGATTCAATTTCTTTCACCTCTATTACTGTAAATTTGAAAATGCAAAAACCAGATTTCATTGTGTTAATTTCTAAAAAAATTCTAAAATCAATGTTTTATGTCTAAAAGTTTCTTATATAAATAAAAAAGGCGGGCCAGATGCATATTTCTGCGACCTGGCCCTAAAATATTTATTCAGTTGTATCGCTTTACCCGAACAGCCCTTCAATCTCCCGAGTGATTCTGGGGATGACCGTATCATTGAAGATCAGCGTCAGGGCTGCCAGCAGCAGTGCGCCCAGCACAACGGCAATGATGATCTTCACGGCATCCGAAATATAGAAATCCCCACGCTGGTTGGAGACTGCCATCCGGGCACGGTTGACGAAATAGTTTGCTTTGCTGCAGATACAATTTTTGATTTTTCTCATGGAAAACCTCCTGTTAAAATATAGATGATTTGCTGTTGCTGTATGTACCAGGTCTAAGGGCGCCGGATAAGTCTTTTCCGGCTGGCATTTCTGCGCATGGGCCTGTCCGGATAGGAAGCAGGCTTCTGAAAAAGCTGGTTCCGGAACCGGTGCCTGTCTGTTGTTGTCAGTGGGGACATGGCATGTTTTCTGTGTTTTTTCATGGCAGCTCCTGTCTGTAATCGCACCTGCCGGAGCAGGCCGAATCATAATCGGTTGTTATATAAGTTGCATGGATTTAAGAAAAGCCGCTGGGATACAAGCTATCACCCCCTTAAATTTGCTGTGTAAAGGGCCTGTAACAAAAGGCTGTTTTACCCTTATCCAAAGAAAGCGCCAAGGGAGCTTAATACTTCCGTGCAAAGGACGACCAGGTAAATGATCATGATGCAGATCAGCATCATCATGGAGTAGCGCTGGATCTTTTTCGGCCGTTTGGCAGCTTCTTTTTTCAGGTTGTTCTGCTCGATCTGCCGCATGTCAAAGCAGATCATCTTAAAGTACATCCGCTGGTCATCCCCGCGCAGGACACCCACCAGGCCCCGCACCACGTCCGAGAGCATGGGGCTCCCGATACGGGTCTCAAAGCGGATCAGGGCGTTTTCATAGTTGCCGGTCTTCATGTCCGCAATGGTCTGGTCCAGCTCCGCCCCGAAGTCCCGGCCTGCCACCCTGCGGTAAGAGGTGAGTATCTTCAGCACATCCCGGTCATTTTCCAGGTTCTGCCCGATGGTCAGGGCAAAGCGGGGGATCTCCGCCTCGATGAGCTTGCGCCTCTTTTTTACAAAATCGAAAGCCGCATAATAGGTGGAGAACCAGAGCGCCACGGCAGTCCCGATCAGGACCGGCACAAACAGCGGCATCAGGAACGCCATGGGGAGGGCGCAAAGCCCTACGGCCCCGGCAGTTACCCAGGCCCTGGCCGTGTATACCTCCGGCGTCAGTTCCAGCCCGGCGATGGTAAGGGCCGCCTGCAGCTTGTTCCGTTTCAGCCGGTCCAGGCGCAGGTATGGGGCAAACAGCTTTGCGACTTTGGTGATATACACATCCAGGAGCTGTTCGTTTTTGGCGCCCTTTTGTTTCTTTGCCAGCATCATCATCTTGGATGTCCTGCTGGTGGGGATGTCCGCAAAGGCCGTGGACAGGTTATAGGTGGCAAAGCCGAAAAAGACAATGGCGATCAGTGCTAACAGGGTCATGTTCCGTCACCTCCGTATTCGATGGGCCTGCTCAGCTTCATGATCTGCGTGAAGGCAAACAGGATGATGGCCGCGCAGATGGCGAGGGCAATCTTTCCCGGCGTGGTGTAGATCAGGGTATGGAACCAGTCTTTGTTCAGGAAATACAGCAGGGGCACGTTGGCGATCACCAGGAACATCATGGTAATGGCTTCACGCCGGGGGCCCTGCATCATGGCTTCCAGCTCCGACTGCACCACACGGACATCGGAGAATTTCTGCACAATGGTGGGCAGCGTATTCTTCATGGAACGGTCCGACTGGCACTGGATCAGGATGTTGGCCCACTCGTGGAATACCCGGTTTGGTATCTTCATCTTCAAAGAGTTGATGGCGCTGGTCATGTTGGCGTTGATCAGCTCGCTCTCATATACAAATGCCTCGAAGTTGGCCTTTATTGGTTCGTTGATGTAAGGCAGGTTCTCCCTTACGGAGCGCAGCAGGTCCTCCGTCCGCAGGTAGGACGTGGTGACGATGGAGATAGCAGTCTCCAGCTCCTCGTTCAGATGCTTCTTGTAGCTGGCCGCCGTGCTGCGCAGATACCATATGGGCACCAGGGAAAAGCCTATGCCTAAAATGGGGACCAGGTACACGTTGCCGATCAGCAGCGCCAGCACCGCCCCTACCGCAAAAAGGATCAGGGTCAGCCGGGTGACTGCCTCATAGCGGTCAGCCCGCCCGGTGTCTTTTAAGATCTGTTTGATCTCATAGTCCTGGTTGAAAAACCCTCTGGCCGGCGTCCCCATGAGCACGTTCAGCTCATCCGACAAGGTGGCGGTCTTTCTGCCGGTGTTGAAGATAACGTCCGTAAAGTCCCGCGGCCGCACCTGGAAAAGAGCCAGAAGCCCGGCGCTCAGCAGGGTAAAACAGATAAGATAGATCCAGTGCAATGCCTACACCTCCTTTCCTGGTGGCTGTTTCCCCGAAGCCCCTTTACGGGGAGGGGCGCTGTCTAAAAATTCCTGCAGTTCCTTGTGGGAGATGCCGTTGTCCAGCAGCCGTTTTTTCAGTGTTTCGGACATGGCGCCCATCTTGCAGTGGCGGCCTACCACATGGGCGGCCCCGTGTTCATCGGTCACGTTGTCCACCACCTCATATTTATAGAGGGAACGGTACATCAGCTTCCCGTCCAGGTAATCCTCCCCCTCGATGATCTCCATGATCTTCCGGGAGCGGTCCTCCAGCTGCTTGGTGAACACCACCACAGGGTATGCCTCCACCATGATCTGCATCAGGATGGAATCGTCCATGCTGTACTTCCTCTTGGCAAGGGTCATCATACGCCGGTAGGTGCTCTCGCAGGAGTTGGAGTGGATGGTGGTGCAGACCGTGTGGCCGGTACGGGAGCTTTCCGCCGCCGACAGGCTCTCTGCCGCCGACCGCATCTCGCCTACGCCGATCACGTCCGGGTGTTTCCGCAGCACGCGCTCCAGGAGGAAGTCCTGGTTGATGTTCATGGACGGGTTTTCGTGGGGCCTTGTGAGCAGGTGGACCACGGAATTTAAAATATTCCCTTCCTCGTCCCGTTTCACCAGGTCAAACTCCCGGCTGCCTTCCTCTATGGTGATGAGGCGGCGGTTGTTGGGCACGTTGGATAGGAGCCATGCCATGATGGTGGTCTTCCCGGAACCGGTGGAGCCGGCAATGCACACGGAAACCCCGTAGCGGATGCAGGCAGTCAGGAAGTGGAGCATCTCCGGCGTGGCGCTCCCGGAATCCAGGAGCTTTTCCTCGGACACCGTATTCTGGTTGACGATACGGATGGAGGCATTGATCCCCACCTCCGAATCCACGATGGGCGTCTTATCCACGGAGATACGGATGTTCTTGTCCAGGAAGCCGATGACCGAGGGCATGGTGTCGTCAATGACCATGCCGCAGGCGTTCAGCATCCGCCGCACCACGTCAATGGCGTGCTGTGGGGAGGAAAACCGGTCCGGGATCTTGATGCTGCGCCCGCTGTTCATGATGACCTCGATATCGTTATAGGCGTTGATGTTCACCTCCTCCACACCCGGCTGGTAGATCCATTTCTTTAAGAAGGAGTAGCCGGCCATATCCTCATAAAGCCTGGCGCACAGCTGCTCGGTGGTAAGCCCCTTGATGGCGTATTTGCGTTTCACCAGGTACTGCACCATCAGCTCCTTTAACACCGTGACGGCACGTTCCGAATCATTTTCCCCGGCGCCGGCTATGGTGGAAGCGTGGTTTTCGGAAAAATAGCGCTGCACATCCTCCAGCACCTGCTCATAGGTCAGGTCGCCGTTCTCCGTGGGGGCAAAGAAAATATCATTTAAGTTATTCATCGTACTCGTCCTCCCCGTCCCCGTATTCGTCTTCCCCGTCCGGTTCCTGTTCATACTCATCCTCTGCATATGCCCCGTCTCCATATTCCATTTCATAGGCATCCTCTTCCTGCCGCTCGGCAAGCTCCATCTGCTCCAGGGCATCCAGGACCTTATTTAAGGAAGCGGTATATTTGGAGTTGCAGTATTTGATGGCCTGGAACATGCCCCCTTCGGTGGCGCAGCGGTCGATCTCTTTCCCGTAGGGCAGGAGGCCGTCAAAGCCGCCGATGATGTACCCCATCTCGTCAAAGGCGTGGAAGGGGCGGGCCATGCCCGCAAAGGTCATGTGCTCATGGTAGTGGAAACGCCCGTCTACCAGCAGGGGCTGGTGGGCTTTCAGGTAATTGATGCCCTTTAAGTCCGGCGTCACGATGCGGAGCACCAGGTCGCCGGATTCAATGGCGGCAGGCGTGAATACGTTGGTCATGGCGGAGCCGCAGTCCAGGATGACGTAATCCACCAGTTTCTTTGCCGAGGATATGAGCTGCAGGACCATCTGGTAGTCCGTTTCCGGATAGCTTAACGGGTTCTCCCCGGCGCAGTATCCCATAAGGCCGATATAGGGGTAGTTCTTCAGAACCGTCACATGGCTGGCGACCTGGGATGTATCGATCTCCACGCTGGTCAGGACCTGGCCGATGGAGACGGCTGTGGTGGTGATCTGCTCCGGGAGCCATACCGGGAGCATGGGGATGCCGGGCTCCCCGCTGATGATGATGGCCTTTCGTTTGTCACGGGTCAGCGCTTTGGCAAGAATGCAGCAGAACATGGATTTGCCGCTGCCGGGGCTGCCCCAGACCGTGATTGTTTTGGACATGGAAACCATTCCTCCTTTCTGCCTGCGGTCAGGTCTTGTTTTCTTCCTTGTCTCCTTCTTTATCAGGGGAATTTTCCCCGCTGGTTCCGGTTTCTTTTCCCGATTCTTTTTCTTCCCCAGAGGCAGGTTCTTCCCCGGTTTCTCCCGCAGCATCCGTTTCCGGATTTTCTGCTTCCCCGTCCCCGGCCATTTCCTCTGTTTCTTCATCGGAAGGCTCCGGGAAGTAGATCTCCTGCAGGATCACATCCTGCTCTGCCAGAAGTTCCTCCGCCAGTTTTTCATTGTTACGGGAGATCAGGGCTACATGGGCCACCCCGTCATTTTCCAGGGAGGTGATGACCCGTGCCTGTTCCGGGCTGGCAAGTACCGTGATGGTGGCGGACTGCTGTTTTTCTTCATCTTCCACCGGCTCCTTTGTATTGTCCACGTTGACGCCCTTGGCATCCGTGACGGAAAGCACCCGGACGAAACGCAGCTCCGGGACTTCCTCCGCTACGTCCAGGAAATGGTATACCCGGATGATGTCATTCGGCTGCAGCTTGTCGGACAGGCCGGAAGCCAGCGTTTTCACAGTCAGGGAGATAGCCACCTTCCCGGAGGGGATGCTGTTTAAGGCCACATCCGAGGATACCGGGACGGCGCTGGTCTTGGAGGCCAGGATATAGTCCCCCTGGGATAAGTCTGCCGTGGCATAGAGGCCTTTCACATCCTCAAGGGAGTGGGCGATATTGGGGGGAAGGTTGTAGCTTCCAACCTCCACGGTCTCTGTATTGTCTGCCGAGAGCTGTTCCCCTTTCAGCACGGGTTTTGTGACCCGGATGATCTCTGTCTTGCCGTTGGTCTGCTTCGCGATGGTGGGCAGGGCGACAAAGGCGATAACGGCTGCCAGCAGGATGCTGAGCAGGCCGAAGATAAAGCGGTTATTCAGTTTCATGTTTTTTCACTCCTGTCATATAAAGTGTGGCATCTGTCTGTCAGGGAAGGCAGATGCGGTTATAGGATTGCAGTTATGGTAACGGCCAGGCTCCCGGCCATCAGGAACGGCACAAAGGGAAGGGAAAGCATCCCCTTTTTCCGCCCTGCTGCCAGGGAAACACAGGCCGCAAGGCCGGAGGCTATGAGCAGGACGGCCAGCATACGGGAGGGGCCGTAGATAAGTCCCATAACCCCGGCCAGCTTGATATCCCCGCCCCCGATCCCGGCGCCTTCTTCTGACACCAGTGCGGCGGCCAGCAGGACCAGGAAGCCGGCTGCTGCCCCGGTAAAAGAGAAAAGGAATAAAAGCGGCAGGAGGGCGGTTCCGAAAAGCCCTGCACGTACCAGGGGCGCCGCGAGCGCAAAGGGGAGGAAGAGCAGGAGCGCCCGGCCAGGCACCCGCCTCTTTTTCAGGTCATATGCGGCAAATCCAGCGATGCACGCAAAGGCCAGCAGTTCATAAAGGAAAACAGGGCTGTTATTCACGGTTGGTATACCAGTCATCAAACACGCTCTGGTGGATGGTGATGTAGTCATCCAGGTTGACCGAGAGCATCCCGTCCGGTGTCCATGCGTCCCATACCTGGGTATACACCACATAGCTGGTGCTGTCCGGGAACCATACAGGCGTGAAATGCACGGTGCGCCCGTAGGTGGAGAACTCATTGGGCTGGAAGGTGAACTTTGCGCTGCGCCCGCTGGAGACGCGCTGCAAAAGCCGCAGGTAAGTCTTGTACTGGAATTCCGGGAATACAGAAAAAGCAGTCTGCGGGTTGCTGTGGTGCCCGTCCGGTGAGTTTGTGGATAACACGGCCCGCACTTCCGTTTTCACGCCGTAGCCGCTCTTCATGTCCTTTCCGTTGGCGGTGGGGACGATATCATCCGGCATCAGGGTCATGGTTCCGCTGATAGAGGCCGAATAGCCGGTATAGTCATACTCCCAGTCTCCCCGGTCTACCCAGTGGCCGTCATCTTCCCCGTGGCTGCACCATTGCCAGTCCGGGACCCAGTAACAGCTCCACACGCCCCAGTTCGCACTGAGCTTCTGGGGATTGGAGGGGAGTGCGGGAACGGAATAGCCGGGGTTCACATCCGTTGCCAGGGGATCGGGCGGTATCTTTTCGTTCAGGTCCACGATCTTCGCGACAAAGGTATCCTGGGCGGTGAACCCCCTGCTCAATGACACCGTGATCGTGATGGTCTGGGGCGTTTCGGGCGTATGCCATTTCACCCACACCAGCTGGGAGTCATTGGCCGGTATGACAATGTTTCGGACGGTATAGCTCCTCCCCATGATATGGAACGTGACCGTTGCCGGGTTGTCCGGGGTAAGGCGTCCGCCTGTCCGCAGCCGGATGGCAGTGATCACATCCGTATCCACCCGGTATTCCACATCCGGCGCCTCGATCTCCCCGCCCGGTTCTTCGGTCTCTTCAAACCAGACAATGCCGACACCTAAGGAGCTGATGATATCCCCGTTGGACTGTATCCCGCGCCTGCCGCCGGTCCAGGCGGGAAAGCCCAGGTCGCTGTACTCCAGGAACAGGGAAAGGGGGAGGTTCTGGAAAGCCACCGAGGGCAGCTTACTCCTGAGGGACCCTCCGGAGAGCTGGTCGTAGAGGGCCGCTTCCGTTGCCGTAAAAGCGTATTTTGTTCCATTGAAGGTCACATAGGCAATGGGCTCCAGCAGGATCTTGTACTGCCCGGACAGCATGCTCTCATAATTTACCCCTGTGGCATCGGCTACCATCATGCAGGCGTATTCCGAACAGAAATAGCGTTTGATGGCTTCGATGGAAGCGGGCCGGCTGTTGCTGTTGATAATGGCCGGCATGGAATAGGCCGGCTGTAGGCAGTTGTAAGGGACGCCGGACTGCAGGGAGAGCGAAGTCCCGTCCCGGTACTGGATCTTGTTCACCTTGCCGAAATGGAGCATCGTGGCGGACTGGCTTCGGTTGGAGAAATCCACGGGCGTGCTCACGGCGGAGCCGGACTGGGCATCCACCACCGTCACCCGCACGCCATCGTTGCCGGGAGACCAGAAGTTGGTGGAGGTGCCCTGGTTCATGTTTCCCCCGCCGCCGTCAATGTTGCCCTGCCCGGAAGCGAAAGCCTGTGCAGGACACAGGCAGAACAGGAGGGCGGCGGTGCAGAGGAGGGCATAAAAGCGTTTCAAACAATATCACACTCCAATCTTTTTCTATAAAAAGAAAACCGCCATTTCTGAGGCGGTTTTCCGGTTTCAATATTCAGTTGTATATGCAGCTGCCGGTATCTGGCTGGGAACTCGTTCAGGCAATCCCTGTAAGTATCATGCGGGGATAGATTCCGGATGGGCTGTCAGTTCCCCATGTTCCCGACCATCTTGTTAGGATCTCCGCTGCTGTCCACAGTGGCCTGGTTGACCTGTCCGGGAACAACCCATCCAAAAACGGGATCGTATACAGCCCCGTTTTCATTGGTGGTGCCGGCAGGAGGCGTATCGTCCTTTCCGGTATCTGCGGAAGAAGGGGCTGTTTCCGGGGCCGGGTTCACAGGATGGTCCTCACCGGGGTCTGTGATGACAGTCTTGCCTTCCGGGGGCGGAGGCGGTGTTTCCTCCTTTGTTTCCGTGGGAACGAAGTCAACTACAACTTCCTGCTCCGATTCCTCTGCCACCTTTGGGTAATCTTCCAGCTTGTCCTCTGCATTGTCCTGATTCTGGATGCTGCTGTCTGCATGCTCCCAGGAGCCTTCCGTGGGGGTATCCTTCCATTCCTCCTGGACGGCATCCGGGGGCTGTCCATCCGGCAGGAAGGCGGTCTTTGCATCCCGCCCCACAAGCCAGCAGGCGGCGAGGATGGTGATGCAGGAAACCGAAAGGACGGTCACGAGGAACCCTTTGGACTTTAAAAATTTTTTCATATAGCAGTCATCTCCTTTTTTCCTTTATATATAGCCTATACGCTTTCAGGGCAGGGCTTTTCAACAGATGATCAGAAATTTTTACTTTCCGCCCTGCGGCGCCCGATAAAGCGGAAGGCCAGGAAACCGGCAAAAGCCGTGAAAAGGGTAGTGAGAATGAATTTTTTAGATGTAAACAGTTTCTTCATAAGAGGTAAGCTCCTTTCATAGTTGACTGCTGCCTGTTGTCCGGCAGACTAAAATTTGGTGTTGTGGTAACCGGTCAGCT
>CAJUFP010000064.1 GCA_910585645.1 uncultured Hungatella sp. | reverse complement strand
GGAATGTTTGGCATATCTGAACCCGGACGGGACATCTCTCCTTCTCTGTCTGGCACTGCGACCACCTTCGCCCCATGCTCACATAAAAATTTTAGTTTTAAATTGTAAGGGAATTGAAAGTGGTAAAGTTTTCAATAATATGGTAGAATTACAAATATTATTTCATTTGACTTTCAGGAGGAAGATATGGGAGAGAAAGGGAGAAAGATTATTTTAACTGGGGACAGGCCTACAGGCAGGCTGCATGTGGGGCATTATGTGGGGTCTTTGCGCAGGCGGGTGGAGCTGCAGGAGTCCGGCGAGTTTGATGATATCTTTATTATGATCGCGGATGCCCAGGCCTTGACGGACAATGCGGACAATCCGGAGAAGGTGCGGCAGAATATCATTGAGGTGGCTTTGGATTACCTTTCCTGCGGTCTGGACCCGGCAAAGTCCACGCTGTTTATCCAGTCTCAGATCCCGGAGCTGACGGAACTGACCTTTTACTATATGAACCTGGTGACTGTCTCCAGGCTTCAGAGAAATCCTACGGTGAAGAACGAGATCAAGATGCGGAATTTTGAGGCCAGCATTCCGGTGGGATTTTTTGCCTACCCTATCAGTCAGGCAGCGGATATTACGGCTTTTAAGGCAACTACCGTGCCGGTTGGGGAGGACCAGCTTCCCATGATCGAGCAGACCAGGGAGATCGTCCGGAGCTTTAACCATATTTACGGGGAGGCTTTGGTGGAGCCGGATGTGCTGCTTCCGGACAACAAGGCCTGTATGAGGCTTCCCGGCATTGACGGCAAGGCCAAGATGAGCAAGTCCTTAAATAACTGCATCTATCTGTCCGACACGGAGGAGGATGTGCGCAAAAAGGTTATGAGCATGTTTACAGACCCCAACCATCTTAAGGTGGAGGACCCAGGCCAGGTGGAGGGCAATCCGGTGTTTATCTATCTGGAAGCCTTCTGCAGGGATGACCATTTTGAACGGTTCTGGCCTGAGTACGAGAACCTGGACGGGCTGAAAGCCCACTACACCAGAGGCGGCCTGGGAGATGTGAAGGTAAAGAAATTTTTAAATCAGGTGCTGCAGGATCAGCTGGCTCCCATCCGGGCAAGGCGGAAGGAGTATGAGAAGAATATTCCGGAGGTTTACCGTATCCTGCGGGAGGGGAGCGAGAAGGCCGAGAAGGTGGCTGCCCGAACCTTGGCGGATGTGAAAGCTGCCATGAAGATCAATTATTTTGACGACGAAGAGCTGATCAGGAGCCAGGCGGAGAGGTTTAAGGCGTAGGATCGTACAAAGATAGAAGATATGTGGTTTTGGCAGGCGGGATGTGCCGTCCGTGTGACAAAACAAGCAAAAACAAGCGGGAGAGCATGACATATGAGACGATGGAGAAAAGGCGTAGCCCTGGCTCTGACGGTGGCTTTGTGCCTGGGTACAGGAACTCTGGCCCAGGCCGCCACAGCGGGGCCGGGAGCAAATAACCAGACAACAGCGGCAGTTAACACGGCCTCCGTGGCAAAGCCGGAGATTAAGGCCGAGGGAGCGGTGGTCATAGACGCTTCCACAGGCGATGTGCTGTACGGGAAAAATGAGAGAACCCGTTTTTACCCGGCCAGCACCACCAAGCTGATGACAGCCATGCTGGTTTTGGAGCGGGCGAATCTGGGGGATACGGTGACATTTTCCAAGGCAGCCACTACCAATTTAGAGTCAGGGGCAGTTTCCCTGAACCTGACGGAGGGGGACAAGCTGACTGTGGAGCAGTGTCTCTACGCCCTTCTCCTAAAGTCGGCCAACGAGGTGGCCAACGGGCTGGCAGAGCACGTGGCAGGCTCGGTGGCTGGTTTCGCCCAGCTGATGAACCAGAAAGCCGCGGCTTTGGGGTGTACGGGGACAAATTTCGTCAACCCCAACGGCCTGAATAACAATGATCATTATACCACGCCCTATGACATGGCTCTGATCGGCAGGGCGGCTTTTCAGAATCAGACTCTGTGCAAGGTGGCCACTACGGTCAGCTATCAGCTGCCTGCCACCAAGAAGTCGGGGGCCAGGACCATAACCATGGGCCACAAGATGGTATACCCCAACGATTCCAGGTATTACCAGGGCATCATCGGCGGCAAGACCGGGTATACCTCCCTGGCGGGAAATACCCTGGTTACAGGCGCGGAGAGAAACGGAACGCGGCTTATCGCCGTGGTGATGAAGAGCAAGTCCACCCATTATGAGGACACCAAGGCGCTGCTGGACTACGGGTTTGAGGTGATGAGCCAGAGAGGAGCCGTGACAGCCGGGTCTGGCAACGCGGTGGCGGCAGGCCCTGGGGCTGCCAGCGGATCCGGAACGGCTGCCCAGGCAGGTCCCGGGGCTGCCAGCGGATCCGGAACGACTTCCCAGATGGGCCCCGGGGCTTCGGGGAACGGGAATTCCTCTGCATCCCAGTCTCCGGGGAGTGTAACTTCGGGTTGGGGGCAGGACGGCAGGGGCTGGTACTACATAAAGGAGAACAAAACCCGGGCGGCAGGGGAATGGCTGAACCTAGGACAGGCAGAGTATTGGATCGACAGCGACGGATATATGGCTACAGGATGGCGGCATTTTACCAACGGGGCCTGGTATTACTTTCGCTCTAACGGGGCTATGGCGGCCAACTACTGGGTGGAGGACAAGGGAAAGTGGTTTTATCTGGGAAGCGATGGAGCGATGCTCACCAATACCAGGACGCCGGATGGTTATCAGCTGGGGGCTGACGGAGCCTGGACTGGAACGTGAGAAGCAAGATGGACTGTTGCGGGATGGCGGCAGTCCATTTTTGGGTCCGTATTTTTCTCATTTACATCTCCCATATAATGGTAGTATAATGAACCCATGCTTAATCTTTAATGAAAGACGAGGAGGGACGTTAAGATGAGAAAAAGCTGGTTTAAGATTACAGTGGCAGCTGCCATTGCCACATTGTCCATGGCGGCAACGGTGTATGGGCAGGGATGGCAGCAGGACAAAAACGGCTGGTGGTGGCAGAATGAGAACGGCACCTGGCCGGCCAATACCTGGGCGTGGCTGGACGGCAACCAGGACGGGATCGCGGAGTGCTACTATTTTAATGGGGACGGCTATATGCTGTCAAATACAAGGACTCCTGACAATTACGCGGTGGATGCCAACGGGGCATGGGTATCCGGCGGGGTGGTCCAGACACAGAGACAGACCCAGAGCCAAAGCCAGGGACAGACGCCGACGGGCAAGCAGGAGGGCAGCGCGGATCAGGCCCCTTCCAACGGATGGAACCAGGAGGAAAACGGGGTTTGGAGATACTATGTGAACGGCAAAGCTGTTGCAAACGAGTGGAGGAGTATCAGCGGGAAGCGGTATTATTTTAACAGCAATGGGGCTATGGTCACAGGGTTTCAGGATATTGACGGAAACAGCTATTACTTCAATGCCAGCGGCGACCTGAAGAAAAAATCTTTTAATTTAAACGGCATGCACTATGAGGTTGACAGCAGCGGGGTTATTTATGACGAGATGGATGAGGAGACATGGAGATACCAGAACCAGAACAAGTCCACGTCTACGTCCATTCCTGCTGGGAACCAGGACAGCAAAACAAATAATGATACTTATAATAACAACAACCAGTCCGGCAGCGTGGATATGTCCGGGTATGCCAGCCAGGTGTTTGAGCTGGTGAACAAGGAGCGGCAGGCAGCGGGCAAGAGCGCTTTGGAGTGGAGCGATAGCGTGGGGGCCTGCGCGGATGCCAGGGCCAAGGAGCTGCCTTCGAAATACAGCCACACCAGGCCTGACGGAACCAGCTGCTTTTCTATTTTTGACGAGTACGGGGTCAGCTATATGGGGGCCGGGGAAAACATTGCCCAGGGATACAGGACGCCGGAGGCGGTGATGAACGGGTGGATGAACTCTTCTGGCCATAAGGCTAACATTTTGAATGATCGTTTCGGTACGATAGGCGTAGGATTTTATTATGACGGCCAGTATCACTGGGTGCAGATGTTTACGGATTAAAAAGACAGGGAGGGATCAATGGATAGGAACACCACCATAAAAGAATTGGCAGAGCGAAGATCTGTCAGGGCATATGAGGATAAAGCGATTTCAAAGAAGGTAAAGGAGGTTATCATCCAGGCCGCCATGGAGGCCCCTACGGCAGGAAATCAGCAGCTGTACACCATCCTTGACATCACGGACCAGAAGCTTAAAAGTATTCTGGCCCAGACCTGCGACAACCAGCCTTTTATCGCCAAGGCCCCCATGGTTCTGATCTTCTGCGCGGACTGTCAGAAGTGGTTTGATGCCTTTAAAGCCGGTGGGTGCAAGCCCCGCAGGCCCCAGGCGGGGGATCTGATGCTGGCGGTGAGCGACGCGGTCATCGCTGCCCAGAACGCGGTGACGGCTGCCTGGAGCCTGGGGATCGGCTCCTGCTATATCGGGGATATCATGGAGCGGTGCGAGACCCACAGAGAGCTTCTCCATCTTCCGCCCTATGTATTTCCGGCTGCTATGGTGGTGTTCGGATATCCCACCAAGCAGCAGATGCAGAGGAGGAAACCCCAACGGTGTCAGCAAAACTATATTGTCCATGAGAATGGATACCGCTCCATGGATGAGGGAGAGCTTAGAGAGATGCTTCGGAAGGAGTATGAGGACGGCGACTTTGAGAGCTGGATCCAGGCATTTTGCAACAGAAAATATAACAGCGATTTTTCCAGGGAGATGAGCAGGTCTGTGGAGGAGTACCTGAAAGCGTTTACCTGAAAAGAATGTGATAAAGTGGAGATTTTCGGCTTGACAAAATCCAAGCCAATGATATAATCAAAAAAGAAACCCAGATAAGTCAATGCGTTGACGGGGACAGTAGATTGCCAGGGAGCGTTCAGAGAGAGATGGGAAGGTGTGAGCATCTTACGGGACCGGCAAAGGAAGACCACCCCTAAGCGGTCCTTAATCGGACACGGTGATTCCGTTATCATCATGAAAGAAGCGGTCAAAGCGTCATGTATGCTTTGACAAAGAGGGTGGAACCGCGATGTGTATCGTCCCTTCTTACAGGAAACTGTAAGGAGGGATTTTCTATTTTAGGGGAAAGAGCGGCTGTGGGGGCGCAGGCTTATCTGGAGGCATGAAGATCAGATTTGGATCAGACGATTGAGAAAAGGAGAGATTTGTCATGAAAGTAACATTAAAAGACGGCAGTTTTAAAGAGTTTGAACAGCCCATGTCCGTGTTGGATATTGCGGCCTCTATCAGCTCCGGCCTGGCCAGAGCGGCATGCGGCGGGGAGCTTGACGGGGAGAGTGTGGATCTCAGGTATGTGGTGGACAAGGACTGTCAGCTGAATATCCTCACTGCCAGGGATGAGAAGGGGCTGGCGGCGCTGCGGCACACGGCCAGTCATGTGATGGCCCAGGCGGTAAAAAGATTGTACCCGGACGCTAAACTGGCTATCGGGCCATCTATTGCAGACGGATTTTACTATGATATTGACTTCGCAAGCCCCATTGCGGCGGAAGATCTGGAAAAGATCGAGGCGGAGATGAAGAAAATCATAAAAGAAGGGCTGCCTTTGGAGCGGTTTACGCTGCCCAGAGAGGAGGCTCTGGCTCTCATGAGGGAGAAGGAGGAGCCTTATAAGGTGGAGCTTATCCAGGATCTGCCTGAGGGCGAGGAGATCAGCTTTTATAAGCAGGGAGAATTTACGGACTTGTGCGCAGGACCTCATCTGATGAATACCAAGGATGTGGGAAAGGCCTACAAGCTTATGAGCATTGCAGGGGCCTACTGGAGAGGCAATGAGCACAACAAGATGCTGACCCGGATCTATGCCACGGCATTTGGCAAGAAGGAGGAGTTGGAGGCCTACATCACCATGATGGAGGAGGCAAAGAAGAGAGACCACAGAAAACTGGGCAGGGAGCTGGGACTTTTCATGATGCACGACGCAGGGCCTGGATTCCCCTTCTTCCTGCCAAAGGGCATGGTGCTTAAGAACACGCTGATGGAGTACTGGAGGGAGATTCACAAAAAGGCCGGATACGTGGAGATCTCCACGCCGATTATGCTGAACCGTAGCCTGTGGGAGACTTCCGGACACTGGGACCACTATAAAAATAATATGTATACCACAGTGATCGACGAACAGGATTTTGCCATCAAGCCCATGAACTGTCCGGGGGGAGTTCTGGTGTACGCTTCAGAGCCACGCTCTTACCGGGATCTGCCTTTAAGGATGGGGGAGATCGGGCTGGTACACCGCCATGAAAAGTCAGGCCAGCTTCACGGCCTTATGAGGGTGCGGTGTTTTAACCAGGACGACGCTCATATTTTCATGACTCCCGAGCAGATCAAGGAGGAGATCAAAGGGGTTGCCAGGCTGATCAATGAGGTTTACACCCTGTTTGGGTTCCAGTACCATGTGGAATTGTCTACCAGGCCGGAGGACAGCATGGGCAGCGACGAAGACTGGGAGATGGCTACAGAGGGCCTTCGGGGCGCTTTGGATGAGCTGGGCCTTGACTATGTGGTCAATGAAGGCGACGGCGCGTTTTATGGGCCGAAGATTGATTTCCATCTGGTGGATGCCATTGGAAGGACATGGCAGTGCGGCACGATCCAGCTTGATTTCCAGCTGCCTCAGCGGTTTGAGCTGGAGTACCAGGGGGCGGATGGGGAGAAACATCGCCCTATCATGATCCATCGGGTGGCTTTTGGGTCTATTGAGCGGTTTATCGGGATTCTGATCGAGCACTTTGCGGGAGCTTTCCCCACATGGCTGGCTCCGGTTCAGGTGAAAGTTCTGCCCATCTCCGACAAGTTCGCGGAGTATGGGGAGAGTGTGAGAAAGCAGCTGGATGAGGCGGGGATCCGGGTGGAGCTGGATACCAGGTCCGAGAAGATCGGATACAAGATCCGGGAGGCGCAGATGCAGAAGATCCCCTACATGCTCATCGTGGGACAGAAGGAGCAGGAGGAAGGCGTGGTTGCCGTGAGAAGCCGGTTTGCGGGGGATGAAGGGCAGAAGTCTTTGGCCGCGTTTGCGGAAGAGGTGAAAGAGGAGATCAGGACCAAGGCTGTGAGAGAGGTCAAAGTTAACGAACAGAAATAGAAATGTGGGATTTGCCAGCCTGTGCGGGCTGGCAAATGTCCTGGTACGGCGTTGCATTAATGTTTATTTGGGCAGAGCCGGACAAGAAGATAAACTAAGATTTTGAAAGGAGACAGATAAATATTCTCGTTGCAATTGACATTCTCACTAAAAAGTGTTATATTATTAACAAGCAAATGAAAGGGAGTAGCGAAACATTCTGTTATACAGAATGGGTTTGAAATCGTCGTTCGATGCCGAGAGGCATCCGTATCAAATGAGAAAGCAAGACTTTTATTGTGGCAGAGAGAAGATGTCATGGTAAGAGTCTTTTTTATATTATCCGACATTGGGTCTGTCACATAGGTCAAGCCCATACATATATAATTAAGAAGGGAGAAATACTGATATGACAGAAGAGAGACGAAGACAGGAGATCAACGAAGCCGTCAGGGCCGGGGAGAAGGCCCTTGTGAGCCTGCGGGCAGCTCAGAGCAAGCTGGCCAGCGCGAGAAACTGGGGAATCTGGGATATGTTGGGCGGAGGGCTGATAACCAGCATGATCAAGCATTCCAGAATTGACGACGCGTCTTCCTACCTGGAAAGCGCCAGGATGGATCTGAAGATTTTTCAGAGGGAATTAAAAGACATTTCGGATTTTTCAGAGCTGGGGATTGATGTGGGAGGATTTCTTTCATTTGCCGATCTGTTTTTAGACGGGATCATTGCCGACTGGATGGTTCAGAGAAAGATCGATGAAGCTATAAAGCAGGTGGACAGCGGAATTATGAGGGTGGAGTCAATGGTAAGCAGGCTGAAAGCCCAGAGAGGAGTGTAGGTATGGGATGTCTTGGGAATCTTTTGTGGTTTGTGTTCGGAGGATTTATCAGTGGGTTAAGCTGGTGCCTGGCGGGATGTCTGTGGTGTGTGACCGTCATAGGGATTCCGGTGGGACTCCAGTGTTTTAAAATGGCCGGGCTGACCTTTTTTCCTTTTGGAAAGGAGGTGTGCTATGGGGGAGGAGCGGGAAGCTTCCTTTTAAATCTTGTGTGGCTTCTGGTGTCAGGCATTCCCCTGGCTCTGGAGCATGTGGCGTGGGCAGTGCTTCTGTGTGTGACGATCGTGGGGATACCCTTTGGACTGCAGCAGTTTAAATTAGCAAAGCTGGCTTTGATGCCTTTTGGGACAAAAGTGATCTGAGGCTGATAAGAGGTGGCGTTTTAGGAGTTTTGAGGATGAAAAATTTCGGGAAATCTTCGCTGGATGGGTAAACTTTTGGACAGTAAATGTGGTAAGATATACATAATCTTTAAAAGGAGTCCCAGTGTCAGGTTTATGAAAGTTTAAAGGGTAAACCTGCGCAGCCAACAAAAAGACAAAGGAACATACGAGGAGGAGCCATGAGATACATAGTAGTAGATTTAGAGATGCATCCGCTGCCAAACAAGTTTAAGCTGGAGAAGAATATATGCAAGTGCGAGACCATTGAGATCGGGGCAGTTATGCTGGACGAGGAGTTAACGGAAGTGTCCGAGTTTAAACGGATCATAAAGCCACAGTACAGCACAAAGATTTATCCCAAATATGAGAAGATGACCGGCATCACCACGGCCATGGTAGAGCAGGGGGATTCCTTTGAGGATGCTTTTCACAGCTTTGCCCAGTGGTGCTTAGGCGGAGAAAGCCAGATTGAGATCATTGCCTGGAGTGATAATGATTTCAGTCAGCTGGTCCGCGAGATCTATCTAAAGCGGATCGAGCTAAGTCAGGCGGAGAAAGCCTTAATGGACGGCTGGAGAGATTTTCAGAAAGAGTTTGACCATATGTTGAATAAGGAGTACCAGGTTTCCCTGGATCTGGCTCTGCTTTACGCGGATGTTGCCTTTGAGGGACACCGGCATGACGCGCTGTGGGATTCCAGGAATACGGCGGAGCTGCTTCGTCGGACCCGGGAGGAGGAGGACAGGATACGGATCGCCGACAGGGCGGAGTCCCTGTTTACCACAGACCCGCTGGCAGTATCCCTGGAGGAGCTGTTTAATTTTTCATGTCTGGCGCTGCAGTGCTGACGGGAAGGGGGCTCAGGAGTGTCCGGCAGCGGAAGAGGCCTTGGATGGCCCTATAGAGCCTGAGAGAAACCATAAGAAGGATCCGTGCCGGCTTTGGGGGTGGACGCCGGTACGGACAGATTTTCACATAAGAAAGTTGGAGAGAGCATGTCGGTTTCATCTGTAAAACTAAGGATGTTATATATTATGAAGATACTTCTGGACAAGACGGATGAGGCCCATCCTTTATCCGCTGCGGACATAGACAGGCAGCTTGGCGGTTACGGGATGTCCGCAGACCGGAAGACCATATACAGCGATATTGAGACGCTTAGGGAATTCGGCCTGGATATTATACAGGCCAAGGGGACGAACGGCGGCTATTATGTGGCCGAACGGGAGTTTGAGCTTGCGGAGCTAAAGCTTCTGGTGGATGCGGTGCAGTCATCAAAGTTTATCAGCCAGAAGAAGTCGGAGAGGCTGATCAAAAAGCTGGAGGCTTTGGCCGGTGAACATGATGCCAGGCGGCTGCAGAGGAATGTCTTTATCTATAACCGCCCAAAGTCTGGCAATGAACGGATCTACCACAACATTGATCAGATCCACACAGCCATTTTGGAGAATCGGCAGATACAGTTCCAGTATGTGGAGTGGACAGTCAAAAAGGAATTAAAGCCCAAAAAGGGAGGGGCCTACTACAGAGTCAGTCCATGGTCTCTGACCTGGAGCAGCGAAAACTATTATCTCATTGCTTATGATGACGAGGCGGACCGCATTAAGCACTTCCGCGTGGACAAGATGCGGCACACCGGAATTCTGGAGCAGGAGCGTGTAGGAAGACAGCGGTTTGAGAATTTTGATCTGGCAGAATTTTCTAAAAAGACCTTTGGCATGTATGGAGGCAGGGATGAAAAGGTAGTCCTGCTGTGTGATAATGAGCTGGTGGGTGTGATTTTGGATCGTTTCGGAAGAGAGGTTATGATCATGCCTGTGGATGAGAAGAGGTTTCGGGTCCACGTCCAGGCTGCGGTGAGTCATCAATTTTTTGGATGGGTCACGGGGATCGGCAGCAGAATGCGCATCGTGGGGCCGGAGCAGGTCTGTCAGGAGTACAGGGAGTATCTGGGGGAGATTCTGGGGATGTATTAGAGCGTGTCTGAAAATTGCTTTCTGTCAGATGTGCGTCACAGTTTGTGGGAGATTTGGCCCGAATGAGGGAGGCGTAGTGGGCTACGTTGGCTGAATGAGGACCAAATATACCGCAAAGTGGGGCGTACAAATGGCGGGAATGAATTTTCAGACACGCTCTGGGCTCTTAAGAATGATTTCTTGCGCAAAAGGGCAATATGGCGAACGTAAAGTTGCGGCTTTCCCTCCTCCGGGACAGGAAAGACATGCCTCTATAACAGATAGATCTTGTGAGCCTTGCAGGCACTCTTCATGTCCTCCGGCCAGATGCTGGCCTGGACTTCGCCGATGTGAGCGCGGTCCAGCAGAAGCATACACAGCCTGGATTGGCCGATGCCTCCTCCGATGGTGTAGGGCAGCTCACGGTTTAAAAGCATGCGGTGATAGGGAAGTTTTCTTCGCTCCTCACACCCGGCCTTTTTTAGCTGCTCTTCCAGGGATGTCTCGTCAACCCGGATTCCCATGCTGGAGATCTCCAGGGCGCAGTTCAGGGTGTCGAACCAGAAAAGGATATCTCCGTTTAGCTGCCAGTCGTCGTAGTCCGGAGCGCGGCCGTCGTGGGGTTCGCCGCTGTTTAACTTATCGCCGATCTTCATCAGGAACACGCATCCGTGTTCTTTGGTGATGAGGTTTTCCCGCTCCTTTGGGGACTTATCCGGGTACATATCCTCCAGTTCCTGGGAGGTGATAAAATAGATATCCTCCGGAAGGCGCTTTACGGCCTGGGGATATTTGTACCACACCTCATGTTCCATGTGCTTGATGATCTTGAAGATATTCCTGACGGTGTCCTTTAACGTGTCGATGGTCCGCTCCTCTTTTGTGATGACTTTTTCCCAGTCCCACTGATCCACATAGCAGGAGTGGAGATTGTCGGGGATCTCATCCCGGCGGATGGCGTTCATGTTTGTGTAAAGGCCTTCACCAGGCTTAAACCCATACTGGAAGAGAGCCATGCGCTTCCACTTGGCCAGGGAGTGGACCACCTCGATGGTCTCCTGGGGAAGGGCAGCCATGTCAAAGGCCACAGGGCGTTCCACGCCGTTTAAGTCATCGTTCAGGCCGGTACTCTTTTCCACGAAGAGGGGAGCGGAGATGCGCTCTAAGTTCATCTGTTTTCCAAATTCTTTTTGAAAGGTGTCTCGGATATACTTGATGGCCTCCTGGGTCTGACGTATGGTCAGGCGGGGGTCGTAATCTTTGGGTAGTATCAGATTCATATGGTTCCTCCTAAAATGATATGACCCTCCTATTATACATTCGCAACTCTGTCAAATCAATGGTGGATTGACAGATTGAGAAAAAATTCTCTTTGGGTTTTCTAACCGGGGCGCAGGTGGTATAATGATCTTAACGGGAAGCAAGTAATTAATGCCAGAGGACAAGGAGGTTTCACATGGGAAACGATAAGTATGTTATTACGATTGACAGGCTTTACGGCAGCGGCGGACGCATCATGGGCAAGAAGTTGTCAGAAGAGCTGGGGATTCCCTTTTATGATGAAGAGATCTTAAAGATGGCGTCGGAGGAGAGCGCTATTGGGGAACAGTATTTCCGCCTTAACGACGAGAAAGCAGGCAATAACCTGTTCTTCAGGGCCATAGGAGGGCTGCGCACCAGCCTGGAGGAGCCGTCGCTGGACGATGACATCACGTCACCGGAGAATCTGTTCCGCTTCCAGGCTAAGATGATACGGCGGGTGGCCACGGAGCAGTCTTGTATTATTATGGGGCGGTGCGCGGATTTCGTGTTGGAGGCCGCAGGCATAAAGAATCTGGTGCGTCTGTTTGTGTATTCGGACAGCAGTACCTGTATCCGCCGCGTGGTGGAGGTGGACGGTGTGGACACAAAGGAGGCGCTGCGCCGGGCCAACCGCATCAGCAAGGAGAGAAGGGACTACTACAAATATTACACAGGAAAAGAGTGGGATGATATGGCCAACTACGACCTGCCTATCAATACTACGACCTTGGAGCTGGACCCGGCGGTGGAGCTTGTGAAGGCGTATCTGAGGCTGAGAGGCATCGAAATTTAGATTTTGTAACAGATAATGCCGGAAATTGTAATAAAATTTTAATATTTTTCTTGTATGAACGTGTCGTATTAAGGAAAAAGTTATGGTATACTAATGCCGTTGATTTTACTGTTTTCGAGATCAGGCAGATGTCAGAGAGGATTATGCCAGAAGGATGTACATAGACGCGGCAGGAGAATACACATGTTTGAAAAAGAAGATTATGCCAGAGTTTTAGACAGAGCAAGAAGAAAGCGGAACAATAATGACTATTTTCGATATCTGATCATAGGATTGGCTGTAGTCGGGGTCATCGTGGCGGTGATCCTTATGGGGTTAGCCGTCAAAAAGGGCCTGTCCGGAGGCAGCAAGAACCGGGAAGTCATGCAGACAGTTGAGTCCACAGAAGCTATGGAGGACATGACCATAGATGAGGAGGCGTCCAGGCTGGCCGTGGAGGAGCAGGAACGGCAGCAGAAGGAGGCTGAGGAAGCTGCCGAGAAGCAGGCTGTGGTAGATTCCTATGGTAATCTTGGGCTGGTCCAGGTGTCAGGATATCTGAATGTGCGAAAAACCCCGGACTCCAATGGGGATATCATTGGGAAGATGCAGGAGAACAGCGTCTGCCAGATCGTGAGTCAGGAAGGAGACTGGTATCAGATCCACTCCGGCCCGGTAGACGGATATATTGCCAGTCAGTATGTTATAACCGGGGAGGATGCCCGGGCAGCGGCGCTGGAGCAGGTGAAACTGCGGGCCGTGGTCACTGCGGACAATGTAAATATCCGCCAGACACCGGAGCTGGGGCCGGATAATGTGGTGGCTCAGGCTCTTCTGGACGAGCGCTATGAGGTGGTCAGCCAGGAGGACGGATGGGTCCAGACTACCGGCGGGTACATCTCCTCCGATTATGTGGAAGTGAGATACGCTCTGAACGAGGCCAGGAAGATGGATCTGAAGGCCATGGCCATTAATCAGTATAATAACCTGCTTATTTCAAAGGTGAGCAATTATCTGAATATCCGAAGTTCACCAAAGGATGAGGGCAATGCCAATATCATCGGAAAGCTGCCAGGCAAGGCAGCCGGTGAGATCCTGGAGACAGAGGACGGATGGTACAAGATCCATTCCGGTAATATAACAGGATATGTGTCAGCAGACAGCCAGTACACAGCCACAGGCCAGGAGGCGATTGACCTTGCCATGGGGTCCGCGTCCCTTATGGCTATTGTCAACACGGACAAGCTGAACGTTCGGACAAGTCCCAGCACGGATGCCAGCATCTGGACTCAGATTTCCAAAGAAGAGCGGTATTCCGTGGTGCAGCAGCTGGACGGCTGGGTACAGATCGAGCTGGACGGCGGGGACGAGGATGAGGGTACCGACGGCGCTTACATCTCTACCAGGGATAATAATGTGGAAGTCCGCTATGCCCTGACTGAGGCCATCAAGTTTTCTCCTCTGGAGGAGTTGGCGAACCAGCAGGCTTCCAGGAGAAATCAGATCGTGAACTTTGCCATCAAGTACGTGGGTAACCGCTATGTATGGGGCGGAACCAGCCTGACCAATGGCGCCGACTGTTCCGGATTTGTCCAGTCTGTTATGAAGAATTTCGGGATCAGTCTGCCAAGGACTTCCAGAGAGCAGGCAAAGGTTGGGCGCGCGATTAAGTCGTCGGAGATGCGTCCCGGAGATTTGATCTTCTATGCCAACAGCAGCGGGACTGTAAATCATGTTGCCATGTACATCGGCAACGGGCAGATCGTCCACGCAGCCAGCAGCAAGAGCGGAATCAAGATCTCTACCTGGAATTACAGGACGCCAAAGACCATCCGCAGCGTGATCGACTGATAGAAAGGCCAAATAATTAAGAAGAGTACGCCCGGCCAGGGCGGAACCGCAGCACGGATTCCGGCCTGGCCGGGCGTTTTTCAAGGGCAGGAGTGGGCTCATACTGTTTTTTACAGTGTCAGAGGTCAAGAAGATAGCGGATATACTTCATCAGCGTCTCGGAATCATCAAAGAGGGTGGGGACATACTCGGCATAAGCCTGTTTTGCCCGGTGCTCCTTTTTGAAAGAGGGGGACCAGAGAGCGTCTGGCTGCGGGAGGAAGAGGCCGGTCTTTTTGGTGTAGCAGGTCTGGGCCGTGGCTTTTTTCCTGGCTGACCTCTCCACATATTCCCCGACGCTTTTATGTACAGCCATATCCTCGTAGATGAGGTAGTAGTAATCTTTGTAGTCAGGGTAAAAGTATTTTAAGGTGTCATTTACCAGAGGGACGGTCAGTTCCAGACCGTTTTTGGATGCCTGGCAGGCGGCATGGGAGGTGTCCCACTGAATGGGGACAGGCAGCATATCCCGGCCTTCAAGGGTAAGGCAGAGGCTGAAGACAGATTCGCCGAAGATGTCTGATTGCTCCAGGATTTTTTGTTCTGTCAGAGCAAAGTCCTGTTTTAGAAAATCCTCATAGTACAGGATCGGGAGAATCAGGGGCATACCCTCCAGATCCTCCTGGTTGTGGAGCATCAGCATTTTGTAGAGGTCTTCTTTGGAGGTCTCCAGGTAAAACCGGTAGACGTCAATCAACTGTCCCCCGGAGTAGGGATCCTGGCGGGAGATGCCCAGGAACTGCTCGATGGATTTCTGTTTTAAACTGTCCAACCCTATGAGCCCCCGGAGAGGGCGCAGATGTTTGTAGATATCCACGCTGTCAAAGGAGGAGAGATCATAGGGCAGCCCCCAGGCCTGAAAGCGTTTCCGGAGAAACGGAATGTCAAAGGTGTCGCCGTTAAAATGGACCAGGACGGCGAAGCCCCCGGCATACTGAAAAAAGGCTGTGAGCACGTCTTTTTCCGCGTCAGGCGTGTCGGCAAACCACTGGGTCAGATGCCATGTTTTGTTGAGGCGGCAGACGCAGCCGATCAGGTATACCTGGTGATTGGCGCCGGAAAAGCCGGTGGTCTCGATGTCAAAAAAGAGGAGTTTGTCTGGCTGTCCCAAGCGGTCTAAAGGGTAGGTATCCGGGGTGGTGAAGGTGTGGCTGGCAGTTATCATGGGCGGCTCCTTGGTGAAATTTTTGTTGGTCTGTCCATATTATAAATGGGGGATGGGGGGAAGTCAACCGGACAGAGGATATTGCAGGAACAGGGGCGGTATGCTATACTGGATGGAGAAATGCAGAGAAGAGGTACATACCGTGATATCTTATATCAGAGGACCATTGGTGGAGATGGATGAGGACATGATCGTGGTGGAGGCGGGAAGCGTGGGGTACAATATCCGGGTTCCCCTGTCTTTGCTGGAAAGCCTTCCCGGGATCGGGGAGGAGGTGCGGATCTATACGTATCTCCAGATTCGGGAGGACGCTGTGAGCCTGTTTGGTTTTTTGAGCAGGCAGGATCTGAAGATGTTTAGGCAGCTTCTGGGAGTGAGCGGGATCGGTCCCAAAGGGGCTTTGGGGATCTTGTCGGCTATGAGGCCGGAGGACTTGAGACTGGCTATTATCTCCGGGGATACGAAAGCTATCTCCAGAGCGCCGGGGATCGGCACGAAAACGGCTCAGAGAGTGATACTGGATCTGAAGGACAGGATTTCCCCAGAGGAGCTGATGCCGCCGTCTCTGTCAGGAAAGGCGGATGGGGATGCCAGGGAAAAGTCAGGGCTTGGAAATGCCGGGAAAGAGGCTGTAGATGCTTTGGTGGCTCTGGGGTATTCTGCTATGGAGGCCACCAGGGCGGTGCGTCAGGTGGAGATCACGGACGGGATGACAGGAGACCAGGTGCTGAAGGCTTCTTTGAGGCATTTGGCTGTTTAGAAGAGTTAGAAGCGAGAATAAATCCGGAGTGAACCGGATATCAGGCAGGGGAATATGGAGCGCAGGATCATTAATACGGATTTGACAGAAGAAGACAGCAAGGTGGAATCAAACTTAAGACCGCAGGCGCTAAAGGATTATATTGGCCAGGAGAAGCTGAAGTCTACCTTGAAGATTTATATTGACGCGGCAAAGTCCAGGGGGGACAGCCTGGATCATGTGCTGTTTTATGGTCCGCCAGGGCTTGGAAAGACTACCCTGTCAGGGATCATTGCCCATGAGATGGGTGTGAATATGAAGGTCACCTCCGGGCCGGCCATTGAGAAGCCGGGGGAGATGGCGGCGATCCTGAACAATCTCCAGGAGGGGGATGTGCTGTTTGTTGACGAGATTCATCGGCTGAACCGGCAGGTGGAGGAGGTGCTCTATCCGGCCATGGAGGATTTTGCCATTGACATTATGCTGGGCAAGGAATCTTCTGCCAGATCCATACGGCTGGAGCTTCCCAGGTTTACCCTGGTAGGGGCCACTACCAGAGCAGGACTGTTGACGGCTCCGCTGCGGGACCGGTTCGGCGTGATGGCAAAAATGGAGTTTTACACCACAGAGGAACTGAAGACCATTATCCTTCGCTCCGCAAGGGTTATGGATGTAGAGATCGAGGAATCGGGAGCTCTGGAGCTGGCAAGGCGTTCTAGGGGGACTCCCAGGCTTGCCAATCGGCTGTTGAGGCGGGTCAGAGATTTCGCTCAGGTGAAGTATGACGGGGTTATCACCAAGGAGGTGGCAGATTTTGCCCTGGATATCCTGGATGTGGACCGTCTGGGGCTGGACAATAATGACAGGGCCATTCTTCTGACGATTATCCAGAAGTTTTCCGGAGGCCCTGTGGGGCTTGACACCCTGGCAGCAGCTTTGGGGGAGGACGCGGGGACTCTTGAGGATGTATATGAGCCGTATCTTTTGATGAATGGCCTGATCAACCGCACGTCCAGGGGACGGGTGGCCACGGAACATGCCTATCATCATCTGGGGCTGGCCTGAGGAAGGACAAGGGTAACAGTTCAAGGGTTATCTGAACGGTTACGGACAAGGAGCGGATTGGGATGAAAAACAACAGCGGCAGGTTCATGGATACCAAGAATTATGCGGAAGTTTTGATTGATGGAAAGATCTATACTCTGGGTGGTACGGAGGACGAGCATTATCTTCAGAGGGTGGCCAGCTATATTAATGAGAAGACAGCCCAGCTAAAGCGGCAGGATGGGTTTACCAGGCAGAGTGAGGAGTATCAGGCAGTGATGATCTCTCTGAATATCGCGGATGATTATTTTAAGGCCATTGACCGGGCCGCGGTCAGCGAGCGGCAGCGGGACGACATGGAGCGGGAGAGTTACGGGCTGAAACATGAGCTGGTGACTACCCAGATGCGGCTGGAGGACGCAGTCAGGAATCTGGATGAGAAGAAAGCGGAGCTGGATCGGGTGAAGAAAGAGCTGGACCGGGCTTGTGAGGAGATCCTAAGGCTCAAGGCGGTTCAGGCTGCCATAGGCGCGGCGGGCGTGAGTCAGGGGCCAAAGGGCAGAGACGGAGGGCAAAGATGAGACAGAGACAGGTGGAGGTTTTGGCGCCTGCCGGTTCCTTTGAGAGCATGAAGGCTGCTGTGGCAGCGGGAGCGGACGGGGTTTATATCGGCGGCAGCCGGTTTGGGGCCAGAGCTTATGCGGACAATCTTGACCAGCAGAGGATGCTGGAGGCCATTGACTACGCTCATTTCCATGGAGTGTCTCTTTATATGACGGTGAACACCTTGATGAAAGAGGAGGAGCTGGAGGAACTGCCGCGTTTTTTGAGTCCCTACTATGAGCAGGGGCTGGACGGGGTTATTGTTCAGGATCTGGGGGCTGTCAGGGTGATCCGGCAGCGATTTCCTGAGCTTCCTGTTCACGCCAGCACACAGATGACCATCACAGGGGTTTACGGGGCAAGGATTCTGGCGGATCTTGGGGTGAAGCGGGTGGTGACAGCCAGGGAATTATCCCTGGAAGAGATCCGTCGGATCCACGAGGAAGTACCGATCGAGATAGAATGTTTTGTACATGGGGCACTGTGCTATTGCTATTCGGGACAGTGCCTTTTGAGCAGTTTCATCGGGGGGCGGAGCGGAAACCGGGGACGGTGCGCTCAGCCCTGCAGGCTTCCCTACGAGGTGAGAGATCAGAGAGCGTCTAAAGAGGGGCGCGGCTGTGACAGTTCAGACGGAGGGAAGAGACAGGCTAAGGGAGCGGATCGCGGGGGAAGCAGACGCGGGAGGGGAAAAGGGGGAGGCGCTGACCGGGAGGATCCGTACATCCTCAGCATGAAGGATCTCTGCACCCTGGACTTGATTCCGGACCTGGTGGAAGCGGGCGTTTATTCCCTGAAGATAGAGGGACGGATGAAAAGCCCCAGATATACGGCGGGAGTGACGCGGATTTACCGTAAGTATGTGGATATGTATCTGGAAAGAGGGCGGAAAGAGTACCGTGTGGACCCTGGGGACAGGCAGGAACTTTTGGAACTGTTTGACAGAGGCGGGTTTACAGACGGGTATTACCGGCAGTCAAACGGGCGGGAGATGATTGCGGTCAGGGAAAAACCGGCGTTCAGGCAGGGTGATCAGAGACTGTTTGACCAGCTGGACCGGCTCTATGTAAATGCAGAGAAAAAGGAGCCTGTAGAAGGTGTTCTGACGGTGAGAGAAGGGCAGGAGGTATGCCTGGAGCTGAAGATGGGATGGGCGGCGGCGGATAGGGAGACGGTTCCGGGGGCGTCCGTTATGGGGCCAAAAGCGGAGACAGCCAGAAACCAGCCTGTCTCCACAGAGCAGCTAAGACGACAGATACAGAAGACAGGGGATATGCCGTTTGTGTGGAGAAAGCTGGATATCTGTCTTGAAGGACAGGTGTTCTTGCCGGTGCAGACTTTAAACGAACTGCGCAGGCGGGGACTGGAGCAGCTGAGACAGAATACGGTTGACAGGTATCGCAGAAAGCTTACATCAGATGGAGAATGGTCAGACAAAAAATCCTGTATACAGGCCGAAGGGGCCGGATGGGGGGATTTGGAGAGGACGGGCGGCCCCAAAAGGACGCCAAAGCTTCATGTTCTGCTGGCATCAGAGGGAGGCCTTTCCCGAATCTTGGATATCCCGGAAGTCTCTGTGGTCTATATAGAGGCAGATGCCGGCAGACCGGGACAGTGGAGAGACTGGGTTTTGGCATGTCATGCCCACCAAAAAAGCTGTGTTCTGGCCATGCCGGTGATCTTTCGAAAGCAGGCGGAACGTTTCTTTGAGGGAAGTCTTAACGTTCTTGTGGAAGCCGGGTTTGACGGGATCTTGGTTCGCAGTCTGGAGGAGATCGGATATTTGCGGGAAAAAGGAGTGAGAATCCCTGTTTATGGGGATCATAATCTATATTCTTTTAATTCCACGTCTCAGAGCGCGCTTGTAGGGCTTGGATGCCTGGGGACCACGTTTCCTCTGGAACTGAATAGCAGGGAACTGGGACAGATGGATGGTCAGAGGCGGGAGTTGATCGTCTATGGGTTTCTCCCTGCCATGGTTTCCGCCCAGTGCGTGCAAAAGACTGTATATGGGTGCGGCAGAAAGCCGGGGAGGCTGATGATGCGGGACCGGACGGGCAAGGAACTTCCTGTGGAGAACCACTGTGTCTATTGTTACAATATTATCTATAATCCGCTTCCTCTGTCCCTGTTGGACCAGACAGAAAGGATAAAGGAGCTGGCTTTAGAGGCGGTGAGACTTCAATTTACGGGGGAGGATCCCGGTCAGATCCGGCAGATCGTGACAACGTGGGCGGAACAGCTGTACAGAGGAGAAAAAGCACAGAACCTCTCTCAGACAGGAAACTTTACAAGAGGACACTTCTTGCGCGGCGTGGAGTAGGCAGGTGATGAATTGGAAGGACTGATCGTTGGCGCGTCAAATTACGTGACTATATTAATGGCGGCTATGTACACATACTGGAATTTCCGCTGTTTTGGAGTGGATGAGGAGAGACGGGACAGGTATCTGAGAAGACAGAACAGGATAATGTTTCTGATCCATTTTCTGTCGTTTTCCGTGATGTTTTTAAAAACCGGGGAAGAGAGGCTGTTTCCGTTCTATGGGGCTCAGGCTGCGTTTTTGTGGTGTTTTCTGGCGCTCTACGGCAAATGCTATCGCAGCCGGTGTAAACTGCTGGTCAACAATATGTGTTTTCTTTTGAGCGTGGGATTTATCATTCTCACCAGGCTTTCCTTTGACAAGGCGGTAAGGCAGTTCGGCATTGTGGTGTGTTCGGCGGCATCTACATGGCTGATCCCGTTTGTCATCCGCCGGATGTGGCAGCTTAGCCGGATGGCGTGGGTCTACGCCGCTGTGGGGCTGGGGCTTTTGGCGGCGGTGTACGCGGCCGGGGATGCCAGTTACGGGGCTCAGCTGTCTTTAAAGCTGGGGGAGGTGGCGGTGCAGCCGTCGGAGTTTGTGAAGATAACCTTTGTGTTTTTTGTGTCCGCCATGTTTTACAAGTCTACGGACAGAAGGCAGATCATGGTCACAAGCGCGGTGGCGGCTCTCCATGTGCTGGTGCTGGTGTTGTCTAAAGATCTGGGCAGCGGGCTTATATTTTTTATCACCTATGTGTTTATGGTGTTTGTGGCCACGTCGGACTGGATCTACCTGGTTCTGGGTTTTGCGGGTGGATGCGGAGCCTCTGTGGCGGCGTGGAAGCTGTTTTCCCATGTGCAGGTCCGGGTCATGGCCTGGAAGGATCCCTGGGCGGATATTGACAACCGGGGGTATCAGATCACCCAGTCCTTGTTTGCCATCGGCACAGGAAGCTGGTTCGGTCTGGGCCTTTACCAGGGTATGCCCGGTAAGATCCCGGTTGTGGAGAAGGATTTTGTCCTGGCGGCTGTTTCGGAGGAAATGGGCGCCCTGTTTGCCATGTGCGTGCTCTTTATCTGTCTGGGCTGTTTTATCCAGTTTATGATGGTGGCCTGTGAGATGGAGGCCATGTTTTACAAGCTGTTGGCTCTGGGGCTGGGGGTGGAATACATCGTCCAGGTTTTTCTGACAGCCGGAGGCGTGACCAAATTTATTCCGTCTACAGGGGTGACGCTGCCTTTGATCAGCTACGGAGGCAGTTCTGTTCTGTGTACGTTTATCCTGTTTTCTGTTGTTCAGGGGCTGTACATGGTAAAGCGGGAGGAAGAAGAGGAAGAGGACTATGAGGCCGGATATTAAGAGGGGGAAAAGGAAAAAGCGGGAAAAGACTCCAAGGCAGAAGGCGGACAGGAGCATACTGGGGCTGGTGTACCTGATCGTGGCGCTTTTTTTGGGCCTTATGGGGTATGTGGGGCATTTTCTGGCGGTTTCCAGGGAGGATGTGATCAATAATCCCTACAATGCCAGGCTGGACAATTTTTCGAAAACCGTTGAGAGAGGGAAAATTTTAAGCAGCGACGGCACGGTTCTGGCGGTGACAGAGAAGGCGGAGGACGGGAGCGAGGTCCGCCGCTATCCTTTTGGCCCGCTGTTCTCCCATGTGGTGGGATATTCGGCCAGAGGGAAGACCGGGCTTGAGGCTTTGGGGAATTTTTATCTGCTTACCTCCCACACCAATCCCGTCAGCCAGATCGGGGAGGCCCTGACCGGGCGGAAGAATCCGGGAGACCAGGTGGTGACCACGCTGGATGTCAGGCTGCAGCAGGCGGCAAGCGCCGCTCTGGGGGACAAAAAGGGAGCGGTGGTGGCTATGGAGCCGGCTACGGGGCGGGTTCTTGCCATGGTGTCGAAACCGGATTTTGACCCTAATGGGATTGCGGATATATGGGATTCGATCGTGTCGGAGGAAGGGCAGGCCCGGCTGGTGAACCGGGCGACTCAGGGACTTTATCCGCCGGGCTCTACTTTTAAGATCATCACCTTGTTGGAGTATTTAAGGGAACACCCTGAAGATTATGACCAGTACCGGTTTGACTGTCAGGGGAAGATCACCTATGGGGATTACACCCTGCGGTGTTATCACGGGACGGTCCATGGAAGCCAGACTCTTAAGGAGGCTTTTGGCAACTCCTGCAACGGGGCATTTGCCAGTCTGGGCCTGGAGCTTGATAAGAAGGGAATGGCGGACACCGCGGGGCAGCTGTTGTTTAACGGGGAGCATCCTCTTTCCCTGGCCTACTCTAAGAGCCGGTTTTCCATGGGGGAAGATGCCCCTGACTGGGAGGTTTTGCAGACCGCGATCGGTCAGGGGCTGACTCAGATGACGCCTATGCACTGCCTTATGGTGACGGCTGCCATTGCCAATGGAGGGACTCTTATGAACCCGTATTTTATCCAGCGGGTGGAGAATGGGTTTGGGGAGCCGGTAAAGAGCTTTGAGCCCACGGTTTACGGGAGCCTGATGGATGGGGGAGAGGCCCGGATCTTAAAGGACATGATGGCCTGGGTTGTGACCGACGGCACCGGGTCCGCGTTGCGGACAGAGGCTTACACCGCGGCAGGAAAGACCGGATCCGCGGAGTTTGAGACGGGGAAGGAGACCCATGCCTGGTTTACGGGCTTTGCTCCGGTGGAAAATCCAAGGATCGCGGTGACTGTGGTGGTGGAGGAGGGCGGTTCCGGAGGGCAGACGGCGGCTCCTGTGGCCAGACAGCTGTTTGATCTTTATCTGGGGCAGACAGACGGCGCCGGAAGTTGAATCATGGCTTGCATATCCCGGTAAAATGCGGTATACTAACCTCAGTCTATGTTGAGAGCGATTCCGGGAAACCTTTTATGTTCCGGGACGTTCTGCTGACACACCACGGGGCAGAGGAACGCTCCAGCCAGGAGGGATTGCAATGATAGAGGCAACGAGCTGTGGCGGTGTGGTTATTTTTCGAGGTAAGATTCTTGTATTGTATAAGAATTATAAGAACAAATACGAGGGTTGGGTTTTGCCGAAGGGAACTGTGGAGGAGGGAGAGGAGTATAAGGAGACGGCTCTGCGTGAGGTAAAGGAAGAGACTGGCGTTTCGGCTTCCATTATCAAATATATTGGGAAGAGTCAGTATTCCTTTAACACACCCCAGGATATGGTGGAGAAAGACGTCCACTGGTACCTGATGATGGCGGACAGCTACTACAGTAAACCACAGCGCGAGGAGTATTTTATGGATTCCGGGTACTACAAGTTTTATGAGGCCTACCATCTGCTGAAGTTTTCCAATGAGAAGCAGATCCTGGAGAAGGCGTACAACGAGTATCTGGAGCTGAAGAAGAACAATCTCTGGGGCTCCAGAAAGTACTTCTGACATTTGATACACGGATAAAAACGAAAAAGACAGGCTTTTAGACTCTCTTTGGGTCCGAATCCGCGGCATGTGCGGTTTTGGGTTCCAAAAAGAGTCTGGGAGCCTGGCTTTTTTGTTCTTATGAAAGGAGGCGCAAGAGGCAGGTCCGGGTTATCGGGTTATCTGCGGTAAGCGTACACGGGAAGGCCCTGACTCATGGGGCGTTTTGGCTCTCCCTGGATGAGGGGGAGGACGTAAGGGAGAAAGTCAGGGGAAATATTGCTGCCATGTTCTGTGATCCAGTCTGTGGGGAATGGTTTTTCCCGGTTGCAGACTTGGTTTACATCCACCAGGTTACATTCCATGGAGTAAGGCTGGCCTGTCCCTCGTCTGAACGCCACCATCTTTCCCGTGGCTCCATTTAGGATGGACTGAACGCCGAAGGCGCCGGCCAGGGCCGCTTCCTCCACATCGGTCTGGGACAGGACCATGCCGGAGCACCGCTGGCTTACATTGACTTCCACGGAGCGGGCCTTGATGCCAAAGTGGTTGTGGACAAAATTCTCCAGGACCTTGCCGCAGCCGGCGAGCATCTTGTGACCGAAGTTGTCCAGCCTTGCCTCGTCGTTGTACTCGCAGATAAGCCGCCCGCTGACATCCGCGATCCCCTCGGACACGCAGACAATGACATCAGGTCTTTGGCGGAGCGCCTCTGTCAGGGAACCCGTAAAGCTCTGGAAGTCAAAGGGGGCCTCGGGCAGATAGATGAGGAGAGGGTTGTCCTTTTCATATTTTCTGGCCAGAACGCTGGCAGCGGTAAGCCACCCGGCGCCCCGCCCCATAAGTTCTATGATGGTCACAGCCTGCTGCTGGTACACCGAGGCGTCCAGGGAAATCTCCCGCACAGTAGAGGCCACGTACTTGGCCGCGCTTCCGTAGCCGGGTGTGTGGTCGGTGAGCATCAGATCATTATCTATGGTCTTTGGAATGCCCAAAAAGCGGATGGAGGATCCTACCTGGGCGGCGTACCGGGACAGTTTGCTGACCGTGTCCATGGAGTCGTTGCCGCCGATATACAGGAAATAGCCGATGTCCAGGGCTTCCAGTTTCCGAAAGAGGGTGGGATAGAAGGGGGAGGTTAAGTCTTTTGGAAGTTTATAGCGGCAGGAACCCAGGTAGGCGGCCGGGGTCAGCTTGATCAGTTCCAGCTCTTTCTGGGTCAGGCTGTGGGAAAGATCCAGGTAATTGTCTTTGAGAAATCCTTCGATGCCATTGACCATCCCGTATACGTGCTCAATGTCGTCTAGGTGTTCCATTCCTTCGGTGACAACGCCGTAGAGGCTGGCGTTGATGACAGCGGTAGGGCCGCCGGATTGTCCAACGAGGATATTTTTCTTCATGGTGGGAATCTCCTTTTTGTGAATGTATCTGTTTTCTATTGTATAATAGTTGGAGGGGAATGGCAATCGTTTTGGAGTTTTTTAGAGGATTTCGAAAAAATTTTGAAAAATGTGTATAGATTTCCCTGGGAGGGACATAATGAGAGTAGTACGAAAGAGAAAATTAATACTTATCCTCCCCTTTTTAATCGGTTTCGGTGCAAAGGCGTGCCGGAACCGATTTTTTTGCCGTAAAATCAGGGGTTTTTGGCATTGGTCATTTGGGGCAGGTGTGCTAAAAATCATGTACTACACCACTTTTACACCATTTTCGCCTGAAAACAGTATCAAATTACCCTTTTGAATCATGATACACGCTGGTTTTGGAATAGTCCTGCTATCTTCTGGATTTCCATGGATTTTGTATCCGGCAGTACGTGTGCATATAAATCCATAGTCATTGACAGCTTGCTATGCCCTAATATGGCTTTCAGGACTTGTGGCTCCATACCGTTTTCAATACACCGTGTAGCAAATGTATGGCGCATGGAGTGAATCGAAAACTCCTTAAATTGTGGGTTTGTTTTTTGTATTTTTCTGGTGATTGTGTCAATGGCATTGTTTAGATAAGCCTTTCCTAAAGGCCGTCCGGTATTTGTAGTCACTACCAGATTTTCTAAGCCTTCATGGGGCTTCCATTCGCTTGCAAACAGTATTTTATGTTCTGCCTGTTCTTTCTTGCGTTCTTTGAGAAGTGTGTATACATTATCCAACATAGGAATATCCCGGTAACTGCTTTGTGTTTTGGGAGAATCCTTATAAAATCCATATTTATTCTGTACCAGAGTTCCCCGGACATGGATTATCTTATTTTGGAAATCTATATCCTTCCATTCTAATCCCCGGATTTCACCGCTACGCATCCCCGTAGACAATGCCAATTCAAAAGTATAATAATATTTATGGTTCTTTGATGCCTGTATAAAGATTTCCTGTTCTTCTTTTGACAAAACACGGCGTTCCTGTCTCTCTGACATCTTAGGGAGAGTTGCAAGGGGGACAGGATTCATGCGGATTTTCTGATTTTTGTATGCCTGCTTATACATACCGCTTAGGACAACAGACACTAATTCAATGGTATTTCTTGAAAATCCTTGTGAGTATAGCGTATTATACAGGTTTTGGATTTGTTCCGGACGTAAATCTTTTAGCTTTTTCTTTCCAAAAGGTTCCTTAATATAGGAATCAAAGGTATCCTCATATACGCCTACGGTTCCCTGCTTCACCGTAGGTTTCTTATACTCCTTAATCCATGTATGAAACCAGTCATTGACCGTAATCACAGATTCTTTTGCATAAAGACCATGCTCTAATTCATACCGCAAATCATCCATTTTTTTCACTAATACCTTTAAATCCTTGTCATATAAAGTATGGCGTTCTCCGTAATAGGAAAATCTTCCCATATAGAGTCCGTCAGCTCTTAAAGTTACACCTTTAGGTAATTTCTTTTGTTTTACTTCTGCCATAATAATATACCTCCTATGTAAAAAGTGGGGAGAAGGCATTATGCCTTCTCCCGGATTAAATTGTTTTTATTTGCAATTACTACTTACTTGTAAATCACACCACTTATCAAATGCGATTCTATCGGCATATACACGCCTTCCCCACCTGATTTCGCAACCAGACGCCCTAATGAGTTTAAAAGCGTTATTCCTTCCTACACTTGCATACTTTTGAAATTCGGATATGCTTAGTAGCCTTTTTTGATTTAGCGGTATTGTTCTGTTTTCCATAAATACACCCCTCCAAATCAATGTATTCCCTTTAGGGCGCTATTATATGAAATTCCTTTTAATTTCACCCTTTTAAATCCATTTACGGATTTAATACCGACTCTGATTTTTCCTTTTATTACTTTTTCTGAAAATATCGAGCCGAATTTTTCCGAAAAATTGTTTTGATTTAATGGTAATACCCTTTGCAGATGGCAATATTCACAATAAGCAGAAAACAAATCAGCTGAACTTGTTTTGTCTGAATCTGAATCCGTAAACATACAGCATTCTTCTGCAAAAATGGCTATAACCTTATTATCATCAATATTTTCGCAATATGAATCGGTAATACTGCACTTTGTAAAGGTATAATTCTTAGCCACTAATTTACCATAATGATACATAGCTTTAAGGACTATCCCATCCCGTTCCTTCAACAGCTTTTTTTAAAGCCGAAAATTTGCCGGTCTTTTGGAATCGCATATTGAAATGGAATAATAATCATTCTGTCAGTAAAGGCAGTATCATTGGATTTAATCATATGATTTGAAGCAAATAAAAATTTAACTGTTAATCTTTCAAAGACATCTTGTTTAAACTTTTCCTCAATGCCTATATTATCCTGCCCTGTAATAGCCTTAATAATCCTGACTGCTTCTGATGAAATGGGTTCATCTGGTAAATCCAAACATGAGTTCAGCGTTTTATCCTTTAGTGGTGCGGTTCCAAAACGTCTGCCTAAATCGGAAGGGCTTATATTGGAAACCCATTGTTTCCCGATTAAATCTTCTATTACACTGCCAAGTAAACTTTTGCCAGAATCTTTTACACCGTAAAACAGAAAGAAAACTTTAGCATTTGTGTCATTAGACAGCAAATATCCTATTGCTTCCCAAATAAGAGTACATAAGGATACGTCACCTCCTGAAATGGAATCTATATAATCATCAAAATCGGGGCAGATAGCTAATTCATTGTAATTACACTGCAAAACACGGCGTACAAAAAAACTGCCATCATTTTGGATAAGCTGTCTGGTCTGTAAATCAAACAGACCATTTTGAAATACCCAATAGTGTAGTGAAATATCGGTTTCTTCTTTTATGTATATATCATATTCCTTTCTAAGTAGTTTTTTTATTTCATCATATACAGTTGATGCTCTTTCTTTACAGTTAATAATATCCTTATAATTGGCATTGATAATTTCTCTGTCGAAATTATCATCAGAATATTCGGTATATACTTTCGTTGCCTGAATAAATATATAAAAAGTATTCTGAAAAATTCTGATATTAAATCTAATTAGAATATCCTGATATATACTGACTGCTATAGGATAGTCTTTCTTTTCCTCCTTGTCTACGGCGATAAATTTATCTGGATTGGCCGGGATAGGCTTATATACGCCCTTTTCTCCTTGCGTTGATGAAACCACATTGTTTCGCCCTTTTATAAGGCTTTCAGTGGCATCAGGCTTTTGTACAGAGGTTATTGAGGACTTTGTATCACCTATTGAGTTGGGGGGTGATTGTGCTGGTATGTCATTATTTTCCTTGCTGTCGCCATAAAAGATAACGGCTGGCTTTGCCTGTTTAGGCAAATCCGGTTGTACTGTTAGTGCGCCCAGCAAAGGGCATGGCATTTAACGGGTGGAAATCCCGTCCG
>CAJUFP010000063.1 GCA_910585645.1 uncultured Hungatella sp. | reverse complement strand
TCATGAACACTACGATATAGGGAACGCCTACCTGACGGGACAGAAGGATGTGCTCTCTTGTCTGAGCCATAACGCCGTCGGTAGCGGCAACAACCAGGATAGCGCCGTCCATCTGAGCAGCACCTGTGATCATGTTCTTTACATAGTCAGCATGGCCTGGGCAGTCAACGTGTGCATAGTGTCTGTTATCAGTCTCGTACTCAACGTGAGCGGTAGAGATGGTGATACCACGCTCTCTCTCTTCCGGAGCCTTATCGATGTTCTCGAATGCTACAGCCTCACCGGTACCTTTTCTCTCGTGAAGGGTCTTGGTGATAGCAGCGGTTAACGTAGTTTTGCCATGGTCAACGTGGCCGATGGTACCAATGTTACAATGTGGTTTGTTTCTCTCAAACTTTGCTTTTGCCATTTTATAACGTCCTCCTTAATCAGCCTTTGCGGCTATTCATTTGCGGCTGGCGCCGCAAAAGCGCCAGGCCTTTCATTTTATAATAGGCTAGTCTATATTATATGCTATTTAACTTGTTTTTTCAAGCCTATAATCACTAACTCTTACTATTATTTGCAACGGTCCAGATACCCCTTAAACGGTTACAATTATTTGCCCTTTCTTTCGGCAATAACCTTTTCCTGTACGGACTTGGGAACCGGCTCATACTTCTCAAAGAACATGGAGTAATTGCCGCGGCCCTGTGTCCTGGAACGCAGGTCTGTGGAATAACCAAACATCTCTGACAGCGGAACATAAGCCTTCACCATCTTGCCGCCGCCGATGTCCTCCATGCCCTCGATGCGGCCCCGGCGGGAGTTGATATCGCCGATTACATCGCCCATATAGTCCTCAGGCATGGTCACTTCCACCTTCATGATGGGCTCCAAAAGAATCGCCCCTGCCTTCTGCATGGCATCCTTAAATGCCAGAGAACCGGCGATCTTAAAGGCCATTTCGTTGGAGTCAACCTCATGGTAGGAACCGTCGTAAACATTGGCGCTGATGCCCAGCACCGGGAATCCGCCCAGAATACCAGACTTTGCAGCCTCCTCAATACCGGCGCCTACAGCCGGGATATACTCCTTGGGGATAGCGCCGCCCACAACGCTGGACTCAAACTTGAAGGTCTGCTCCGCATTGGCGTCCATGGGCTCAAAGTGTACCTTACAGTGGCCATACTGACCGCGTCCGCCAGACTGCTTGGCGTACTTGCTGTCCACGTCAACCGCCTTGGTAATGGTCTCCTTATAGGCAACCTGCGGCGCGCCTACGTTGGCCTCCACATGGAACTCTCTTAACAGACGGTCTACAATAATCTCCAGGTGAAGCTCACCCATACCGGAGATAATGGTCTGCCCGGTCTCCTGGTTGGTCTTTGCCCGGAAGGTAGGATCCTCCTCAGCAAGCTTTGCCAGGGCCTCGCCCATCTTGCCCTGACCGGCCTTGGTCTTAGGCTCGATCGCGATGTCAATAACAGGCTCCGGGAACTCCATGGACTCCAGAATAACCGGATGCTGCTCGTCGCAGATGGTATCGCCGGTGGTGGTCAGCTTAAAGCCCACGGCAGCGGCAATATCTCCGGAATAAACCTTGTCCAGCTCCTGTCTCTTGTTGGCATGCATCTGCAGGATTCGTCCCACACGCTCTTTCTTGCCCTTGGTGGCGTTCAGCACATAGGAACCGGAGTTCATGGTACCGGAGTACACCCTAAAGAAAGCCAGCTTGCCCACAAATGGGTCTGTCATAATCTTAAATGCCAGAGCGGAGAAAGGCTCCTCGTCGGAGGAATGTCTCTCAATCTCATTGCCGTCCATGTCAACACCCTTGATAGCCGGGATGTCGGTGGGAGCCGGCATATATTCCAGAACCGCGTCAAGCAGTTTCTGAACGCCTCTGTTTCTGTAGGCAGAACCGCAACACACCGGGATCGCGGTACACTCGCAGGTAGCTCTCCTCAAAGCGGCCTTCAGCGCTTCCACGGACGGCTCCTCTCCCTCCAGATACTCCATCATCAGATCGTCGTCAAGCTCGCAGATCTTCTCAATCAGCTCACTGCGGTACAGCTCCGCGTCGTCCTTCATATCATCCGGAACGTCAACGATGGATACGTTTTCGCCCTTGTCGTCATTGTAGATGTAGGCTTTCATCTCAAACAGATCGATGATTCCCTTAAACTCGTCTTCCTTGCCGATGGGCAGCTGCAGACAGATGGCGTTCTTGCCAAGTCTCGTCTTAATCTGCTCCACCGCGCCGTAGAAATCCGCACCCATAATATCCATCTTGTTGATAAATGCCATACGGGGTACGTTGTAAGTGTCAGCCTGACGCCATACGTTCTCAGACTGGGGCTCAACGCCGCCCTTTGCGCAGAACACGCCTACAGCGCCGTCCAGCACCCGGAGGGAACGCTCAACCTCTACGGTAAAGTCAACGTGGCCTGGAGTATCAATGATGTTGATCCTGTGCTCCAGAGCGCCGTCCTTTGGCTTGCAGTTCTCCTGCAGAGTCCAGTGACAGGTGGTGGCAGCCGAAGTGATGGTGATTCCTCTCTCCTGCTCCTGCTCCATCCAGTCCATGGTGGCAGTACCCTCGTGGGTATCGCCGATTTTATAGTTTACACCAGTATAGTACAGAATACGCTCGGTCAATGTGGTCTTACCCGCATCGATATGGGCCATGATTCCGATGTTCCTGGTCCGATCCAACGGATATTCTCTTCCAGCCAATTGTAGTTCCTCCTATTAGAATCTGTAATGAGCAAACGCCTTGTTAGCCTCTGCCATCTTGTGCATGTCTTCTTTCCTCTTTACAGAAGCTCCGGTATTGTTGGCTGCATCCATGATCTCATTGGCCAGTCTGTCCTTCTGGGTCTTCTCGCCTCTCTTGCGGGAAAACATGGTCAGCCAGCGAAGAGCCAGCGCCTGCCTTCTCTCCGGTTTTACCTCGATGGGCACCTGATAGGTAGCGCCGCCGATACGTTTTGCCTTTACTTCCAGTACAGGCATAATGTTGTTCATCGCTTCCTCAAATACTTCCACAGCGTCCTTGCCGGTCTTCTCTGCGACACGTTCAAAAGCGCCGTAAACAATCTTCTGGGCAATCCCCTTCTTGCCGTCCAACATCATGTTGTTGATCAGCTTGGTCACAACCTTATTGTTGTAGATCGGGTCTGCCAATACGTCTCTTTTCTGAGTATGTCCTTTACGTGGCACGTTACTTCCCTCCTTAATATCTCCGCAATTTCCCTCTGGCTGTGGTTCCATATTCCGGCCGCCGCCATGGCTGCGGACATTAATTCACCGGTACTCACATGTTTCCATAAAATGTGTCCATGCCTGGCATTGTTCTATGTCCTGCAACCCTCAGGCCAATATCACGAACATCCAGTGCCGATTTACATTTTACTGCTGTTTGTGGTACAAATCAGTCTGCAAATGCTTTATGCGGACTCTTACTTTTTAACCTTCGGCCTCTTAGCGCCGTACTTGGAACGAGCCTGCTTCCTGTTGGCAACGCCTGCGGTATCCAAAGTACCTCTCACGATATGGTATCTGGTACCTGGCAAATCCTTTACTCTTCCGCCGCGGATCAGAACAACGCTGTGCTCCTGAAGGTTGTGGCCCTCTCCGGGAATGTAGCTTGTTACCTCAATGCCGTTGGACAGACGCACTCTGGCAATCTTTCTGAGAGCAGAGTTTGGCTTCTTCGGCGTAGCAGTCTTAACAGCGGTGCATACGCCTCTCTTCTGTGGAGAAGAGGTGTTGGTTGCGCGCTTCTGTAAGGAGTTGTAACCTTTCTGAAGAGCCGGAGCCGTAGACTTCTTAACAGATGTCTGTCTTCCCTTTCTAACTAACTGGTTAAATGTTGGCATTCTTTTCACCTCCTGTGATATTGTCCGGGTTGCTGTCTTATCATATTTTGCGTACCAAAACATTACGTGTTTTCGCACGCTTAATCATTATAGCAAATAATCGGACGTTGTCAAGGAAAAAATTTGAAAAAGTTTGGAAATAGGGGGATGTAGGAAAACTTTTAGTCTGGAATCTGACCGCCATGACTGCCCTCACTGTATCCGCTGTTACAACCGCTGCAGCTACTACTACTGCAGCCGCCTCCGCATCCACACCCGCATCCGCTCTTTCCCTCTTTGCGGTCCTTTACCTTTTTCCATATTACTGCCGCCAGAGCGGTCCCGATTAAAGCTACGATTACAATATCTATCATATGATACTCCTCTCTGATCTCCCATAGATATGACTGTTCCATAGGTTTTCTTCATTATACTTCCCTATTACTTCTATGTCAATATTTTGATAATGATTTTCATTTTTAGCAAGCATAGAGGCGGCGATTGTCGCGGAGCCAGTCAGAGAAGGAGAGATGTCCCTTCTCTGACTGGCACTACGACTCCCCCGCCCCATTAAACATAAGAAATGCCCTCAAAGCCATCAATCCCCAGCCTTAAGAGCATTTCTCAACTATTCCCTGTTATTTCCCGACACTCAGGAACAAACTCACCTTTTAGATTTCCTCTGTCCCATCGTCCAAATCCAGCACTTCCTCCGCCTCAACGATCTCTTCCTCCTGAGGCGTCACCGCGCTTTCCTCCTCCTCGTCGCCGTCATCCTCAAACACGATCTCGTCATCCATCGAGATGTCGCTGTTCAGTTTCACGGAACGGTATCTCTTCATACCCGTACCGGCAGGAATCAGTTTACCGATAAGCACGTTCTCCTTCAATCCGATGAGATGGTCGATCTTTCCATTGATGGCGGCCTCGGTCAGAACCTTGGTCGTCTCCTGGAAGGATGCCGCGGACAGGAACGAATCTGTGGCCAGGGATGCCTTGGTGATACCCAGCATAACCTGTTTGCCCTCAGCCGGTTCCTTGCCTTCGGCCAGCAGCTTCTCATTCATGTCATTATAATCCAGCACGTTCATGGACACGCCCGGAAGCACGTCGCTGTCGCCGCTCTCCTCCACCTTCACCTTCTTTAACATCTGGCGGACAATCACTTCAATATGCTTATCATTGATCTCAACGCCCTGGAGACGGTAAACCCTCTGAACCTCCTGGATCATATAATCCTGAACAGCCCGGACGCCCTTGATCTTTAAGATATCGTGAGGATTCACGCTTCCCTCTGTCAGCTCGTCGCCTGCCTCCAGCACCTGGCCGTCCTGAACCTTGATGCGGGAACCATAGGGGATCAGGTAAGTCTTGGAATTGCCGTTTGTGGTATCCGTGACCATGATCTCCCTCTTTTTCTTGGTATCCTTTATGGTCACCGTGCCGCCAAACTCGGTGATAATGGCAAGTCCCTTAGGCTTACGGGCCTCAAACAGCTCCTCCACACGGGGAAGACCCTGGGTGATATCGCCGCCGGCCACGCCGCCGGTGTGGAAGGTACGCATGGTCAGCTGGGTGCCCGGCTCACCGATGGACTGGGCCGCGATAATACCAACCGCCTCGCCTACCTGCACCGCCTGGCCGGTGGCCATGTTAGAGCCATAGCACTTGGCGCAGACTCCGATATGGGATTTACAGCTGAGCACGGTACGGATCTTAACGCTCTCCCTTCCCAGCTTCTGAAGCACCCCGATAACGGCTTTTGCCCTCCTGGGCGTACACATATGGTTGGCCTTCACCACCACTTCCCCGGTATCCGGGTCTGTGATCGTCTCCGCGATATATCTGCCTGTCAGTCTCTCTTCCAGGCTCTCAATGGTCTCCTGACCGTCCATAAAAGCCTTGATCTCCATAAACGGAATGTCCTTGCCCTCGCAGCAGTCCACCTCCCGGATGATAACATCCTGGGAAACATCTACCAGACGTCTGGTCAGATAACCGGAGTCCGCCGTACGAAGAGCAGTGTCGGACAGACCCTTTCTGGCGCCGTGAGCGGAAATAAAATACTCCAGTACATCCAGTCCCTCACGGAAATTAGACTTTATAGGAAGCTCAATGGTATGTCCCGTGGTATCTGCCATCAACCCCCGCATGCCTGCCAGCTGTTTGATCTGCTTATCCGAACCACGAGCTCCGGAATCAGCCATCATAAAGATGTTATTGTACTTGTCAAGACCGGTCAAAAGGTCGTGAGTAAGCTGGTCGTCCGTGGTCTTCCAGGTCTCAATTACCTCCTTGTACCGCTCCTCCTCCGTAATCAGGCCTCTCCTGAAGTTCTTGGCGATCCGGTCCACCGTAGCCTGGGCGTCAGCGATCAGCTGAGGCTTGCTGGGCGGAACCGTCATATCCGAGATGGATACGGTCATAGCGGCCCTGGTAGAGTATTTGTAGCCAATAGACTTAATGTCATCCAGAGTCACCGCTGTCTGGGTTGCCCCATGAACATTAATGACCTTCTCCAGAATCTGCTTGCACTGCTTCTTTCCGACATGGAAATCAACCTCCAAAAGCAGTTCATTGCCCGGAACGCTCCGGTCCACAAACCCCAGGTCCTGGGGAATGATCTCATTGAAAATAAAACGTCCCACCGTGGATTCAATGATGCCGCTCTTAACCGTGCCGTCAGCCATGGTCTTCTGCACTCTCACCTTTACCCTGGAGTGAAGGGTCACAGCGCCGTTCTCGTAGGCCAGAATCGCCTCATTGGGATTCTTAAAGCACATCCCCTCTCCCTTGGCCCCAGGCCTCTCCTGGGTCAGGTAATAGATTCCGAGAACCATATCCTGGGACGGAACCGCCACAGGGCCTCCGTCCGAAGGCTTTAACAGGTTGTTGGGGGACAAAAGCAGGAACCGGCACTCTGCCTGGGCCTCCACGGAAAGGGGCAGATGGACAGCCATCTGATCCCCGTCAAAATCGGCGTTAAAAGCCGTACACACAAGAGGATGGAGCTTGATGGCCTTGCCCTCCACCAGAATAGGCTCAAAAGCCTGGATGCCCAGCCTGTGAAGCGTAGGCGCCCGGTTTAACATCACCGGATGCTCCTTGATCACATCCTCCAGCACATCCCAGACCTCCACCTGAAGGCGCTCCACCATCTTCTTGGCGTTCTTAATATTGTGGGCCGTTCCGTTGGCCACCAGCTCCTTCATGACAAAAGGCTTAAACAGCTCAATGGCCATCTCTTTGGGAAGCCCGCACTGATAAATCTTAAGCTCCGGACCAACCACGATAACCGAACGGCCGGAATAGTCCACACGCTTGCCCAGCAGGTTCTGGCGGAAACGCCCCTGTTTGCCTTTCAGCATATCCGACAAAGACTTAAGAGCCCGGTTGCCGGGACCGGTCACAGGCCGCCCCCTTCTCCCGTTGTCAATAAGCGCGTCCACAGCCTCCTGGAGCATACGCTTCTCATTGCGCACGATAATATCCGGCGCGCCCAGCTCCAAAAGCCTGGCCAGACGGTTGTTCCGGTTAATGATCCTCCGATACAGATCATTTAAGTCGGAAGTGGCAAAACGGCCGCCGTCCAGCTGAACCATAGGACGGATATCCGGCGGAATCACCGGGATCACGGTCATGATCATCCACTCCGGCCTGTTGCCGGAATTGCGGAACGCGTCCACCACTTCCAGCCTTTTGATGATCCTTGCCCGCTTCTGGCCCGTGGCGTCCTTAAGGCCTTTGCGCAGCTCCTCCGAATCCTTCTCCAGGTCAATAGCCTCCAGAAGTTCCTTAATGGCCTCCGCCCCCATTCCTACGCGGAACGCGCCGTAGCCATATTTGTCGATTTCCTCCCGGTACTCCTTCTCAGACAAAACCTGCTTGTACTGAAGAGAAGTGGTTCCGGGGTCCAGCACGATATAAGAGGCAAAATACAGCACCTTCTCCAGCACCCTGGGAGAGATATCCAGGATCAGGCCCATGCGGCTGGGAATCCCCTTAAAATACCAGATATGGGACACCGGCGCCGCCAAAGCGATATGACCGGTGCGCTCCCTGCGGACGCTGGACTTCGTAACCTCCACGCCGCATCGGTCACAGATGACGCCCTTGTATCTGATCTTCTTGTACTTACCGCAATGGCACTCCCAGTCTTTGCTGGGACCAAAGATTCTCTCACAGTAAAGACCGTCCTTCTCCGGCTTCAAGGTTCTGTAGTTAATGGTCTCCGGCTTCTTCACTTCGCCGTGAGACCACTCCAGGATCTTCTCCGGAGAGGCCAGACCAATCTTGATCGCATCAAATGTCAACGGTTCATAAGTTTCGTTCGTCTCTGGCATGATGGATACTCCCTTCTATTATTCTTCATAGGAAGATTCGAAATCCTCGAACATCTCCTCAGCGATGCGGTCTCCCTCATCATCGTCATCTTCTGCCTCTGCTTCCACGTCCACCAGCTCGCCGTCCTTAAACTCCTGCTCCTGATAGCCGTAGCTGCCAAACGACTCCTCCTGCTCGAAACGTCTGTCGCCCTCGATGATGGAGCGCAGGTCCGTATCTCCATAATCGATATTCTCCGTAAGTTCCACTTCCGTGTTGTCGTCCCGAAGCACCCGCACATCCAGCCCCAGAGACTGCAGCTCCTTCAAAAGCACCTTAAAGGACTCCGGAATGCCTGGCTCCGGAATATTCTCGCCCTTAATGATGGCCTCATAGGTCTTTACCCTGCCGGTCACGTCGTCCGACTTCACCGTCAGGATCTCCTGCAGGGTGTAGGAAGCGCCATATGCCTCCAGAGCCCAAACCTCCATCTCGCCGAAACGCTGTCCGCCGAACTGAGCCTTGCCGCCCAGAGGCTGCTGAGTAACCAGCGCGTATGGCCCGGTGGAGCGGGCATGGATCTTATCATCAACCAGATGGTGGAGCTTTAAGTAATGCATGTGTCCGATGGTTACCGGGCTGTCAAAATACTCCCCGGTCCTGCCGTCCCGCAGCCTGACCTTTCCGTCGCGGCTCAAAGGCACTCCCTTCCACAGCTCCCTGTGGTCCAGGTGCTGGCCCAGATATTCCATCACATCCGGTTTCAAAGTATCCTTATACTTTTCCTGGAAATCCTCCCAGGAAGAATTCACATAATCATTGGCCACATCCAAAGTGTCCATAATGTCGATCTCGTTGGCCCCGTCAAACACAGGGGTGGCGATGTTAAAGCCAAGGGCCTTTGCAGCCAGGCTCAAATGGATCTCCAGCACCTGCCCGATGTTCATACGGGAAGGCACGCCCAGAGGATTCAGCACGATATCCAGGGGACGCCCGTTGGGCAGAAACGGCATATCCTCCACCGGAAGCACCCTGGAAACAACACCCTTGTTTCCGTGACGGCCGGCCATCTTATCACCTACGGAGATCTTCCTCTTCTGGGCAATATAGATGCGCACCGTCTCGTTAACCCCCGGGGACAGCTCGTCGCCGTTTTCCCTGGTAAACACCTTGGCGTCCACAATGATGCCGTAAGCGCCGTGGGGAACCTTCAGGGAAGTATCCCTGACCTCTCTGGCCTTCTCGCCGAAAATAGCCCGCAAAAGCCGCTCCTCCGCCGTCAGTTCCGTCTCCCCCTTAGGGGTAACCTTTCCCACCAGGATATCCCCGGCCCGAACCTCCGCGCCGATGCGGATGATCCCTCTCTCGTCCAGATCTTTCAGGGCATCCTCGCCTACGCCGGGCACATCCCGGGTGATCTCCTCCGGCCCCAGCTTGGTATCCCGGGCCTCCGCCTCGTACTCCTCAATATGCACGGAAGTGTAAACGTCGTCCTGCACCAGCCGCTCGCTTAACAGAACCGCGTCCTCGTAGTTGTACCCCTCCCAGGTCATAAACCCGATCAGAGGATTCTTGCCCAGGGCGATCTCCCCGTTCTGGGTGCTGGGGCCGTCCGCGATAACCTCGCCCACTTCCACATGGTTGCCCTTAAACACAATAGGTTTCTGATTGTAACAGTTGGACTGGTTGCTTCTCTTAAATTTTGTCAAGTGATACACATCCTTGCCGCCGTCCAAATCTCTCTTGACAATGATCTCATTGGAAGCGGACCGCTCTACCACGCCCGCGTGCTTTGCCACCACGCACACGCCGGAGTCCACTGCCGCCTTGGCCTCCATACCGGTTCCCACTACAGGGGCCTCCGTAGTCAGAAGAGGCACGGCCTGACGCTGCATGTTGGAACCCATAAGGGCGCGGTTGGCATCATCGTTCTCCAGGAACGGAATCATGGAAGTCGCTACGGAGAACACCATCTTCGGAGATACGTCCATCAGGTCAATACTTTTCTTCTGGAATTCTGAAGTCTCCTCACGGTAACGGCCTGACACATTGTTGCGCACAAAATGTCCTTCCGCGTCCAGAGGCGTGTTGGCCTGCGCCACCACAAAGTTGTCCTCCTCATCAGCGGTCAGGTAAACCACCTCATCCGTAACCCTGGGATTTGTAGGGTCTGACTTGTCAACAATGCGGTACGGCGCTTCCACAAAGCCGTACTGATTTACCCTGGCATAGGTGGCCAGAGAGTTAATAAGACCGATGTTAGGACCCTCAGGGGTCTCAATGGGACACATGCGGCCATAATGGGTATAGTGAACGTCCCGGACCTCAAATCCCGCCCGCTCCCTGGACAGACCGCCAGGCCCCAGGGCGGACAGACGCCGCTTGTGGGTCAGCTCTGCCAGCGGGTTGTTCTGGTCCATAAACTGGGACAGCTGAGAACTTCCGAAGAACTCCTTCACCGCCGCGGTCACAGGCTTAATGTTGATCAGTGACTGGGGCGTGATCCCGTCCATGTCCTGGGTGGTCATGCGCTCCCGCACCACCCGCTCCATACGGGACAGACCGATGCGGTACTGGTTCTGAAGCAGCTCGCCTACCGCGCGGATGCGGCGGTTGCCCAGATGGTCAATATCATCCGCCGTGCCGATCTGCTCCTCCAGATGCATGTTATAATTAATAGACGCCAGGATATCCTCCTTGGTGATATGCTTTGGCACCAGTTCGCTTACGCTTCTGCGGACAGCCGCCTTCAGCTCCGCCTCATCATCACCAAATTCTGCCAGGATATTCTGGAGCACAGGATAATATACTAACTCCGTAATCTCCGCCTCTGCCGGGTCAAAGCTGACGTAACGGGACAGATCCACCATCATATTGGAAAGGATCTTCTCGTTCCGCTCAATCCCCTGGATCCACACAAAGGGGATGCCGGAATTCTGGATCTCATCTGCCAGATTCTTATCCACAGCGGTTCCCGCCTCTGCCAGAATCTCACCTGTGGTCTGATCCACCACGTCCTCTGCCAGAGTGTGGCCGGCAAGGCGGTTTTTAAACGCCAGTTTTTTATTAAATTTGTAGCGCCCCACCTTGGCAAGGTCATACCTTCTGGGGTCAAAGAACATGCTGTCAAGCAAGCTCTTGGCGCTGTCCACAGAAAGAGGCTCGCCGGGGCGGATCTTTTTATATAATTCCAGGAGGCCGTCCTCATAATTGTCCGATACATCCTTGGTAAAGCTGGCCAGAAGCTTAGGCTCCTCGCCGAACATATCAATGATCTCCGCGTTGGTCCCGTATCCCAGGGCGCGGATGAGGACCGTCACCGGTACTTTTCTGGTCCTGTCAACACGAACATAGAAGATGTCATTGGAGTCCGTCTCGTATTCCAGCCATGCACCTCGGTTGGGGATTACCGTGCAGGTATACAACTCCTTGCCAATCTTATCATGTCCAATGCCGTAATAAATACCTGGGGAACGCACTAACTGGCTGACAATAACACGCTCTGCTCCGTTGATCACAAAGGAGCCCGTATCGGTCATAAGCGGAAGGTCGCCCATAAAGATTTCGTGTTCATTGATCTCATCTTTGTCTTTGTTGCAAAGCCTTACCCTTACTTTCAAAGGCGCCGCGTAGGTAGCGTCTCGTTCTTTGCATTCTTCAATGGTATACTTGATATCATTTTTACATAATGTAAAATCAACGAACTCCAAACTCAAGTGGCCTGCAAAATCCGAGATTGGAGAGATGTCGCGAAACACTTCTTTCAAACCCTCATCAAGGAACCACTGATAGGAGTCTTTTTGAATCTCTATCAGATTTGGCATCTCAAGAACTTCCTTCTGCCTTGAGAAGCTCATTCTAAAGCTTTTCCCTGCTGTTACAGGACGCATTCTGCTTTTCTCCATTAGACGTCTCACCCCTGTTTTCTTTCATTCTGATTTTGGGCATACTGGTACCATCAGCGCACAAGTTGCCACAATAGTGCAATTTCCATCTTAACATAGGGGTTTTGGCGTGTCAAGCTTTTTCTCCTGTTTTTCGCCGCTTTTTGTTGCCTTTTTCCTCAATCAATGTTATACTATACTGTATCTATTCCCAAAAAGACATAAGTTGGAGGTATTCCCAGGTGAACACGATTTTAAATGTATTGCTGGTCATTCTTGTTATTGTGGCCATCGCCTTGGCTGTGCTGTATTTTATGGGACGGAAGCTGGAAAAACGCCAGGTAGCCCAGCAGGATCTTTTGGAGGCCGCCGCCCAGACCGTCACCATGCTGGTCATTGACAAGAAAAAGATGAAGATCAAAGACGCCAATCTTCCCAAGATTGTTTATGAGCAGACGCCCAAGTATTTAAGGTGGGCCAAGGTTCCGGTAGTAAAGGCGAAAGTAGGTCCCAAAGTCATGACCCTTCTGGCAGACGAGAAAGTATTTGCCGTTCTTCCCCTCAAGACAGAGGCCAAGGTAGTGATCAGCGGCATCTACATAACCCAGTTAAAGAGTGTCCGCGGAGGCGCCATTCCCACTCCGCCGAAGAAAAAAGGGTTTTTTGCCAGATTTAAAAAGGACAAGAGTGACAAGAAGAAATAAAAAGACCATTCCCCCGGCCCATGCAGCGGCGCGGGGGATTTTTATGTCCGGATGCAAACCGCGGTCGTCAAACTTCCCGCGGACAGATCCTTACTTCCATATAATTATCCGACACATGGCTGTGGCCGGAGTACAGGGCATACTCCACCCGGACCCATAAAAGCGCTTCCTCCTCATGAGATTCAAATGTCCGGGTCCGGATGTCCAGACGCAGCCCGCCCTGGGCATCCCCGTAATATAAGCCGGTCTCCTTTCCCTTCTCAAAGACCATCTCGCCTCCCCCGCCATTTCCCGTAACCGCCATAAGATCCTCTGTGACTTTCAGGCGTTTTACCACACTGCCTTCCCGGCTTCCTATTATATAATGCTTTCCGTTTTTCTTGTAGTAATCGCCAGGCCCCGTCTCATCCACCTGCTCCCGCTCCCCGTCCATGACCCTGACGCCTTTTATATGGATCCACACATTCTTTGTCACCAGCCGCCATCTCCTTATCAATACGCTTCCACATGGATCTTCTTTGTCTCCCTCACCTCATTGGGCAAGATCGAGGTGGCAAACGCCGTAAATTTCTCCGCAAGATCGCTGACATAAAACTGATACTTCTCCTCTTTCCGGTCCTCCCGCTCCTGACAAGTCAGCTCTTTTTCCCTCAAAAGTGCCTTAAGCTCCACCGCCGTCTCATAGGCAGGGTTTACCAGAGTCACCTCTTCCCCCATGATCCGCCCCAAAGTGGAACGGATGAGGGGATAATGGGTACACCCCAAAACAAGCGTATCGATAAATCTCCCTTTTAACACGGATAGATATCTGGAAGCGATCTCATCTGTCACCGTGTCATGCAAAAGTCCCTCCTCCACCAGAGGCACAAACAGCGGGCAGGCTTTCACCGATACCTGGATATCAGGCCGCATCTGCCTCATCACATCTGTATAGATACCGCTGCTGATGGTCCCCTCTGTGCCGATAACCCCGATCTTTCCGTTGCGGGTGCTGTGGACCGCTGTTCTGGCCCCGGCCCGAATCACCCCGATGATGGGAATATCAAACTCCCGCTCCACCGTCTCCAGGGCATAGGCGCTGGCCGTATTGCAGGCGATCACAATGGCTTTCACCTCTTTTGTCATGAGAAACCGGATGATCTGCCTGGAATAGCGCAAAACCGTGTCCTGGGATTTGCTGCCGTAGGGCAGACGGGCCGTGTCCCCAAAATAAATGATCCTCTCCTTGGGCATCTGCCGCATGATCTCCCTGGCTACGGTCAGCCCGCCGATCCCTGAATCAAACACTCCGATGGGAGAATTTCTGTCCATCCTTCTTTCCTCTCTGCTGCTTTTCTCAATTGATTTTCTTTGACGGGTTTAATTATAGCATATCTGGGTAGAATTACCAGTAGAAAAGAAAGAAGGGTGGCTGTTTCACTTATGAAATATCAAAGGACCTTATTAATGTCCGCATCTTGTTTTTTGCTTGCGGTGTTGTGTTGCGTATTGTGGAGATATGAGAGGGAGAGCGGGCTGGCAGAGCGGGTGGCGCCGTATGTTTTGCGGTTTCATGTGCTGGCTAACTCCAACGGAGCCAGGGATCAGGCTGTGAAGGGGGAGGTGAAGTCCTATGTTTTGGAGATGCTCCGTGATTGCCCGGCCCGGTCTAAAGAAGAGCTTTCTTCCTATATTAATGAGAACAGAAAAGAGCTTGAGGAGCAGACCAATGGGTACTTGGCCCGGAAGGGTTGTGATTACCAGGCCAGTATCTCGGTGACAAAGGCTTATTTTCCCACAAAGGCCTACGGGGATATGGTGCTGCCCTGCGGCACCTATGACACAGTCCAGGTGGAGCTTGGACAGGCCAGGGGACGCAACTGGTGGTGTGTCGTCTACCCAAAACTCTGTTTTATCGACGCCACCCACAGCGTCCTGCCCCAAAGCTCCAGACAGGAACTGCAGGCCCTTTTGCCGGAGGAAGATTACCTGTCCTTGTTTGAAGATCCGTCCCGGATCCACATCCGACTGAAACTGCTTCATTTTTTCGACGGGACTCCATAATCGGATAATGGTATGATAGCCATTGACACCAATGACTACTTACAGGCGCTGCCTTCCCTCGGGGATCTCCCCACAGTTTAGGCATGCTCCACAAAAGACAAGGAGGACACACATGATTCACAACTCGATCCAACGAGAAAGTTACGTAACAAGCCAGATTGACGGCTTCCGTCTGTGGCTGGAAGAGAAAAACCGGGCGGAAAATACCATCCTGGTTTACACCTTTGCGGTCCGTCAGTTCTATGATCTGTATGAACAGCCGGATCTCAATACCCTGCAGCTGTACAAATGTTTTCTTTTAGAGCATTACAAGCCGCAGACCGTCAACCTGCGCATACGGGCATTAAACTGCTACATGGAGTACCAGAACTCCTCCATAGCCCCCATAGCCATGCTGCGGATGCAGCAGAAGACTTATGTGGAAAATGTCATCAGCCAGGCGGATTACGAATATTTGAAGCGGTGCCTTATGCGGGACGGCAACCACCTTTACTATTATCTGATCCGTTTTATGGCTGCCACCGGCGTCAGGGTAAGCGAGCTGGTCAGGCTCCGCACCGAAGATGTGGAGAAAGGCTGGCTGAATCTGTACTCCAAAGGAAACAAGATCCGCCGCGTATACATACCAAAATCTCTGCGGCAAGACGCCCTTGCCTGGATCGACCGGGAGGAACGCCCTCCCGGCTTTCTGTTCCTTAACCGTTTTGGAGAGCCTGTGACTCCTGCCGCCATCCGCGGTCAGCTGCGCAAATTTTCCGGCCTCTACGGCTTAAACCCCGCGGTGCTCCATCCCCACTCCTTCCGCCACCGGTTCGCGAAAAATTTTATTGAGGCCTGCGGCGACATCTCTTTTCTCTCAGACCTTTTAGGCCATCAGAGCATTGAGACCACCCGCATCTACCTTCATCGCAGCCGCGCGGAACAGCAGGTGATCGTCAACCAGGTTGTCAACTGGTAAGGGGGTGATGATATGAAACTGCCTGCCGACTTTGAAGACTTCCGGCTCTACCTCCAGGAACAAAAACTGTCCGAGAACAGCATCGCCTCCTACATGGGCAGTCTTAGGCTGTTCGGAAACATGTATACATCCGTCACAGCCTCCACAGCCAAAAAATACCGGACTTACCTCATAGCCAATTACAAGCCTTCCACAGTCAACCAGCGCATCTGCGCCTTTAACCACTATCTGGATCATGTGGGAAAGCCCAAATACAAACTTCCCTCCGTGCGGCTCCAGAAGGCTTCCTACCTGGACGCGGTCATCTCCAACAAAGACTACCTGGCTCTGAAACGCAAACTCAAAAAGAACGGCCCGGAGCTGTGGTTTTTTGTCGTCTGGTTTTTGGGGGCAACCGGGGCGAGGGTCAGCGAACTTTTAAAGATCAAGGTGGAACATCTCTCCGCAGGGTACATGGATCTGTACACCAAAGGCGGAAAAATGCGCAGAGTCTACATCCCGGACGCGCTGTGTCAGGAAGCCGCGTCCTGGTGCCACCGCCGCGGAACCCCCAGCGGATATCTGTTTATCAACCGGCGCGGAGAGCCCCTCACCCCCCGGGGCGTCAACAGCCAGCTAAAACACTATGCCAGACTGTACAAGATCAACCCGGAGACTGTCTATCCCCACTCCTTCCGCCACAGGTTTGCCATTAATTTTCTCCAGCGGTTCAATGATATCGCCCTGCTGGCCGACCTGTTAGGCCATGACAATGTGGAGACCACGCGGATCTATCTGACCCGCTCCACCAGCGAACAGCAGAAAATGATCGATAAGATGGTCACCTGGTAAAACACAGATCCATAAGAAAACGGGAGGTTCCGGACACCTCCCGTTTTCATTCACTCACTTTGCGGACTGGCTCTCCAGCCCCTGGACGATCCAGCCATAATTTTCAATGGCCTGGGTCAGGCTCAGCGCAGCCGTTCTGGCTGCCGCCTTCTGCTGCAGATAGGCCAACTTCAGCTGAAGATACTCCAGATTGCCCAGCATCCCCATCTGATATTTCAGGTCATTGCCGTTCATGGTGATCTGGGCGCTCTGAAACGCCACATTGGCCGCCTCGTAGGCAGTCCTGCTCTCCAGAATCCCCTGGTAGGCAGATTCCAGCTGGATCTTTACCTGGGCTTCCGTATCATCCATAAGCCTGAACTTGGCCTTCCGGTTGGCGTCGCCCTTTCCGGATATCCCCCTCTGTTCAATGAGCGTATAATTATTTCCAATAGCCTTTTCCAGATCCCGCTCCAGGTCCATGGCCTGGATCTTAGCAAAATCCGGACCAGGCACATCCCCCAGCTGCATATCCGCGTCATAACTCCAGCCAGTCATCACGCACATCTGCTGCCGAAGATTGGTCATGGTGTCATCCAGGGTTTTCAGCTGCCCCCTTGCGGACTGGAGCGCCTTCTCGGCCGCCTGCACATCCGTGGCCGTGGCCATGCCCAGACTCTGCTGGGTTATGGAGGATTCGTAGGCAGCCTGGGACAATGCCAGGGCCGTGTCCAGGATCTCCCTGGAAGCCATTGCCTGATAGTACCCGATCATCATCTGCTGGATCCCGGACACGGTCATCTTCTTCGCCATACTCAGCTGGTGGCGGGTCTGGTTGTGGACGGAAGTAACCGCCTTGTCAAATTGTTCCGCCGCGTTGCGGTATCCCTTGACCGCCTCCTGCATCCCTTTGTACATCACAGGGTCCAGATCCTTAATGTCCTTTGCGTCCGAAGCCATCTCATCCGCTGACTTGCGAAGCTCTCTGGCCGCCTCCTCCATAGGCTGGGCGTTGATCTCGATCTGCTCCACAATCTGGCGGTAAGTAGGATTATAGTATTCCACCAGATCGCTGATCTCGTCATACTCCAACACATTATCCTGAAGTCTGGCCCAGGTGGCGTCATCCATCTTCTCCGGCTTCTCTATGGCAGCCATAGCGCCGAAAGGCGCGCTTAAAGCCAAGATCCCTGTCAGTCCCAGGGCCAATGCCTGTTTGCAGACTCTCATCATCTCACCCCTTTTATGATCCAGTCATAGTTTTCCATTGCCTGAAATAGCTCCAGGTTCTTCACTTCCCGGTCCATCTGTGCCTGTACCAGGGCTGCCTCCGCCTGCAGACACTCCATCCGGCTGATGGAGCCCAGCTGATATTTGGTATTGGCCGCGTTCCAGTTCTTCGTCTCAACTTCCAGGTTCAGCACAGCCTCGTCAAAGCTGTTCTTGGCCTGTATCACCTTCTGATAGCCGTCATTAACCGCCACCGCGATCTTCTGTTTATCCTCCTCCACAGTCTTCTTGTAGATATTTTTGTTGGCGTCCGTGATGGAGTTGTTCATCTTGCGCTGGTCCAGCTGCAGGGTGTAGTCGGCCCCCAGGGCTGTTCTGGTGTCCTCCTCCACATTCATGGCGCTGATCCTGTCCATCTGCACTGCCGGCATAGGGCGGATCTCCGGCATATCCCCCTGCTTCCACCCCAGCATGATAATCAGGTTCTGCCTGGTATCCTCGATCTGGCTCTTCATGGCAATGATCTGGGCGTCCGCGCTCTGCACATTCTGCTGGGCATTAAGCACTTCCGCGTAGGTAGCCATGCCCTGACTCTGTCGTCCCTGAACCGATCCCACCGTAGCTGCCAGAAGCTCCCGGTTCTTCTCCAGGGCCGTCAGCTGATACTGAAGCTTAAAATAGGTGTTCATAGCTGCCTGAGCCTGCTTGGCTATCCCCTTCTCTGTCTGCTTGTATCCGATCATGGAAGCCGTCCTGTCGCCTTCCAGCACATTATTCTCCGCCGCCTGCTCCGCCCGGCCGGCGGCAACCAAAAGATCCGGGCTGGAAGTGTAAGTATACGCGTCCAGAGCGTCCGCCGCCTGGTCCATATACTCTTTCACCACTTCTCTCCGATCCCTGGCATTCTCCCTGTTATAGGCCTGAGCGTTGTTGAGGACTGTGGTATTATACTCATAGACCAGATCCTCGATCTCCTCATACTCCAGCACATTATCCCGAAGTCTCGCCCACTCCTCGGCGCTCCGGCCAAACTCCGGAGTGCCCGCAAGGGACGTCGCCGGCGCCCCAACGCTTAAAGACACCGCCATCCCAAAAGCCACAGGTCCAATTAATCTTCTCCTTCTCATAACTCTCCTTTTCACCGATCTGCTAATCTTCCAAAACAACCTGCCTTTTCTTCTTACCGCTCATAACCGAGTAGTAAGCAGGCAGCATCAACAGCGCCAAAACCGTGGAGGCAATTAGTCCTCCCACATCCACCAGGGCCAGGCCCTGCATCATCTCCCCGGCGTCCCCAAAAGCCAGACACATAGGGATCATAGCCACAATCGTCGTCAGTGTGGTCATCAGGATCGGCCGCAGACGGGTAGCCCCCGCCTCAATAAGCGCTGTGGACATATCCATCTCCTGGCGATACTGGTTCACCGTATCCACATACAGGATACCGTTGTTCACCACAGTACCCACCAGCATCAGAAATCCAAGCATGGACGGCATGCTGATGGTCACATCTGTCAAAAACAGAAGGCCAAAAGACCCAATGAGGGAAAACGGAATGGTTGTCATGACCATAACCGAAAACTTCACCGACTCAAACTGGGCCGCCATCACCACAAATACCAGGAAGATGGCGATAAGCACCGCCTCCAGCAGAGCTCCCAGCTCCTCAAACATACTCTCATCCATGGCGTTCTGGGCAATGGACACATCCGCCCTCAAAGCAGGCGTCACCACCTGGTCAAACAGCGTCTTCTTCATCTTCTCCACAACCTTGCGGTCCTCAGTATCCACAAGCTCCGTGTAGTCGCTGCTGATGGTCACCTGATACTGCTTGTTAGACCTGGTAATGTTCAGGGGGCTGTCCTGGAACGAAACCTCCCCGATATCCGTCAGAGCCACGGAAGCCCCGGTGGCTGTGGGGAGCACGATCCCCTTCACCTGATCCAGAGTCTTATACTCCTCCTTAGGATATTCTACCATAACACTGATCTCATTTCCATCTACTTCTAAAGTCGTTGCCTCATCGCCGCTGAGCATTGTGTTAATCAGCCCTGCCACCTGCACCGGCGACATCCCCTCCGCGGAAGCCTTAATGGGGTCAATGTTGATCTTCACCACAGGAGCCGCGTTTTCCAGGGTCGAATGAACTCTGGTCACCTCCGGCCTGTCCGTAAGGCCAGCCACGATCTTATCAGAGGCCTCTTTCAGGCTGTCATACTGGGTGCTTTCCAAAATCACCTCATAGCCGCTGGTCACAGTCATCATGGAACTCATCATGCTGCTGGACTGCAGCGTTATATCACAGTCCGCGATCTTTGTCAGCGCTGGTCTCCACTGTTTTATGACCTCATCCGTCTCCAGAGGACAGTCATCCCTCAGATACGCGTTCAGGGTCGCTCCGGAGCCGCCGCCCATGCTCAGACCCGAAGAGCCGAAAGACAGCATATACGATTCCACGTATGCCTGATTCTCCTGGGACGTCACAAAAGCCTCCACCTGCTGTAAGATCTTGTCTGTTTCTTCTATATTAAGTCCTGGTTTCGTCTCCACGGAAATGGCGATCGTCCCCTCATCCGCGGAAGGCATCAGTTCCATTCCCAGCTGTGTCCCCATAAAGATAGCTGCCACCAAAAACACCACGGAAGTAAAAATAACCGTCTTTCTCTTGGGGAGCAGCACTTCCATAATACTGCGGTACCCGCTCTGCATCCGCTCCACCATGCCCGACAGAGGCGCCCGCTCCTTCTCCTTTGGCCGATACAAGGTATAGCACAGCGGCACAATGGTCATGGCCGAGATCAGGGAAGCCAGCATACAGAACACGATGGTAAAGCCAAGAGGCTTAAACATCTGCCCGGACATTCCCTTCTGAAAAGCCAGCGGCAGAAATACCACGCAGGTAGTCACCGTTCCGCCGATAATCGACTGGAGCACAATACCGCTTCCCTTTAACGCCGCCTCTGTGTACTCCCGAAATCCCACGCCCTTGGTTGAGCGGAAACAGCTTTCCAGCACTACAATGGAGTTATCCACCATCATGCCCACGCCCAGCACCAGGCTGCTCAGAGTAATGACGTTCAGCGAAAATCCCATGGTGCTCATGGAAATAAGAGCCGCCAAGATGGAGATGGGGATGGACGTGCCTACGATCAGGGACGCTTTCAGGTCCCCGAAAAACAGGAATATGATCACCATGGACACAACTACCGCCATCACCATGGTTTGAAGCACGGAACTTAAGGATGATTTGATCATGGTGCTGTTATCATCCACCACTACGATCTCCAGATCCGGATCCCCGGCCCTCATCCGCTCCACGATGCGCATAACATCCCTGGAAACCTCCACATCGCTGCTGCTCTGCTGCTTCTTGATCTGCACGGAAATGGTATCCCTGCCATTATACCGTCCGATGCCTGCGGCATCCTCCAGAGCCGGGTAGATATTGGCCACATCCTCCAGATAGATGATATTGCCGCTGCCCAGGGTAATGGGAATGCTCTTTAAGCTCTCCACAGTGCTGTAATCCACCCCGGCGGATACGGACAGAGTCTGCCTTCCCACCTGGGTGTCTCCTATAGGAAAAGAAAAGTCCGCGCTGGTGACCGCCGAGGCCACGGCATTCATGCTCAGCCGGTACTGGGTCAGTTTCTCCGGGATCAGCTCAATCCTGATATACTCCTTCTGTCCCCCGCTGATGTCCACGCTGGCCACGGACGACAGCTTCTCAAACTCCGGGACAATGGTGTCATTCACATAGTTGTATAGATTGCCCTGGGTATCATTGTTCACTGCCAGGGAAATGCTGGCCATGTCATTGATGTTCATCTCCATGATGGTGGGCGTCTGCACATCATCCGGAAGATCTGACTGGAGGGCATCCATTTTCTTCTTCAGGTCATCGTAAGCGTCATCAATATCAATGCCATACTCGTACTCCAACAGCACGATAGAATAGTTCTCGCTGGAAACACTGGTAACGCCCTTCAACCCGCTCAGCGTTCCCGTCTCATCCTCAATGGGCTGGCTCACCAGCTCATCCACATCATCAGGGCTGGCCCCCGGATACAACGTAAACACCACCAGCATAGGCATATCCATGGAAGGGATCAGCTCCAGCTTGGACGACAACACCGATGTAAGGCCAAATACGATCAGGCACAAGACCACCATCACCGTGGTCACCGGCCGCTTCAGGACCGTTTTTGTCAGATTCATACGCTGTCCCTCCTATTCAGCCGCCGCTTCCGTGGCCGGCTCCAAAACTGCCGGAGCGCCCTCGTACAGCTCCGGACTCCAGGTAGTGATAACATCGTCCGCGTCAGTCAATCCGGAGGTAATCTCCATTTTCTCCGAGTCGCTGATCCCGGTCTCCACATCCACCTTATGTACGGTTCCGTTGTCAAATGTATAGACATAGGGAACTCCGTTGTCATAATAGACCGCGTCTACGGGAACGGTCATCACCCCCTGGGCTTTATCAGAGGTCACATACAGCTTTACTGAGGACCCGTTTGCCAGGGCGCTGCCGTCAGCCACGGAAGCCTTTACCTTAAAAAGCCCTGTGGCCGCGTCCACCATGGTGCTCACCTCGGTGACAGTACCCGTGTACTGGCTTCCGCTCTTCTCGATCCGAATCTGGTCACCCTCCTTTACATTGTCCAGGATGGCCTCCGTGACAGCGAAGTTAACGATCTTCGCGCCCTCGCTGGAGATCACGCACAGCGGCCCGCTCTGGCTGGCCATGTCGTGGACTTCCATATTGCTGGACTCGATCTTTCCGGCAATGGTAGCTGTAATCGTGCTGAACTCTACCTGATAATCATAGGCCAGCTTAGCCGAATCATACTGAATCTGGGCTGACTTGGCCCCGCTTTCCACCTGCTCAAAGGCCTGGGCGGAGATGTCTCCGCTGCCGTAGAGGACCCTCATCCTCTCCAGGTTCGTCCTGGCGTCATGGAGGGCGATCTCCGCAGCCTCCAGCTGCAGCTTGGCCGCGTCCACCTGCTTGGTGTCAATCTCGCACAGAAGCTGCCCTTCCTCCACATAATCACCGGTCTTCACATACACTGCCGTGATCTCTCCTGCCGCCTTTGGGATCACATACACCGAATCCGCCGGCTCTATGGTTCCCGTCATACTGCGAAACAGCTCAATATCCCCCGGGGCAGGCTGCTCTGTCCTGACCACCGGCGGGGCCACCGCCTCCGGCGCGCTTTTGGGCGTGAGATAGCTCTGTCCCACAAAAGCTCCTGCCGCCACAATCACCACTGCTGCCGCCGCAATTATCGTTTTTTTACTCATCTGCTTGCTCCTTTGCCTGGTCTTGTCGGGAGTCTTTACAGGCTCCATACTTTAATATTGACAATGCTTTCTTATACTCTCTCTTAATGATCTCTTCATGGTCAGGGTGTTTGTGAAACTCCCCGATCCCCGCCGTCATGGCGACGAAACAGAGTTTAACCAAAAGCAGAACCCCCCCAGTTGAGTTGTCCCGCAGCTTGGAGCGGTCAATCCTTTGAAAGAATTCCTCTCCCACCAGTCTCTCCAGTTCCCCGTCATCCGCCCTGCATTCCATAAGCACGTCGTCAGGATACATAATCAAATTCTTATGCAGCCGGAACATGTCATTATTCTTACAGAATCTCAGGGCGTGATCCATCATAGACTCCATCAGGGAAAACACGTCGCCATAAGTCTTATCCAGTTCTTCCAGGCAGAATTCCCTCCACTTTCTCGTGGTATCCTCTAATAAAAACGACAGAACATCCCTTTTATCTTCAAAATATGTATAAAAACTGCCTCTGGAAATGCCCGCGTCCCGGATGATCTTGTTGATGGAAACTTTCTCGTAAGGTACAGCTATAAATTCTTTCATCGATGCTTTCCAGATCAGGTTCTGCTTCTCCTTGGAAAGCCTGTAAAAACGTTCACTCGGCATCTTCAATCCCCCTCCTGTTCTACAGGAAAAAACAAAAGTGACAACCTGTCATTCATTATAATGACAACCTGTCACTCTGTCAATGGAGTTATTATTTTTTAATATTTTCCTAACATTTCAGTTAGATTCTTCCTTTTCCTTTATATTTCTGGAAACCGTTATCTCCTGATTGTCAATATGCTCCCGCATGGCCGCCTTTGCCTCCGCCACCTTGCGGTTTCTCACTGCTTTTAAGATGTTGTCGTGCTCGATCAGCAGGATCTGCCGCTTGTCCGCGTCTTTAATATATTCCAGGCGGTAGCGGTACATCTGCTCCCGAAGGTTGTTGAGGATCTGCACCAGACGGCTGTTTTTCGTCCCCTGGTAAATGATCTCATGATATTTTTCATCGGCTTCCGCCATGAGCATCACATCTTTGCTGTCAACGGCCTCGCGAAACACTCTCTGGGCGTCTTCCAGCTCGTCAATCTCCTCCTCCGTCATCCTCTGACAAGCCAGCTCAATGGCCAGCTCCTCCAGAGAACGGCGCAGTTCCAGAACGTCCCGAAGGCTCTTCTCTGAGATCTTGGCCACCTCCGCCCCCTTCCTGGGTATCATCAGCACCAGCCCCTCCAGCTCCAGCTTCCGGATCGCCTCCCGGATCGGGGTCCGGCTGACCCCCAGCCGTTCCGCCAGCTGTATCTCCATAAGCCGTTCCCCTGGCTCCAGCTCCCCCTTTAAGATAGCCTGCCGCAGGGTGTTAAACACCACATCCCGCAGCGGAAGATACTCATTCATATTAACTTTTAACATACTTCCTTCCATATTATATGGTCCCCCTATTCCTTCCGATTGTAAAAATTAGTAAGATACACCTGTCTGGCGACTTTCACGCCCTCCCCATAGCGCATCTTCTCATAAGCCGCTGCCGCTGCCCTGGGGTTGGTAAACAATCCGAACACCGTAGGACCGCTGCCGCTCATAAGGGACCCTATAGCTCCCATGTCCATCATCATATCCTTGATCTGCGCTATGACCGGATATGCGGGGACGGTCACGGTCTCCAGCACATTGCCCAGATACGATGCGGTCTTATAAATATCCCCTTCGCCGATGGCTCTTGCCATACTGTCAATATCCGGGTGCTGTTCTGGTTTCAGGTCATTGGCATGAAGATTCTCATAGACAAACTTGGTGGATACGCTGATCCCCGGCTTTGCAATCAGCACCTGGCACTGAGGCATAGGCGGCAGAGGCGTCAGGATCTCGCCGATCCCCTCCGACAGCGCCGTTCCCCTCATGATACAGTAGGGGACATCAGCGCCGATCTTCACCCCCCGCTCCATCAGCTGTCTCAAAGTCAGCCCCAGGCCAAACATTTTATTCACCCCAAAAAGCACAGCCGCCGCGTCGCTGCTGCCGCCTGCCATACCGGCTGCCACCGGGATAAATTTCTTAAGCTTGATGGAAATCCCCTTTTTTATCCCAAACTCATCCATCAACAGCTTAGCCGCCTGATAAACCAGATTATTCTCATTGTTAGGAAGGTAATAAAGATTCGTCTCCACCCTTATGCCAGGCTGTTCCTGGCTTACCAGGTCTATCCGGTCGTACAGGCCAACTGTCTGCATGATCATGCGGACCTCGTGGTACCCATCCTCCCTCCTGCGAAGTACATCCAGCCCAAGGTTGATCTTCCCGTAGGCTTTTAGCCCCAGATGCTTTACCATATCTCCTTCTCCTTGTATATGGGATTGTTTTTTTGTGTTATTTTGTATACAGTATATTATATACTTTGTATACAAAATTACAAGGCCTAAAATTATTAAATTCCCATAAATTTTCCATCTTGGCCAAAAAATACTGCTCCTAAAAAAATAAAAGGGCTCTCCCTGTCAGGACTGCCCTTTTTCACTGTCAAACCCTTTGATCAGCTTCATTTTCTGTTCCCGGCTCAGCCTTTTAACGGCATACTCCCGGCGCATAGCTTCTTCCTTTGTATCAAAAGCTTCATAATACACCAATTCCACCGGTCTCCGACACCTGGTATACTTGGCTCCCTTTCCATCATTATGGGCTTTTATCCTCTCATCCAAATGGTTCGTCCAACCGCAGTACAGGCTTCCGTCCCGGCAGCGGACCACGTATGTGTAATTCATGGAATTGTTTCCTTTCTCCTGGTATTCCATCCAGACAGAAATTAGCGTTGTGGGCTGTCTGGCGCGTGCCAGTGCGGCGATGAGGACCCATCGACTAGAAATTTTAACGACGCGATGGTGCGTGACAGGCAGTCCACAACTCTAATTTCTGTCCGGATGGAGTATTGGTATGGCACTACACTAATTTGCGTGTAAATAGCGCGGCGGGCTGTATTGACCGATAGAATATGTAGACGGCAACCGCGCTTGCAATACGCGCTTACCGCCCAGGTTGCCCTGAATCTATTTGAAGCACCAGCTGGATGCGGATCTGACACCGTTCATCCATAAACCTTATATTGTATTATATCCTAATTTTCTGTTTTTGTGCATCCAGCTTTTTCCTCTTCTCCTTTTTTTACACGTCTTTCTGACAACCCGCAACGCCTCAGTCACAGGGCAATGAACCCTCCCGATGCAAGCATCGTGGTATTAACCCCGTGAGGGAATAAATTCCCCCACAGCAAGCTGCGGGGAATTGAACCCGGAGAGATTAAACGATCCTCCCCCAATCCCAGGCCTCCGATTCTGCACATGAACCTTACGCGCCTGCTACATCTTTCACCAAAATAAGCCGGTCGCCGGGCCGGACCTGTTCACCGGACAATCCATTGGCGTCGATCACCTGTTTTCTGGTGGTGTGGAACCGCTTCGCAATATCCCACAGACAGTCTCCCGGCTGGACAATATATCCCGTGATCCCCGGAAGCTCCTGAAGTTTTTCCAGGTCCAGAGGGGCTTCCTTGACTCCCAGGATCACCGGTTCCTTTACAGGCTGAAGCACCAGAATATCCAGACTTATGACTCCTTTGATCTCCACCGTATCCCCGCCTGCCATAACCGCGGTCATCTGCTCCAGCCCTGTATTCAGCTGATAGACGCTGTCCGGTGTGATCCCCGGCGTCTCAGCCTCATAGTGGAAAGGAACCATCTCCGTCTCAGCCCTTACAGGCTCGGAATCATCGGAAGTCAGGTAGAGAAGAGACACCTCCAGCACTCCGTCAATCTGCAGGGAGTCCTCCTTGATCTCCACCTCGTCGATCTTGACTGTCCCGTCATTATGACAGATCTGGAGGACCCGGTCACCGGTCTTTAAGTCCACTTTTTCCCCGATCCTGCATTTTCCGGTGTTTTTGCTGAGAAGGCGGTCAAAGCACACCTCCCCTGATTCCAGTTCCAGCTCCCGGCTGTTGGAATAGAAATCCCCCAACAATTCAATCTGCTGTTCTTCATACAGCTTCATATCCAGTTCCAGCACCGCATCCAGCTCCAGATCCCGCATCTCTCCGTCATAATCTGGTTTTGCCTCCAGTTCTTTGTGTACAAGTCTTACGGAAATAGACGGAACCATCCCCTCCACTGATTCCGGCAGTTCCACTTCCCCGGCAAACGGGATGCTTTCCTCCAGCCACTGCACCGGAGTATTTTCCCCTTCTCCCGCATAGATGGCAAAGATCATTACCTCGCCTTCTACATGGATCCTGCCATCCAAAGGTTTTGTCGTAGTTCCCCGAAGCCGGATCTCGCTCCACAGAATCTGCTCAATACTGGGCTTGCTCCCTGACAGAGTAATGTCTTCTTTTATCCGGTAGGTGTCTTTCCTGCGCACCGCGATCACCGCCACATCCGCCTGACGCCGCAAAATCTCCATCCCTTCCGAGGAATCCTCCAAAGGCGCGCCGTAGATATCATTTTCTGTCCTGCGCTCCTCCCCCTCATATCCCAAATTCCAGCTGTTGCCATCCATACCCCCCGGCCCTGCGCTCCAGCCGCTCTCCTCCCGGCCCGCCGCGCCCCCTTCTATAACATCAATGGCCGCCTCCGCGTCATACAGAGTCTCTACCCGTATCACCAGGGTCACGATCGCTTTCACACTGACTTTCCGCGAATTGATCATACTGGCCGTAAGATCTTCCAAATCCCAGCTAACCCCCAGATAATCCTTTTCCTCCAGCCCCGGAATATTGACCGGCTCCTCAAATGGGATATGCCCCGCCATGGTCTGAAACCCGCCTTCAGCTTTCCTGTATAATATCTGAAAATTCAGCTTCCCCTTTACCAGAACCCGCTCCCCCTGATTTTTCACGGATTCTATCTGAATATCCCCGGAACTCAAGATCACCCGGGCCATATCATCCATTGTGTCAGGTACGATAAAATCGTCGTCCAGCGTTACCTGAGTCGCCACATTGCTTTTAAAACGGTTCATATGTATATTTTTCTTCACCAACTCCAACATAATCCCACCTACCTGTCTTTCTGCCTGCTTTTATATTAAGTGTATGTGGCGGGTGGGGAAAATATGCGGGGTGAAGGGATTTGAGACAGATGGGGGATTTTGCGGGATTCTGATGGATTTTTTGTGGAAATAAGCGGGGGTTTGTGATAGAATAGGGGTGATGTTTTTGGGTTTTAACTTTTGGTTTTTTCTGTTGTTTCCGTTCCTGTTCTGTTATATTTTGCTAAATTTCAGAGCTTTGAACCATGGATATATTCGGATAAAATGCCTCTCCTTCCCCTGTAACGATAATTTCCATTATAGGAAGTATAATTACCTCGTAATGCAATAGGGAATCTTCG
>CAJUFP010000062.1 GCA_910585645.1 uncultured Hungatella sp. | reverse complement strand
GCATATCTGAACCCGAACGGCACACAGCCTCCCTTCCCTCCATGGCATCACGACTACCCTCGCCCCATTGCTCACTCAATTATACACCAAAAAGCCCATGAACCGTAACACAGCCCTCAAAGCCGCTTCCCCGCCTCTCATCCTACTCTGCCGCCGCTGCGCTGTGTCCGGCGATCTTTCCGAAGGTAAACACGTCCGCCTCCGCGTTGCCGCCCAGACGGTTGCCCGCATGGATGCCGCCGGTCACTTCACCGGCAGCCCACAGCCCCGGAATAGCCTTTCCGTCCTTGTCCAGAACATTGGCGTTCGTGTCAATAACAACACCACCCATAGTGTGGTGCAGGGAAGCCTTTCTTGGAGTGATGCAGATCCCCAGATCCGGATTGGCGTCCACCGCCTCCAGATCAATACTTCCGGAGATCACTTCTTTTCCAAAGTCATCATCCTTCTGGGCCTGAACATAGCCGTTGTATGTCTCGATCACTTCCCGCAGCTGCTCCTCTGTGAAAGAAGGAGCATTGCCGCCGATGGCGTTCTTGGTGGCCTCTGCCGCCTCCGCCAGCGTGGCGCCGTACCAGATCTGGTTCGTCTCCCACATGGTCTTCACGTCCTTGCCAAAGCAGGTATCCTCCATGGCAGCGCCTTTGCACACGCCGTTGTCGTCGCCGTGACCGGCGTAGATGATGTAGAACACCCCGTTATCCAGCCCCAGAGAAGCCTTGGTCAGCACATCCCTCTCCGCGTACTCATTGACAAACCGCTTCCCGTTTCCGTCGATCCAGATCTGCTCCGAGGCGTCGCCCCAGATGCCGTCGGACAATGTACCCTTAAGAGGGGAAGAGGAGGGCATCATCTGCGCAATCTCCATGCCGGTCACATCCGCCCCAACCTCCTGGGCCATGACAATGCCGTCGCCGGTGTTGGTGCCTACATTGGTGGTCAGCGTGTGGTCGGACAGATCGTCGCCCCAGTATTTGTCATACTCCTTCACCATAGGCGCGTTGGCACAGTAACCGCCGCTGGCCAGGATCACGCCCTTTGACGCGTTGACCGTGATCTTGGTGCCGTCAGCCTTCTTGGCCTCTGCCCCAACGACCTTTCCGCTGTCATCCGTGGTCAAAGCCACAGCCGCTGTCTCCGTGTAGATGGTAACCCCCGCGTCCTCTGCCGCCTTCTCCAGAGCGTCGATCAACGGCTTGTCAGCGGAAACCGCATGGGTTCTTGGCCACATGGCCCCCAGAACGGTAAACACGGTGTCCGAAGCCTCCGCCCCGGTCTTGGCGTCAATTCCGATGCTCTCCATCCACTTGAAGGCATCCAGGGAATTCTCGGCCAGCGTGCGGGCCATGTCAATGTCAGAGGCAATCCAGGTTCCGTCATTTAACTGGCGCAGGCCGCCCACATAGATATGCCACATATGTAACGTGTTGGAATCAAATCCAGGCATGTCAACCCCAGGCTCTTTGCCCTCATTGGCCGCATAAAATTCCTTGATCTCGCTCTGGAGAGTGGTCAGCACTTCTTTCCACTCAGGAAACTGATCCAGCTTCAAAGCCTCATCCGCAGGATCCAGCTTCAGATAGCCGTCCATAGTATTTTTCTGGGCCGGAGTCAGGATCATGTTCTCCTGGGCTTCCGGGTCCACCGTATTGTAGCCGCCGCCTGCCATCATGGTATTGCCTCCCAAAAAGGAGCTCTTCTCCACCAGGATAACCTTAGAACCCTCCTGCGCCGCCGTGATAGCCGCGGAGAGACCGGCGCCGCCGCCGCCCACAACTAAAACGTCCGTATCCCAGGTCTCATCCTCGCCTGCCTGGGCGTGGTACTCATTGGCATCCAGAGCCGCCATATCAAGTCCGGCCGCCTCCGCTGCCTGGGTACACGCCCGCATCAGCGCGTTGCTGGCAAACGTAGCTCCTGTCACCGCGTCCAGCTTGGTGGTCTGGTGCTCCACCACCTGAGCCGGGATCCGCTCAAAAACAACCGCTGTCAGGCTGGGGGTTTCATGGTTCTCCGTAACCTTCACCTCTGTGATAACCCCGTTTTCCACAGTCAGATCCACGGACACAGTCCCCTGCATCCCTGCCGAAGAGCCGGAAAACGTTCCCGACACGCCTCCCTCCTCTGCCTCCTGGCTGCTCTCTGCCGCTGTGGTGGTCTCTGCTGCTGTGGTGGTCTCTGCCGCCGTGGTGGCGTCTGTGGGAGCTGATGAACAGGCCCCCAGGCTGACAGCCATGGCCGCGGCCAGACCGCAGGAAAGAATCCTCTTTTTCATAACCTTTCTTCTCCTTTCGTTTTCTGCCTGTCAAAGGTGATTACCTATCCCTTCCGGCATAAATAGTTTAAACCTGTAAGCGGCTTACAGGTCAAGAGAAAAACGGCAATTTTTGTTAATTTTTTATCGACTTTCAGTGTTCCAAAAAAACAGGGCTGCCAGGATCCCCGGGATTCACCGAAAACAGATCCCCAGGGCAAAACAGTGAACCCTGCGCCCATTCATGGTATACCCCAGATACATCCGCCCCACCGCGTCCCCGAACAGTTCCACCCCCTGTAGGGCCGCCTCCTTAAAGATTGGCTCCAGTTCCGCCCGGGTCAGGTGAAAGGGGTCCTCCTTTTCCAACCAGATGGTAAGCCGTTCCGCCCCGGCGATCTCAAAAGCAGCCTCCGTAAGATCAAGGCCGCACCTCACCCGGTTTTCCTCCAGGATCCCCAGCCCTGCCTGGACCTGGTATACCTGGTCTCCAAAAAGGCTGTCCTCCGGAATCTTCAAGGCTACATAAGAAAAAGGGAGATGTTCCGCCAGGGTCCTGGCAATCTGTGCCGTCTTTGGATCCGGCGGCCTGTCTGTCCCAAACGTCCACACCTCATAATTCTTCTGCAGCCGAAACTTCTCAACCCTGGTCTGCCCTTCCCTGATATCCGTAAAATACTCCTTCATCTGCTGCAGCCTCTCCAGCCGCATCTGCTCCAGGGCGATCTGCCTCTCCACCTCCACAATGTGACGGCTCAGCCAGTCATTGACATCCCTCAGGCGGCATTCCCCATTGATCCCCGCCGCCTGGCTGACACTCATGTCAAAACTGCGGAACATCAGGGCATTGTAGATATCCAAAGCATCCTTTGTATCGTATTCCCGGTAATTATTCCCCTCCAGCCGCCTGCCGGATATGACCCCGTACCTGTCATAGTAGCGGATCTTGCTGGCCGGTATCCCCAGACGGGCAGAAAACTCATGCACTTTCATACCATAATATCCTCTCCTACCATAGTCTAAAACAGATAAACCGGAACTTTAAGTTCGTCTTATTCGTGTATAATTTGCCGCAAAACCCCCTCCTCAAGTTTTTAATCCATACCCTCCTGCCCGCTCTGCTCCCCCAGCGCCTGGCCGTACCGCCTTGCCAGCTCATAAGCCCTGGCCCTGGTTGACTCGATGAGGGACAGCGTGTACTCAATACTCTCGCTGGAGCCGCCTGTAGAATTCAGGGCCGCCTCCATAGCCAGAACATCCCGCTCCTTGAGCCACTCCCGCTCCTCCTTCACCAGGGCCTGGGACTCCTCCTTGTCCAGCGTCTTTAAAATCCCATTATAAATATCATTCAGCTCGCTGTCCCACAATTTCAGCTCATTGGACGCCGCGGACTTCACCGAACTGTTCACATTGGCCCCCGGCTGCTTTTCCCGACTCTTTTTGATCTGGCTGTCCAGGTCATCCAGCCGCTTCACATAGTAAGACTGTGAATCCCAGTCCTCCTCCCCGGCTTCCGTCTCCAGGGGCTGTTCCCCCGACGTCTTCCCGGTATCCAGAAGAGACCGCTCCGCCAAGGTCTCCTGCTCCTCTAAAGACAGCGCCTGGGCCACGGCTCCCTCTGCCAAAACAGCGGCGTCCTCTTTGACGCCTTCCCCGCTGTCTGCCATGGGGCCCGGCATGCGCTCTTCCTCTTTGACGCCCTCCTCCAGGGCGCCGGGGCTTCCTTCCCCGGCCTCCCCCATATCAAAAGCCGGCTCCTGTTCCGCCTCCTCTGCCCCAAGAGGCGCCGCCTGGACCAGGGCTTCTCCTGCCCCATCCAGGGCAGCCGCCGTAACCTGGGCCGTATCGGCGCCGCTGTTTTTCTCTATGAAATTATAGGTCCCTTTTGTGATCATCGTTCCAATAAGCACCATAGCTGCCAGCGAGATCACGACTCCTCTATTCCTCATGGGGATCATTCCTTTATTCTGTGATAACCTTAACATATCACAATCCGGCTTCAAATGGAATAGGCATACAAAATTAGTAATATATTGTAAGATTTAATTAAACATTACACACAAAGGTTACAGAAAAAACCTCCGGCATCCCTATCTGTCCCACTTGTCGCACAGCGCATGGATCTGATCCGCAAACCTGGCAAGATCCTTGTTGGCTCCTCCCTCGTTGTGGAGAATAACCCTGGCAAGCCGCTCCCCGGCAGCCACCAGACGGGCAAATACAGAATCGGCCCTCTTCCTGGCCGGCGTAACCTTGGCAACCGGAACGCCCTCGGTCCGCTCTGCCCACTGCCCCGTTGCCAGATCAAACACCGATCCGCTAAAAGGCGCGGATGCCGTCAGGCCCATCTCCTTTGTCAGCCGCTCCGCGAAGATATCGCACACCGCGTCGTCCCCATGAACCGCAAAGACCATCTCCGGCTTCTTCTTAAACGCCCCGATCCATTTCAGCAGGCCGTGGACGTCCGCGTGGCTGCTCAGTCCCTGGATCATCTCAATATGAGCCCTGACGTCAATGGTCTCCCCGAACAGCTTCACCGTGGTGGCCCCGTCGATCAGGCTGCGCCCCAGAGTAGCCTCTGCCTGATACCCCGCGAACACGATGGAGCTCTCCGGATACCACAGGTTATGTTTTAAGTGATGCCGGATCCGCCCGGCGTCGCACATGCCGGAGGCGGAGATGATGACCTTGGGGTTGGAGGTAAAGTTGATGGCCTTTGACTCCTCGCTGGTAACGGAAAGCTTCAGCCCCTGAAACTCAATGGGGTTAATGCCCTGTTTCACCAGTTCCCTGGTCTCGTCGTCAAAACACTGCAGCAGATTTTTCTTGAAAATATTGGTGGCCTCCACTGCCAGAGGACTGTCCACATACACCTCAAAGCCCTCGTGGCCAAAGATCCGGTGCTCCTCCTTGATCTTCTTGATAAAATACAAAAGCTCCTGGGTGCGCCCTACGGCAAAAGCCGGGATCACCACATTGCCGCCCCGGTCCAGGGTAGTCTGGATAATGCGGGCCAGCTCGTCAATATGGCCCATGACCGCGTCATGCTCCCGGTTCCCGTAAGTACACTCCATGACCACATAATCCGCCTCCTCGATGTAGTCCGGATCCCTGGTCAGAGGCTTGCCCGTGTTGCCGATATCCCCGGAGAACACGATCTTCTTCACCACGTCCCCCTCATGGCACCACACCTCGATCGAAGCAGACCCCAGAAGATGGCCCGCGTCCGTAAACCGGAGGGTAATGTCGTCGTTCAGCTTTACCATCTCCCCGTAGTCAAAGGTCGTCAGATGGCTTAAAGCCCCCTGGGCATCCTCCATGGTGTACATAGGAGTCACCTCCGGCTTTCCGGCCCGCCTGGCCTTCCGGTTCTTCCACTCCGCCTCCATCTCCTGAATGTGGGCCGAATCCCTAAGCATAATCTGACACAGATCCCCGGTGGCGTGGGTGGTCACGATCTGTCCCCGAAACCCTCTGGCATACAGAAGAGGGATAAGCCCCGCATGGTCAATATGGGCGTGAGTCAAAAGAACATAGTCCAGATCCCCGCAGTCCACAGGCAGGTCCGCGTTCTCATACCGGTTGATCCCCTGCTCCATGCCATAATCCACCACCAGCTTCGTATCCCCGCACTCCACATAATGGCAGCTTCCCGTCACCTCATGGTCCGCGCCGATAAACATTAATTTCATGCCGTACCTCCTTCGTCATTTGTCATAATATTAAAAAAGTTTCCAGATTTTAATACCATTATTTTACCATATGTCTGTCAATATTTCAACCGTTCTCACTCGAATCTGACGATCTCTTTTTTCAGTCTCTTCATAATCTTCTTCTCCAGCCTGGAGATATAGGACTGGGAGATCCCCAGAAGATCCGCCACCTCCTTCTGGGTCATCTCCTCCCCGTCCTCGCTGTTCAGCCCGTAGCGAAGCTCCACGATCTTTTTCTCCCTGGGGCTTAGGCGGCTGATAGCCAGGTTTAAAAGGTCCTTCTCCGTCTCATACTCCAGATCCCGGTAGATCACATCCTCCTCCGTCCCCAAAATATCAGACAACAGCAGCTCATTTCCGTCCCAGTCCACATTCAGAGGCTCGTCGATAGACACCTCCATCTTGGTCTTGTTGTTTCTCCTTAAATACATAAGGATCTCATTTTCAATACACCTGGACGCGTAAGTGGCCAGCTTAATATTCTTACCCGGGTTAAACGTATTGATAGCCTTAATAAGCCCGATGGTGCCAATGGAGATCAGATCCTCCACCCCCACGCTGGTATTGTCAAATTTCTTGGCAATGTACACCACCAGGCGGAGATTATGTTCGATCAGCGCCGATCTGGCTTCCCCTTCCTCCTCCGTTCCCAGCTTTTCAATCAGCCTGGCCTCCTCCTCATTGTCCAGAGGCGCGGGCAGGATGTCCGCCCCGCCGATGTAGTGTACCTCGCCCTCCCGCTGAAACAGCATGGTGCGAAAGCTGTGTACGGTTTTAAACTGAAAACGATTTGGTATGGATACTTTAATGACCACTGGCAATTCCTCCTTTTTTGTCCTCCCTGACAGCAGTTTCTCCGTAAAGCAACACCTGGTACGTCCCTTTTTTCGTGAGACCGTAAGGCGCCCTGGCGATCCAGGGGCCATGGACCCTCACCCTGCCCCTAAGCCCCGCGATCTCCATTGACTCGACCCTGACCCCCTCCATCACGCCGCCCGGATTGCCGATGGTGCGGAAGGGAATCACGGCCCTCTCCCCCTTTGACTCCTGAAACCTCTCAAAAACCTGTTTTGTCACAATATGTACCCCTTCCCCGGTTCCGGGATTCTGCAGACAGTTGCCTGTATCCAGGTATCCCGTCGTGTGAACCGTCACATCCCCGTCCCTTAAGGTCAGGGCATAGAGATTCCTTCTCTCCCTGCGCACCTCGTCCCCCAGCTGCCACAGCCCCTGGACCAGAAAAAAAACCCCGGCAGCCAGAAAGATCCACCCCAAAAGCGGCAGACCATACCCGTCCCTTCCGGCAAGAACGTTTGCGGCATAAACCCCCGCCCTGGTATAGCCAAGGATCATCTCCATAACCCCGCCTGCCATAACGGTCAGGATAAAAAGGGTTATGGCTTCCTTTAAAAGCTCCCCAAATCCCCTCCATCCAAAGACCGCAAGCACCATAAGGCACGCCCCAATGGGGGAGACAAGGGCAAAAAGAAATCCGAGAACCATCAGGCCCAAAACCTCCAGGCAGCCAAAAAAACCGCCCAGAACCGCCCCGGCCCCAAGACGCCCCCAGGAAACCTCTTTTCTTAAGACCCGCTTCAACAAGATGAGCAAAAGCAGATCCATGAAAAAATTAACGAAAAAAATAACATCTATGTACAGGTCAAGATCCACGCACCTGTTCTCACCTCCTGCCCCGCGGCAACCGCTTGTTGTAACCTTTAAGCTGTAACCGCTTGCATGTCTATTATAGAAAATTATGACTGTGAAATTTGTCAGAAACAGGGAAAACCGAAAAAAAATTTATCGAGAAGATCTGTCAGAAAACGACAGAGGTTATTTAGATAAAGGTTATATTTAAGCCCGGGAAAAGACCTTCCCGGGCAAACTCACATCTCAACGGACCTGTCCCCTTTTCGAGACATAATCCTTAATCGCTTTTTTCAGGCAGATTTCCGCCATCATGGCGCAATGCATGCTCTCCTTTGGCAGCCCTCCAAGCCCTTGGCTCAGCCTGTCTGCGTCAATAAGATAGGCCTCCATCACCGGCTTGTTCAGGGCCGTCTCCGCCGCCAGGGCAGCGCAGGCCTTCACCGGAGGGCAGGCCGACGCTGTGATGGTAAACCGTATCTCTGTGATAATCTCCCTGCGGGTCTTCAGATACATGCACATCTCGTCCCCGCACCCCGGCTCCTGAACCCTGGACATGCCCTGAAAGTCCTCCAGAGTCCCCATAAGCTCCTGCTTTTCGCTGTACTTCAGCACCAGCTCCTGATCCATGTCTCCCCTCCATCCTCCGGCACAGGCTCTATTTAAAATCCAAAAAATCTCCGCACCATAACCTTGGCCATATCAATCTTATAACCGTTCATGGCCAGGGGGATGGCGTCCTTAAGGGCGATCTCGGCAGCCTCCCCGGCTGTCTCCTCTGTCAGCTTCTTCCCCGTAAGGTAGCTTTCAACCTCCCTCATCTTCATGGGAACCGGAGCCACGGCGCCAAGAACCAGGCTTACATCCTTTACCACCCCGTCCTCCAGGCGGTAATACCCGGCCACAGCCAGCACGGCAAAATCAATGGACTTGCGGACGCGGTACTTGTCATACCTTGCCACAGCGCCCTTGGGCAGATAGGGGACAATGATCTCCTTGACGATCTCGCCCTTTTCCAGAACTTCCCGCACCCTGGTATGAACCCCGAAAAACTCCTCCGCGCCGATGGTTCTGCGGTTGGTCACGATCTTCGCGTCCATGGCGTAAAGCATATTGGCCGTATCGCTGGGGTTAACTGCCAGACACCCGCAGTTAAAGCAGCGGCTGGCCTCGCCCTTTGCAAGCTCCGGAGCAATGCATCCCAGATCTTCCTTGTCCATGTCCCTCTCGTGTACTTCCAGCATGGGAGACTTAACCGCCTCCCTCTCGCCCCGGCACTTGACGTCAAAGGCCGCCAGCTTCTCGTGGAGCCGCTGCCTGGCCGCCTCCTCAACAGGAAGCTCCTTTAACCCGCAATACTGGTTCACGGAAATGGCAACCTCTTTTCCGGAGGCGATGGCCTTGATAACCGTAGCCGGGCCTGTAGTCACGTCGCCGCCCGCAAAGATACCGGCCTCTGTGGTCCGACATCCATCAAGAGCCTTGATCCTTCCCCGCTCTGTCTCGATCTTGTAAGCGCCCTCTAAGAAATCCAGATCCGCCTTCTGTCCGATGGCCATCATGATGATGTCGGCCTTAAGCTCCATCACATGGTCCTCCTCATAGACCGGGTTAAACCGCCCCGTCTCATCCAGCACCTTGGGACAATGCTTGAACACCATTCCGCTTACCTTGCCGTCCGCCCGCACAACCTCTTTCGGTCCCCAGCCGTTGCGGATATCCACGCCCTCCTCCAGGGCTCTGGTAACCTCCTCCTCATTGGCAGGCATAGCGTCCCTCTGTTCCAGGCAGACCATGGTAACCTCCGGGCAGCCCAGGCGTTTGGCTGTAATGGCCACGTCCATGGCCACGTTGCCGCCGCCTACAACCACCACCCGGGAGCCTGGCCTCTCCCTCACATAGTTGTTTACATCAATCAAAAACTCCAGGCCGAACCTTGTCAGCTCCTCGCCTGCCAGACCGATCAACGGCCTCTTCCATGTACCCGTATCCAACATCACGCTGTCGCTTGCCTTCACGATCTCCTCCAGAGACTTGTCCCGGCCGATCTGACAGCTGCACACCATCTTCACGCCCATGGCTTCCAGGGCGCTGATAAAGCTTCTGACCACATCCTTTGGCAGACGGTAGGGCGGGATGGCGTAGGTCAGACATCCGCCGGCCTCCGGCTGCTTCTCGTAGATGGTCACCTCGTATCCGCTCTGGCGCAGGTAGTAGGCAGCCGTCAATCCCGCGGGGCCGGAACCGATGATGGAGACCTTCAGCCCGTTCTCCTCCTTGGGAGCCTTCATAAACACATCCCTGTGCTCCAGAATATAGTCGCCCAGATACCGCTCCACAGCGCCTACGTTCAGGCTCTCGTCGTAGGTGTTGCGGTTGCACCCCTCCATGCAGAAATGGGCGCACACCCGGCTGGTAATCGCCGGCATAGGGTTTACCTCCAGAATCACCCTGGCAGCCTCCTCCACCTTGCCTGCCCGCAGAAGCTCCATGTAAGCCGAAATATCGGTGTGAGCCGGACACTTGCCTGTACAGGGAGTCTCGCACACCTTGGCCGCGCCGAAGATCGAATGGTAGCGGTTTTCCCCCATCATAGCCGAGCAGAGATGGCCCTCCTTCCTGGCGCAGTTGATCCTGCCTCCTAAGATATCCGGATACCGGTAATACCAGCAGCGGATGTCCTGGCACAGATTGCCTCCCAGGGTAGCGGTGTTTCTCAAATTAGGCGTTGCCACGCTTCTGGCAGCGTCCGCCAGGGCAGGCCATTTTGCCTTCACCGTCTCGTTCTCCGAGATTTCCGCTAATGTTACGGCCGCTCCCACATGGAGGCCGTCCTCCCGCTCTTCAAGGCCTGAAAGCTCCGGAAGCTTTTTCAGATTCACCACGGTCTTTGGAGGATTTGGCAGCAGCCCGTCCTTAATCACTCCCAGCAGATCCGTACCACCGCCCATAGCCGCGGCGCCCGGCTGCGCTAACAGTCCGGAAGCTTCTTCCAGAGTCTTTGGGGTAACATATCCGAAATTTTTCATGCTTCCTGCTCCTCCTTCTCTTTCAGTGCCTTTAAAACTTTAGCCGGCGTAAACGGATACGAATTCATCTTGATCTGGCACGCGTTGTAAATAGCCATGCGGATCGCCGGACCGCCGGGGGCCAGCAAAGGCTCTCCCACGCCCACGGCGCCAAAGGGATAATCATTCTCCACATCCTTCATGGACTCCAGGATAATGTGGTCATGGGGAACCACGTCGTTAAAGGTTCTGGTCTTGTAATCAATATTGCTTGGGTTCAGGACCCGGAAATCATTGGGATCCCACACCGTCTCCTCCATGCAGGCAATGTCAATACCCGCGAAGAAGGACTGGCACTGGTTCTTAAGGGGCAGAGGGTTCACGATCACGCCCGCGTCCGAACCGCCGAAATGGTCGATGATGCGGAAGGTTCCCATCTCCTTGTCCACTTCCACCTCCACAAACTGCAGATGGAAAATGGTGCTGTTGTGAACGCCGTCAAAATGGCCGCATCCTGTGACGCTGTCCACTTTCCCCATAAGATGGGGGAACAGGCCGTACTTTTCGTCCGGGTTGGAAAGACGGTACACAAACCCCTCCCCAAATCCCAGGTCATCCTCCGGCACGCCGAACTTCTCATGGGCCAGGGCAAACAGTTTCTTCTTCACGTCCTCACAGGCCCTCTTTGCCACAATGCCGCCGCAGTAGGTGGATCTGGAACCGGTGGAGCCAAAATCCGGAGGCGTCATGCCCGTATCCGCGTCAGAAACCCGGATGGACTCCAAAGGCATGTTCAGCTCCTCAGCCACCACTTTCAGCATCACGTCCCTGGTGCCTGCGCCGAACTCGGACATACAGGTGGATAAGTACACCGCTCCAAGGCCTGTGATGGTCACATTGGCGTTGGACGGCTTGCCGCCGGTATCCGAATGTCCCGCGGCTCCCACGCCTACGCCTCTGGCCTTCTTGCCGTCCGGCGATACCCAGGTGGGAACGCCCCAGCCTTTAAACCGCTCGCTCCACTTAAATGCCTTGGCAGTCTCTGTCACCAGGTTGGACCAGTCCGCGGTCTTGTTCTCCTGCCAGGGGTGATCGCCGGCCATGGAATTGTGGTAGCGGTCTCCCTTCTTCATGGCATTTTTCTCAAGGTAAACCACCGGATCAATGCCCATTTTCTCGCAGGCCTCAAAAATTGCCTGGCTTACAAGGGCGGTTGACTCCATGTATCCGTATCCCCGGAAAGAACCGGAGGGAATATGGTTGGTCACAACCACCTTGGCGTGGTAGCTCTTATTATCTGTCTTGCAGAGGATCGGCAGGGTGTTGGTTCCAACCGCCAGCATAAACTCCTGGGTGGAAGCGCACACGCCCGCGTCTGCGTACTGGGTCATCTGGATGGCGCTTGCCATGCCGTCCTTCTTCATGCCGAACTTAATGTGGGCCTTGGTGGACATACGGTTCTGGTGAACGCCGAAATGCTCCTCCTTGGTGTAGGTAAACAGCACGGGACAATGAGCCGCCTTGGACATAATGGCCGCAAATACCAGGCACTGCACATTGCCGCTGTAGAGTTTAGAGCCAAAGCTGCCGCCTACGGCCGGGGCCACCAGACGGACCTGCTCATAGGGCACGTTCAGAGAAGAAGCCACGTTCTGATGGCAGTAAGCCGGAGCTGCCGCGGAGGCGATAAAGTTGTAGGTGTCATTCTCATAAGAGCAGATAATCGTAGGCGGCTCCACAGGAAGGGGGTTCTGTCCGTTCTCCATGGCCGCGTCGATTTCCACGATGATATCCGACTCCTCAAATCCCTTTTCCAGGTCTCCCACCTCAAAATCCAGGTTGTTCTTGTGGGGCGCGATGTTGCCGGGAAACTCCGGATACAGCTGGGGCGCGTCAGGCGCGATCGCCTCGTCAATGGTAAACACAGGCTTTAACACCTCATACTCCACGTCAATCAGCTCCATGGCCTCCATGGCGATATCCTCTGTCTCCGCCACGATAAGGGCCACGGCGTCGCCGATAAACCGCGCGTACTCATCCATAATGTGGTGGTGCTTTGGCGGGGTGAAGCCGTTGGTGATGTAGATGTTCCTGTCAACATCCTTCCAGGTGACCACTGCGGTAACGCCTTCCAGGGCCTTTGCCCGGGATGTGTCAATGGACAGGATCCTGGCGTAGGGATGGGGGCTTCTCAAAATCTTTCCGTACTGCATCCCCGGAAGGCGAAAATCTCCCGTGTACCTGGCCTTGCCTGTGACAATGTCACGTCCCAGCAGGCGGACAGTCTCTTTACCTACATATTTCAATTCGCTCATTGACGCTCCTCCTTTCTCTTCTGCACATAAGCCATAACCGACTCAACCGCCGTATAGTGGGTGCCGCAGCGACAGTAGTTGCCGGCCAAAGCCTCCCGCACTTCCTCCTCCGTGGGGTCCTCATGTTCTTCCAGAAACGCCTTGGCGGTCATGATGATGCCCGGAGTGCAGAATCCGCACTGGTACCCGCAGTTGTCCAGAAATGCCTGCTGCAGCCCGTCAAGCTCCCCGGTGGCCCGATCAGCCAGTCCCTCGATGGTGGTGATGTTCCCCCCGTCGCAGTCCATGGTCAGAGTCATACAGGAGGTAACGGCTTTTCCGTCCATAATAACCGTGCAGCAGCCGCAGGCGCCCTGGTCGCACCCGATCTTAAGGCCCGTCAGGCCAAGACGGTCCCGCAAGGTGTGGGACAGGGTCTCGCTTTCCGGCATCTCGTACCGCCCCGTGCCCACGGGAATGTCATAGGTCTTTCCATTTACATGGATGGTGATCACGTTTCGAACAATTTCTTTCATATGTACTCCTTTTCTCCATGTTATTTATCATTTTTAACAAAGAAACAGAATATTACGGAAATAACAGCGCAGCCGCAGAAAATGTACCAGACCAGGCTGTAATTGCCCGTAGCGTCAATGGCCCGCCCAACCACAACCGGCATGATAAAGCTGGCCAGCTGGAATAAAAGGTTCTGGGACGACGCCGCCGTGGCCGTAAACCGCTCCCCTGCCAGGATCATGGCCGACGTGGTGTAGTGGGTGGACGGCAGATAGGACGCGGCGCCGTAGAGAATGCCCACCACCAGAAGCCCCATGTAGCTGCTCTGGAAAGAAAATACCAGGGTCATGACGCCCATAAGGGACAGACTTAATATAAGGAAGTTTCTGTGGCTTAGGTGAATCCTGTCCGCCAGAGAGCCGGAGATACAGGAGGCCCCGATTCCCGCGATGCTGTAGCAGGTAATGATCATGCCGCCCTGGACCGGGGTGAACCCCAGGCTCTGGGCATAGCGGTTGGTCCACGTGGCAAACCCCACGGAGATAAACATGAACATAAACCCGCTGGCTCCCAGAAGAAGCTGCTGCTTGTTGGTAAAGAACCCGATAAGGCCCTCCAAAAGCCCTGCCTGCTTTGCCGGCGCCGCCGCCGCGGTCTGAGCCGCCGCCTTGGCCGCCTCGCCTGTGGGAGCCGCCTTCTTAGCCGTCGCGGGAACCCACATGGCGATCATGGCCACAATGGCCACCGCCACCACGGCCACAGCCAAAAACGTGTTTCTCCAGCCAATGGCCTGGTTTAAAGGAGCGCCCAGAGACTGTGCCAGCGTGATGCCAAAAGGCGGGGAGGCAAGAACCACGCCCATGGCTGACGCCCGCTTCTTGGGCTCAAAGGTAGTGGCCACCACTTTGGAACACTGGGCCATGACGCATCCGCTGCTGACACCGGTGATGACCCGGATCGCCAATCCCATCTCATAGCTCTGGATCATGGACATCATAGCTGTCATAACGCCTCCCAGAGCCGTGCAGATCATCAGGATATACTTGGGCTGATACTTGTCCGCCATGATCCCTCCGGGGATCTGAGTCACCAGATATCCGGCAAAAAACGCGGACATGTAAAGCCCCGCCTGGGTGGCGTTGATCCCGAACTCGCCGGACACGTCTGCCATCAGCGGGCTCCAGATGTACCTGCTTAAAAACGTGAAGGAAAAGGCCAGCGTAACCGCTGCCAGGGACAGCCAGGGATTCCCCTTCTTCTGTGATGCTTCCATAAAATTGCTCCTTCCTTTGTCTTTTATTTAACATGTTGTTGTAAAAAAAATAAACTGCAGTTTTATTTTTTAAACTGTACAATACATATTTTGTACAGTTCGATTTTACTATATTTGTTAGGCACAGTCAATATAAAAGTGAGATTTTTTGTCGATTTTTAAGCCTTTTAGCCAAAAAGCGTGGTGCAATCTTCCATATTCCCGATTCCTGGCCACAATACATACATATGTTTGTATTTATTTTTTTTGAAGCTTGTATCTTTCCCCCGCGTCCTATATAATTGGAATGATACGCGCTTGACCCTTTTCATGACGGAGGTTTTCTATATGGATCAGACCACAGACACACATAAGCCGGCAAACCTAAGAGAAGAAATCCTTAAGATCGCCGGCGTCATGTTTCTCCGGTACGGCTACAGCGGCACCACCTTTCAGAAGATAGCCGATAAACTGGGCATTGTCAAAAGCACCATTACATACCATTTTAAAAATAAATATCTGCTTATGGAGGAATTGATCGATGGTTTCTTTGAACTGCTCAAAACATTTATCGACTCCTATCCGGAGGAGTACAAAAACAAGTATTGGCGCCACTGCGTTGTCTACATCTACGCCTACCGCCGCATCATGAGCAGCCCCAGGACCATGGAGCTGTTCTACCACAAAGACCAGCAGCAGCAGTGGATGAACCACAAGATCGACACGGTGTCCCGGATCTATGAGCAGGTGTCCCAGGATTTCCACAAATCCTATGACGAAAAGGACCTGCGGATCAAAGTCCGCATGGACATGGGGGCCAGGGTCCAGCTCTACGCCTGTTTTCACGAGAACCCCGGCGCTATGACCATAGATGAGTATTGCTACTACCATCTCTACCACATGGGGATCCTGTGCAGGTTAGATGAGCTGACCATCCAAGAGAACATCCGGCAGGCTTTTGACTTTGCCGACAGCCATCAGCCTCCCGCACACTTTGTCTTCGGATAAGCCGGAGAACACAAAAAGGACATCATAAAACACCCAGACTGTCCCGGTGCTCTATGATATCCTTTTTTTCTCAAAAATTCTGATCCCCTCTTATCTTCTGTTATTGTTATTTCTCAAAAAGTCAGGGATGCTGATGTCTTTCACATTCACATTAGGCCTGTAGGGAGTTCCCTGCTGAGGCGGTATGGGGTTCTGCGTCTGCTGCTGCTGTCCTCCCATGCCCACAACTCCACCCTGAGGCGGCATCTGTCTCTGATTCCCTCCCGGCACGGCGCGGAGAGGCGGCTGTCCCTGTCCCTGGGGAACCACGGGACGCCCCGTGTTATATCCCTGGGCCGGCCCCTGGGCTGTGGCCGCTGCCTCGGACTGGGCTTTCTGACGGTTAAAGGTATTAAACCCTGACATGGCTCCGGACACTCCTGTCCCCGCGGAGGGCACATGGCCGTCCAGACCTGTGGCGATGACCGTGATCACCGCCTCGTCCTGGGCGCTCTCGTCGTACATGGCGCCAAAGATGATGTTGGCCTCCTCCCCCGCCATATCCTGGACAAAGCTGGCTGCCTCGTTGGCCTCGATCAGGCTGATATCCCCGGAGATATTGATGATCACATGGGAAGCTCCCTCGATGGTGGTCTCCAAAAGAGGGCTGGACACAGCCTGCTTCACCGCCTCCAGAGCCTTCTCGTCCCCCTTTGCCCTGCCGATGCCGATGTGGGCGATCCCCTTGTCGATCATAACCGTCTGCACATCCGCGAAATCCAGGTTGATCAGGCCCGGCACATTGATCAGGTCCGTGATCCCCTGGACTGCCTGCTGCAGCACCTCGTCCGCCTTCTTTAAGGCGTCGGGCATGGTGGTCCTGCGGTCCACGATCTCCAAAAGCTTGTCGTTGGGGATGACGATCAGGGTGTCAACGCTCTCTTTCAGCCGCTCGATCCCCTGGAGGGCGTTGGTCATGCGGGTCCTGGCCTCGAACTTAAAGGGCTTGGTCACCACGCCGACGGTGAGGATGCCCATATCCTTGGCAATGCGGGCCACCACCGGCGCGGCCCCTGTTCCGGTGCCGCCTCCCATGCCGCAGGTGACGAACACCATGTCCGCCCCTTTCAGCGCCTGGGCCAGCTCCTCGGAGCTTTCCTCCGCCGCCTTCTCTCCGATATCCGGCCTTGCCCCGGCTCCAAGTCCCTTGGTAAGCTTCTCGCCGATCTGCATGGCTGTGGGAGCTTTGCAGAAGCCCAGGGCCTGCTTGTCCGTGTTGACCCCGATAAACTCAACTCCCGCGATATTCTCGTCAATCATGCGGTTCACCGCGTTATTTCCAGCGCCGCCTACGCCGACTACTATGATCCGTGCCGTATTCTCGGCCTCGTTTATCTTAATCTCTAACAAGATATTTCCTCCTTCAACCTATGGATAATCTCTGCTTTTCCCTATGTAGACCCAATCCCTCATGTGGCCGGGGCATAAACAAACCTACCTAATACTATATTTTATTTCCACTAAAATATCAACTGTTTTTTTCAACTTTTCATGACTTTTCATGACTTCTTTTTGAAGGTGTACGCCATCTGATTGTTGGACGGGTCATAGGTGTCGAGATACAGGGTTCCCTTAAGTCCTTTCAGCTCCGGCATCATGTTGGACAGCCGCAGGATCTTCCCATCAATGTTGGACTTGTCCCCCAGCACCACCTCAAGATCATCCATGTAAAGCGTCGCGTCCCCCTTCCTGTCGTACTGAATGCGGTTCACCTTCAGGTCGTGGGTGGACAGCACCTGAGTCAAAATCAGGATCTGCCCGAAAATAGCCTGGTTTGCCACAGGGAGAGGCTTGTGCAGCACGATCTGGCCGAAATCAAGCCCCTCGATGCGGGGAATGCCCTCCACCTCCCGGTTGGCGCTCTCCACGATAATGCCGTCCTTGTCAAAGTACATGCAGCTGCTCATGTAAGTCACATATCCCACCACGCTCTTTTCATGGACAATGATCTCCACCTCAAAAGGCCCCCGAAACACCAGCTGATAATCCTCCACAAAGGGGATCTGCTGGTGCTGTGTCAGCTTATCCTTCCCATAACAGTACAAGGTATTTCTGTCCGCCTTGGTCTTAAAGATCATATCCACCAGCTCTTCACTGGTATACCGGTTGTTGCCGCTGACCCTGATCTGCTTGATGTTCATGGACATGGCGCCAATCCCAAGAGCCGCGGCCATGGCCGCAAGAAGCAAGATCGCGGCCTTTGGCCTCTTTATCTTAAATCTCTTCATGATTCTCTCCGTATCCTGCCCCCCAGATTTCGTAAATCCCCGCAGATGTCCTCATACCCCCGAAAGATATGGCAGCAGTCCGTGATCACGGTGTCGCCTTCTGCCCGAAGCCCGGCCACCGCCAGGGCCGCCCCGCTGCGCAGATCGCAGGCCCTGACCCTGGCCCCTTTCAGGAACCCCTTTCCCGTGACCCGGGCCTCGCTTCCCTCTATTATAATCTCTGCGCCCATTTTATGCAATTGTTTTGCGGTGGCAAATCTTCCCTCAAATACCGTTTCTTTCAAATACCCCTGCCCCTCCCCCACAGCCATGACCGCCATGGCCACGGACTGGAGGTCTGTGGGAAATCCGGGGTGAGGGCTTGTGGTGATGGACACTGCCTTTGGCCGCCCTCTCATGGCGATGGAAACCGTATCCCCCTCCACCCTGACGCCGGCCCCCATGGCTCTCATGGTGTCCAAAACGCATCCCAGGCTCTCCGGGCTCCCTTTCCTTAAGACCGCCTCTCCCCCTGCGGCCATAACCGCAAAGAGATAAGTTCCGGCCACGATCCGGTCTCCCGGCACCTGATAATAAGCGTCCCCCAGCTCCTTTACCCCGTCTATAATCAGACAGTCGCTGCCCACGCCCCGGATCTTTGCCCCCATGGCCTTTAGCATCCCACACAGGGCGTCGATCTCCGGTTCCCTTGCCGCCCCCTTAAGGACCGTGCGCCCTTCTGCCTTCACCGCCCCTAAGATCACGTTCTCCGTAGCGCCCACGCTTGGGTAAGAAAAGGTGATGTCCGCTCCCTTAAGGGCTCCTGCCTCGGCCCGTATCATGTCCCCTTCCTCCCGGACCTTTGCTCCCATGGCCCGAAAAGCCGCCAGGTGCAGGTCAATGGGCCTGCTGCCGATGGAACACCCTCCCGGGTAGTAGGCCTCCCCTTCCCCCCGCCGCCCCAGCAAAGCGCCCAGGACCACAATGGAGGACCGCATGGCTCTGCCCCGGTCCCTGGGGATTTGCACCGACGAAACCTCACTGGCATCAATGATCAGCCTGTGGTCCTTTAACCATAAGACGCATCCTAAAGACTCCAATATCCCCATCATACAGAAAACATCCTGTATCATGGGGACATGGTCCAAAACCGTGACGCCTTTATGGAGGAGCGCCGCCGCCATCATGGGCAGCGCCGCGTTTTTCGACCCCTGAATCTCAATCTCACCTTTTAGCGGATAGTAACCCTGGACTATAATCACAGACAACCTGCTCCCTTCTTGGGCATCCTATATACCATCCTATGTAATCCCTGCCTGTCTGTTGTATGTTCCACGGCTATGACTGCATTTCCCCTCCACGGCCCGGCTACCGCTCCAGCTTGATCTGGTTAGACACGCTTAACACCATCCCCATCTCGATCATCAAAAACAAAACCGAAGTTCCCCCGTAGCTGATAAACGGCAGGGTGATGCCTGTGTTGGGAATGGTGTTGGTGACCACCGCGATGTTTAAGATCACCTGGATGGCAATGTGGGCCATGACCCCAACCACCAGCATGGCCCCGAACAGATCCGGCGCATTGCCCGCGATCAGCAGAAAGCGGTAGATCATAAACACAAAGAGAAAGATCACCAGCATGGCCCCGAACAACCCCAGCTCCTCGCAGATAATGGCAAAGATCATGTCGTTCTGGGACTCCGGCACAAACCCCAGCTTCTGGATGCTCTCCCCCAGCCCTTTGCCGAACAGACCGCCGGAACCGATGGCGTAAAGGCCCTGGAGCACCTGATACCCGCCTGTGGTGGGGTAGGCCTCCGGGTTCAGCCACACATTGATCCTGGTCAGCTGGTAGGGCTGCAAGATCTTGATGGCTGTCAGGGCGTGGCCGATGGGTCCCGCGAAGATCAGCACCACCGCCGCCGCCACTACGCACAGAATATAGGGCGCCTGCTTTTTGCTGGCAACGAACATCATCACAAAGCCGATGCCCACGATGATGATCCCGGAACTTAGGTTGTTGGCAGCCACGATAATCGCCAGAGGCATGGTGATCAGCACGGCCCTGGCCACCCCTGCCATCCGGTCCACATCCCTGCCGATCCGGGTGATCAGGGCTGCCATGGCCACGATGACCGTGATCTTCACCAGCTCTGTTGGCTGAAAACTGGCGTTGCCAACGCCCAGCCACCGCTTCTTTCCGTTTACTTCCCTGCCAAACAGGCTTACGGCGATCATCAGACCCCAGGACACCAGGATCGCCAGGTTGGAAAACCGGGCGTACCAGTGATAATCCATCCTGGATATCAGGATCATAAGGAAAAATCCCGCCAGGGCGATCCCCGCCTGTCTGGTCATAAAATATCCCGCGTTGCCCTTGTAATTGATCTGGGCCATGTAGGAACTGCTGCTGTAGATCATCACCAGCCCGAAGATTGTAAGGAATACAATGGTAAACAGAAGGCTGTAATCATAAAAACGCCTTGCTTTCTTTTTCTTTTTTTTCGGCAAAACAGCCTCCTCCCTCCACGCCCGTCATAACTCCTAGAGATTTCTCACGCACTCCTTGAAGATCCTGCCCCGCTCCTCATAGTCCTTAAACATGCCCCAGCTGGCGCAGGCCGGGGAAAGCAGCACGTTGTCGCCCATGTTGGCGTAGGAGGCGCAGACGCTGACAGCCTCGGACATGTCCTCCGCGTACATGATGTCCGTAAACCCATGGGCCTTGGCGCACTCCGAGATCTTATCCCTGGTCTGTCCGATGAGCACCAGGTACTTGACCCTGCCCTCAAACTCCTCAACCCACTGATCATACCGGGCTTCCTTGTCATAGCCGCCGGCGATCAGCAGGGTGGGCCCCTTCATGGCCCGGATGGCCTGGATGGCAGCGTCCGGGTTGGTGCCCTTGGAGTCGTTGTAGTATTTCACCCCCGACCGCTCAAGGACAAACTCGATCCTGTGCTCCACTGCCTGAAAAGCCTTTACTGCCCGGCGGATCCGGTCCATGGACACGCCCATGGCGGAGCTGACGGCAATGGCCGCCATCACATTTTCATAATTATGCCGGCCCAGGAGATTTAATTCCCGCACATCCAAAAGTTCTGTGACCCGGCCATTGTGGGCAAAACAGATCATGTTCCCGTCCAGGTAATAGCCCTCGGCCAGAGCCTGACGGCTGCTGAAAAACATAACCCTGCACCTTCGCCCCTCATTTTCCGGCGATCCGAAGGCCCGCAGCACCGGGTCGTCGTAGTTCAGGACGCAAAGATCGCTCTCCGTCTGGTTCATGGTAATGCTCTCTTTCACCGCGATGTAGTTCTCCATGGTGTGGTGGCGGTTTAAATGGTCCGGAGTAATATTTAAGATAGCGCTGACATCAGGCCGAAAATCCATGATGGTCTCCAGCTGGAAGCTGGAAACCTCGGCCACGGTCACGCTGTCGCTCTTTGTGTCAAGGGCGATCTGGGTGTAGGGGATGCCGATATTGCCCACCACATACACGTCCTCAAACTTGGACTTCATGATCTCCCCCACCAGGGCTGTGGTGGTGGTCTTCCCGTTGGTGCCTGTTATGGCTGCCAGACGGCCTCTGGAGCACTGGTACGCCAGCTGGATCTCCCCCCATATGGGAATCCGGGCAGCGTCCAGCACCGCCACAAAGGGAGCTTCCAGGGAGATCCCCGGGCTGATGATGCACAGCTCCACCCCCGCCAGATCCTGCCGCTCCAGCTTCCCCAGCAGAATGGTTATCTTTGCGTCTTCCTCAAATTTCTTACGTATCTCCTGGGCATCCAGGCCGGCGTTCCCGTCATAAAGGATCACCTCGCCGCCCTTATCCAGAAGAAGCCTTGCGGACGAGATCCCACTGATTCCCGTCCCCGCCACCAGCACTTTCTGACTCCGGCTCATCTCTCTTCCTCCTACAATCCTAAGTACGCGATCAAACAAAGCATGGCTGTGATGATGGAAAATACTGCCACCACCCGGGTCTCCGACCATCCGCACAGTTCAAAGTGGTGATGGATGGGAGCCATCTTAAAGACCCTTTTTCCCCCTGTCTTCTTAAAATAAGTCACCTGGATCATCACGGATAACACCTCCACCAGGTAGATCAGGCCGATGATGGGGATAAACAGAGGGATCTGCATCATGCACGCGCTGGAAGCCACAAATCCCCCCAGGGCCAGGGAACCGGTATCCCCCATAAACACCTTGGCCGGGTATACATTAAAGAGGAGAAACCCCAGAAGGCTTCCCACCACCGCCCCGGTTATGGGGCTGATGCCGCTCTTCTCCCCCAGGGCGATAATGGTCAGAAACGTGGCCACCAGGATGGTAACGCTGGTACACAGGCCGTCTAAGCCGTCCGTAAAGTTCACCCCGTTGTCCGTGCCCAGCATGACCACAAACACAAAGGGCACGTAAAGAATGCCAAACCGCACAAAGTAGCCGTGATCAAACCCGCCTGTAAAGGGGATCAGCGCCGCTGTATTCACCTCCCCGGAATTGACCAGGTAATAGGTGAACACCCCTGTGATGACGATCTGCCCCAAAAGCTTCTGCATGGGCTTTAGCCCCTCGGACCGCTTCATGACAATCTTGATGTAATCATCCAAAAAGCCGATGATGCCAAATCCCACGGTGACAAACAGCACAGGGATCATCTTCGGATAATCCCTGAGATAAAACATGGACGTGATGATAATACTGCTCAGTATGATCAGGCCGCCCATGGTAGGCGTTCCCGCTTTTTTCAGATGAGTCTGCGGGCCGTCGTCCCGAACCTGCTGGCCGAATTTCAGCTTGTGCAGAAAGGGGATCACAATAGGACACAGGACCGCGCTGATGGCAAAGGCGATGATAATCGCAAGTATGGTTTCATTAATCATATCGCACCTCAAATTCTTATGTATACCTCAATAGTATATGTCTTTTTGCGGGAATAATCAGTCCATAATTTCTGCATTTATTCCCAGATATGGCAAAATATTTTGAAACAGATCCGCGATCACCGGCGCGGCGATGGTTCCCCCGTAGTAGACCCCCACAGGCTCGTCAATGGTCACCAGGGCGATGACCTGGGGATCGTCTGCAGGGGCGAACCCCACAAAGCTTGAGATGTACTTTTTCAGGCTTCTGGGCAGCTTTTCCGACGTGGCGGTCTTCCCGCCGATGCGGTACCCCTCCAGAGCCGCCTTCTTTCCGCTGCCCTCGGACACCACATGTTCCAGGATGTAGCGCATGGTCTCGCTGGTCTGGGCAGACACCACGCCCTCCCTCACCGGGTAGGAAAATTTTCTCACCGTCTCACCGTCTGAGGACACGGCCCGGACGCCGAAATGGGGCGTCACCCGGTTTCCCCCGTTTACAATGGAGGCCGCGGTGGTAATCAGCTGCAGAGGCGTGATCTGAAAGGACTGGCCGAAAGACACGGTGGCCAATTCCACCAGCCCCATGTTCTCCTTCTTGTGCATAATGGTGGAGGCCTCGCCGGGAAGGTCGATGCCTGTCTTTCCAAGGAGGCCGAACTGGGTAAAGTAGTGGTAATACTGGTCCACCCCCAGCCTCTGGCCCACGTCGATAAACACCGGGTTGCAGGAATTCATGGCTCCCTGTAAAAAATTCTCCGCCCCGTGGCCTCCCACCTTGTGGCACCGGATCTTCCGATCCTCCACCACCCGAAAGCCGGGACAGGAAAACCGGTCCTCCAGCCTTACGACCCCCGCCTCCAGCCCGGCGGCGGCGGTGATGATCTTAAAGGTGGAGCCTGGCTCGTAGGTATCGTTGATGCTGGGGTTTCTCCACATCTGGTTTAACAGCTCCTGTTTGGAGGCCGCCGTCCCCTCCTGGGGCTCCACATTAAGGGTAAAGGGGTCGTTTAAGTCAAACTCCGGCACATTGACCATGGCCAGGATCTCCCCGTTTTGGGGATTCATGACAATCATGGACACCCGCTTGGCCCCTTTCTCCTCCATCACCTTTAGGGCTGCCTGCTGGGCGTAGGTCTGGATGTTCACATCCAGGCTGATGGTCAGATCAGCCCCTGCCACCGGCTCCACCCGGTCCTCAAAGGCATTGTCGATCTCCACCCCCGCCGCGTCGGCCTGGGTGAGGATCAGGCCGTTTTTGCCTTTTAACCACTCCTCGTACACCACCTCCAGGCCGATGATGCCCTGGTTGTCGCCTCCTGTAAAGCCCAGGACCTTGGAGGCCAGGCTTCCGTAAGGGTAATACCGCCTGTAGTCCTCATCCACCTTCACGCCGTCAAGATGACAGTTTCTTATGGCGTCCCCCAGCTCTTTATCCACATTGACCGCCACGATCTCCCTGGCGCTGTATTTCTCCACCTTCTTTCTCACCTCATCCTCCGCCAGGCCTAAAGTCCGGGACAAGGTCTCTGCCACCTGGTCTTTGTCCGTGATCTGGTTATGGATCACGGATATGGTACACACGGTCCGGTTGGTGGCGATCACCGTGCCGTTTCTGTCCAGGATCTGTCCTCTGGCGGCCTTGATGGTCCTCTCCCTCTGGTGGAGGTCCTCCGCCATCTGGCTGTAATGTTCGGACCGGAAGATCATGAGATACACCAGACGTCCCATAAGGCCTGCCATCAAAAGGCTGGACATCAGCCACACCGCGGCCATTTTTCCTCTGTGATGGGATTTGCTCTGGATCATAGGCCCTCGCCACACAGAAACATTGATATAATATATGAGGTTGTTTCGAAAATATGCCTTATCCCGCAGGCTGTCCCAAAGCGCCGCCCTGTTCAGGAGCCGCCCTCGTCGCTGTGGTCGTGGTCCCTGACGGCTCCGCCGCCCTTGACTCCGCCCCGGTTCCCGACGGCTCCGCCGCCCTTGACTCTGCCCCGGTTCCCGACGGCTCTGCCGCCCTTGACTCCGCAGCGCCTGGTTCTCCTCCCGAAGAGCTCTCCGCCTGACTCTCTTCCCCGGTCCGGGCGGATGAACTCTCCGCCGCGGGAAGAGACTCCTGGGTGCTCTCCTCCTCCCCTGCCGGAAGGTAGGGAAGATCCGACGGGATCACCGTTCCGTCCTCCCCCGTCTCCTCTGGAGGCGCGTTCTCATCCGTCTCATAGACAGGTCCCTGTTCTTGTGTCTCTGCCCCCGGGTCCCCCTCATTTTCATGGACTCCCTCATTTTCCAGCATCTCCTCCTGGGTCAGAGTATCCTCCTCATCCTCTGTGTCGGGAAACACATTAAGATAAGGAAGAATATCTCCCATAACCTGGGAAAATACCCTGCTGGCATAGGAGCTGCTGGCCTGCTTCTCCACATTGGGCTCGTCAATAACCACGTACACCAGCACCTGGGGGTGGTCTGTGGGGGCAAAGCCGCAGAAGGACACCACATAGTCCTCCTTGTTCCGACCTACCTTCTCCGCGGTCCCCGTCTTTCCGCCTACGTCGTACCCTTCCACCTGGGCCGCCTTGCCCGTCCCCTCGGCCACGGTGCGCCTTAGGGCCTCCCGCATAAAGCGGCTGGTGGCGTCTGACACGGTCTCCCGCACCAGAACGCCGTCATTCTTGCTGGTGACGGCGCCGTTCTCGTTGATCACCTGCTTTACCACATGGGGCTCATAGTAGGAGCCGCCGTTGATCACCGAGGCAAAAGCCGCGGCCATCTGCACCATGGTGCAGTTAAAGTTCTGTCCAAACCCGTTGGTGGCAAGGCTGGCAGGGTCCATATTTTCCACCTTGTACACCAGGGGGGCCGCGTCCGCCTCCCCGGGAAGGTCGATCCCTGTCTTCGCGCCGATGTTAAACAGGTCCTGATATTTCTTAAAAGTGATTTTTCCCTCCATGGCGGACATCTGCATCATGGCGTCATTGCAGGACACGATGATGGTCTCCTCCACCGACAGATCGCCGTGGCCGCCTCTTGCATAGGCAGTACATTTGATATCATAAGGATCAATATGCTCAAACCCGTCGCAGTTAAAATGGGTGCTTGTCTGGAACACATTCTCCTCCAGACCTGTGGCCACAGTCAGCACCTTTGCCGGGGAACCGGGCTCAAAGGTGTCGCTGACGCAGAAATTACGCCACATCCGGCTTAAGGCGTCCACCTTCTCCTGGTCCGTCATGGCGTCGATCTCCTCCTGGCTGTAATTTTCGCTTAGATCCCTGGGATTATTCAGGTCATATCTGGAGTCATCGGCCATGGCCAGGATCTCTCCGTTGTTGGGATTCATCACCAGGATGCCGATATGCCTGCTTCCCGGGTCCTCCTTCCACTGCTCGATCCGCTTCTCCACCAGCTGCTGGATGTAAATGTCAATGGTGGACACTACGGTGCTGCCGTTTTGCGCCGGTTTTATCACAGTCTCCATGTTGGAGTCGTCGTTTAGGTATCCGTACTCCCGGCCGTTGACCCCGATCAGGGTGCTGTCGTAATACTGCTCAATACCCCCGTTGCCGACGCTGCCGTCGCCGGAGGTAAAGCCGATGATGCCGCAGGCTAAGGACTCATAGGGATAAACCCGCTTGTACTCATCCTCAAACCACACGCCTTTGATCCTGTCATTGATCCCGGCCTCGGCATTTGCCTTGTTCACCGATTCCTGCAGGGCCTCGAACTGCTCCTTTTTCTCATACGTCATTCTCCGCTCATACCGCAGATACATGGACTCCTTGTGGTCAAGAAGGGTCTCCAAAAGCTCTGTCCTGTCATAGCCGAACACCTCCACCAGGGCGTTGACCGTGGGATTTAAGTAGTAGTTCTCCTGGCTGTAGATCTGGTCCGGGTCCAGGATCAGGTTGTACACCTTGTCGCTGGTGGCCAGGTAGGTGCCGTTCCGGTCCACGATGTCGCCTCTCCGGTAAGGGATGGTGCGGCTGTCGTAGGTGGACCGCTGGGACAGCACGATCTTGGTGTACTCTTCATTATTATTCTTCACAATCCTGTAGAGCACAAACACCAATGCAAACAAAGCCAGCAAGATCACGAAAACCGTGAATGCCAGCTTCTGCTGCATGTAAGGCGCAAACAAAGGGCCCCGGGGATGAGGCTGCCTGCCCTTCCCCTCGGGGCTCTGGCGCTTATGTTTCTTTTTAGTAGGTTGGGATGTCTTCATACTGTCTTACGAACTCGCTTTCTGTCTGATGATACATGCGCACCTGGCTCTTTCCCGCGTAGACCATACCCAGCTCCTCTGTGGCTACCTTGTAGATATGGTCCAGATCCACGGATGTGTTGATCCTGGTCTGGAGGGTGTCGTTCTCCGCCCGCAGGGAATCCACCTGCTTTTCCAGGGACTCAATGCGGTCCATGCGCCTGGTCATGACAGTCTGTGCCTGGAGATAGTTGACACAGATAAACAGGGTGCAGCAGGACGCTGCCACCAGCATCACCAGATAGGGGAGATCGATCCGCAAAGCCTTCTGCTGGTTCTTTCTCACCTGTACACGGGTCCTGTGGCGCTTCTCCTGTCTGACTCTCTCCTCCCTCTTGTCCTGTCCCCTCTCCCGGGCCGGGGCCGCTTCCATCTTCGGCGCCGCGCTGCCGTGGACATATGCCGCTCCCGCGCGCGCGCTCCCGCTCCGTTTCTGTCTTCGGACAGTCCTGTTTGCTGTTGCCATACGAACACTCCCTTCTGTTTCCATCCATCATCGCCCTGGGGCCCTAAAAGCTCTCACCTTCTCTCAAAGACCCGAAGCTTTGAGCTCTTTGCCCGCTTGTTCCTCTCAAGTTCCTCCTGTCCCGGTACCACCGGCTTTCTGGTCACCACCTTGCCTTTGCTCGTTCTCCCGCAGACGCACACCGGAAAATCCGGCGGGCACACGCAGGGGTTTTCATTATCCCGAAACCTGGTCTTGACGATCCGGTCCTCCAGGGAGTGGAAGGTGATGATGCTAAGTCTTCCCCCTGGGTTCAAAAGATCGATCATCCCGTCAATGGAATGTTCCAGGGCCTCTAACTCGTGGTTCACCTCGATCCGGATGGCCTGAAAGGTCCGCTTGGAGGGATGGCCTCCCGCAGCGCGCATCTTCATGGGGATGGCGGCCTTGATGATCTGGGTAAGCTGATCTGTCGTCTCCACCGGCCCCTCCCTGCGGGCTCTCACAATGTGCTTGGCGATGTTCTTTGCGAACTTTTCCTCCCCGTAATCCCGGATGACCCGGTAGAGGGCGTCCTCGCTGTACTCATTTACCACCTGGGCCGCTGTCAGGGATCCGCTCTTGTCCATCCTCATGTCAAGGGGGGCGTCTTCCCGGTACGTAAATCCCCGCTCCGGGGCGTCCAGCTGGTAGGACGACACCCCCAGATCCAGGCAGATCCCGTCCACTTTGCGGATCTCCAGGTCCGAAAGCACCTGCTTTATATTCTCATAGTTGCTTTTTACGATCGTAACTTTATCTCTGTATTCCTTCAAGCGGTCCGTGGCAGCCTTTATGGCGTCCTCGTCCTGATCAATGCCGATCAGCCGTCCTTGTTCTCCCAGCCTCTGGCACACCAGCAGGGCGTGGCCTCCTCCCCCCAAAGTCCCGTCCACATAGATGCCCTCAGGCTTTACCATCAAACTGTCCACGGTCTCTCTAAGAAGCACTGACTGATGCTCAAATATCATATCCCAAGTCCTTCCATGCTCTCCGCGATCTCATCCATGTCGTCATAGACATTGGCTGACATCCAGGATTCTTTGCTCCAGATCTCGATCCGGTTTCCCACGCCCACCATGACCGCGTCCTTCTCGATCTTGGCGAATTCCCGCAGAACCGCGGGCAGCAGGATCCTTCCCTGCTTGTCCACCTCGCACTGGCAGGCTCCGGCCAGGAAAAAACGGGTGATCTTACGGGCGTTGGCGTTGGTAAGGGGCAGGGCTTTCAGCTTTTCCTCCAGGATCTTCCACTCGGTGTTTTCATACACGAAAAGGCAGCCGTCCAGACCCTTCGTAACCACGAATTCATCTCCAAGCTGCTCCCGGAACTTCGAGGGAACGATCAGACGTCCCTTTGCATCCACCGTATGATTGTATTCACCCATGAACATACGCGATCACCTGCTGCTACTCTCTATGCGCCACTTTCTTACCACTTTACGCCACTTTGTACCACTTCTCACCACTTGTACTTTGATTTTAGTACAAACCGGGTGAAATAGCAAGGGCATTTTGAAAAAAAGGGCAAAAAAAGAACGGCTGTCCTTGTTGCGAACAGCCGTTCCCCACACTAGATGTTGTATGTTCAATACCCTGAATCAATATACTCCTCGATGAGACGGTCCAGTTTCACGCTGTTTTGGTAGACTTCCTCATAGTCCTGTCTCTCATCAATGCTTTTGTCCAAAACAAGTCTGGCGGCCTCAATCTTTTTTACTAATTCATCTTTTGAATACTCCATGCCGTTTCTCCTCTCCGGTGCCTTGCCTTATGCTCCTTAACATTTGTTCGCCCTAAAAGGCCTTGTGTAACATTCCATTTCCAATATTAATTTTACCCTTAAACGGCCCAAAATGCAATTTGTTTTAATCGACATATTCTGCCAAATTTCGACATTTCGCCCTAAATAGGTCAAAAAAATGTCCTATAAGGTAGTGGGCAAAGGGGGCGAGGGTTGCCGTGGAGCCAGACAGAGAAGGGAAGGATGGTCCTGTCCGGGTTCAGATATGCCAAACATTC
>CAJUFP010000061.1 GCA_910585645.1 uncultured Hungatella sp. | reverse complement strand
GAATGCTTGGCATATCTGAACCCGGACAGGACCATCCTTCCCTTCTCTGACTGGCTTCACGACAACCTCCGCCCTTTGCTCACTAAACAATATCATGTATAAGACATATTTTTGTAAAAAAGGGGCGGAGATTATTACCATGGTTTATGCAAACCGGAGCATAAAAAGGGAAATATTTTGCTTTCCAGGCGCGGATGCGGTACAATATGCGCAGACATGAGAAATATCTTAAGGGTGCAGAAAGCAGAAAGGAGGCGCTGACAATGTATTACCTGATGAACAAAGATGTGGTTGCGGCATCATTCCGAGAAGAGAGCGGGCGGTTTTGTCTGTTACAGCAGCATGACAGGCTCCCTGCCGGAGATTTTGAGATCAACGGATGGCTGGAAGACAGGAAAGCATACAAACACAACCACCATTTAAGGCGGCTGATGCTGGACTGCGGGTGCGGCACTGCAAAAGGGTTCATAGAGGTCACCCATGCGGCATCTATAAACGACTCCTTCTGGGTCAAAAGGGAAGGGGAAGAGGCTGACTGGGAGCGAGTCTCCTTTTATCGCAATGATTTCAACGAAACGATATCAAAGCTGGCATTTGAAGGCCTGGGGCTGTACGGGCAGCAGATGAGCAGCACGTCCCCGGAAGTTACGACGGACGGGTCTTTCAGAAAATGCTGGAGAAGGGAAGACGGGGATATCTTCCTCTACAAAAGGGGTGTGGCTGGCGCGGGAAACGGGGGGCTGGAGCCGTACTGCGAAGCGCTTGCGTCCGAGATCATCCACAAAGCCGACCCGTCCAGTGTCCAATATTCCGTGCTGAAATTCCATAACGGCACGGCCACGAAATGCAGGATTTTCACAAATTATTGGGAGAAAACTTGTGGATTACGGCCCGGCAGCAGTGGACAAAGCGAAAGCGGGTTATCCCCTGCTGCCATTGTCATGGACGATCCTGCTCCAGCCTTCCTCAATGGATGGATAAGACTCTGACATACGCTTTTTCAAGGCTTCCATGCGTTCCTGGCTAATGCCGGGAACCTGTTTTTGGATCTGCATATCCATGACGTGTATTTCCGTATTGTGTATCCCCGCGTTTTTTACAATTTCCAAAAACTCTCTTCTTGTCCTTTCAGAAATGTTTGCCGCATCATAAATTACCGTGGCGCCGCTGATAAGCGCGGCTCTGGTACGCGCCTGCGCGATCAAAGACACAAGGTTATTATCCGGCGGGATCTCCTGCTTTGCCATTTCTTCACGGATACTGTTCGCGGAAATAATGGTTACTGACTGTTCATATCCCGGGGCCTTTGGCAGTGAGTAGGTTACCTGTTTTTTATCCAGGATAAACGAAGAGGCGCGGATGGCGTCACGAACCGTAAATAAGCTTTCAGAATCCTGGTATCGTTTCCCGGCCCTCTGGCAGTCCAGCATGAGCTGTGCTGCTTTTTGTGTTTTCCCGGAACCAGGCAGCCCGCACAGCATGATAAATTTTTGTGCGCCATGGTCTTTCTTTTCAGCCGCTGCGTGCTTTTGTTTCTCCGCTTGTTTTTCCTGGTACAGTGAGATGGTCTTTCCTTGCTGGAACTCGCGGACCATCTGGAGCTTTGTTTCATAATTCCTGCCGATGAACTCTGCTTTTTGTTCCGGGATCCCGGCCCGCATGTAAAAATCCTTTACTTCGGCTGGGGACGGCAGCAGGTCAAGTTTGACTACCTTCCGGTCCTGCACCTTGGCAAGGATCTTATCTTCTGTTTTATAAAAACTTGTGATCGGGCGTTCCAGCAATCCGGCCCTTGAGTAGGGCGTCGTCCAGTCGTCCTTAAAGAACATGCTGTTTCCTGAATCAAAGATAGGGGCCGGGCCAATGAGCTGCATGGTATCAGCGTCCCGCAGCACGCCGAAATTCATCAGATGCTCGTCTGTGTTACTGATGATAAAATCAGTCATTGTCTGGTAATCCATAAATTTTTGGATGGCATCATGGCTGATACCGTATTCAACACATAGGTTGATATAGTGGTCATACAGGGAACAACTGTTTGACGCCTTCCGGCTTTCAATCAACTCATATGCAGAAATCAGTTCGACCTTATCTGAGGTAAACGCGTTGCAGCGGCTGATGATCCCATGCCCTTCCATGATTTCTGCTGAGTACCTTACAAACGGGATGCCGCTGTTTTGCAGCGTATGGATGTGCGTAGCAAATAGTTCGTTTACAGATTGCTGTCCGTGATATCTGCTGCTTTCTTTTACCAGAACCGGGACGGGCTGGTCCAGATCCCAGTATTTTTCCATCTGCCCGCCCAATGAGGCATTATAATCGTAAGATGTGGTGTTGTGATATGGAATTTTGCCTTCGTTGTAATCAATCAGGTTTGAAAATTTTACCTGGTCATATTTCAGATCAGCATTTGACGGGCAGACCCAGTATGCGTCCGTCATGCTTAACGCCAGGTTTTTAGCCAGATACAGGCTTGTGTTCAGACAGCCGGACCTCCTCAGCACTTCCCGGATCGCGGCCCTTGATGCGGGAACGGCCCTCATTTCCCACCACCGCGCTATTTTCTCCAGATCGGCATTGCCGATATACGGGGAAGAGCCTGTGTGGTGGTCCCGATACCCTGTGATCCGGCCGTTTCTGTCATCGAACACCATGGCCCCGCATACAACATCCTTATGCATTAAGAAATACTGGCTCATTCAGCAGCTCCTCCACTTCTTTTTCTTCCATATATCTGTCGATGATCAGTTCGGTCATGTCGCCGTATACCTCATAAAAGCGTGCTTGGGAATATTCGCCTTTGTCCAGGATCCATTTTTTGCTGTGGTTTTCATAAACAGGTCCTCCTCAACATGAGTATAACGTTATAACGTTATATTGTCAAGGCGCAAGGAAACTGATCCCTCAATTCAAGCTTGCCATCCTCTCCCAAATAAGCTATAATACCAATCAGAAGCCAAAGAAAGGGGATAAAATCGACAATGAAAGCAACAGGCGCGGTGCTGGTCGCGGCAGGCCTGTCGTCCCGCATGGGAGCGTTTAAGCCCATGCTGCCCTTTGGAAGTTCCACCATCTCCCGCCATATTGTGACGATGCTCATGGAGATGGGAATCGGGCCCATTGTGGTGGTGACCGGGTACAGGGGAGACGAGCTGCAGCAGCACCTTTCTTTTACGGGCGTTCGATTTGTAAAAAACGAACGTTTTCAGGAAACACAGATGTTTGATTCTGTCCGCATGGGGGTTGAGGCCATCAGAAAGGACTGCGAGAGGATGATGATCCTGCCTATGGACCTGCCGGCCATTATGCCGGACACCATCCGCCAGCAGCTGATGATCGACGCGCCCATTATCCGCACCATCTGCCGCGGCGCGTCCGGACATCCGGTCATGGTGTGGAGCGACGTGGCCCAGAAGCTGTGTACCTATGAGGGGGAGGGCGGTTTGCGGGGGGCCATTGAACATTCCGGCATCGCCGTCACCAGCGTGGAGGTGGACGACGAGGGGATCTATCGGGATCTGGATACAAGGCAGCAGTACCAGGAGCTTTTGGACTGGAACTACCAGAGGGGCCAGGGGTATCCCATCCGCCCCCAGATACAGGTGCGTCTGACTGCCAGCGAGCCCTTTTACGGACCGGGGGTTCAAAGGCTCCTAAGCCTGATCGGGCAGACAGGCTCTCTCCAGGAGGCGTGTCTGAACATGGATATCTCCTACAGCAAAGGGCGAAAGATGATAAAGCAGCTGGAGCAGCAGGTGAACTTTCCCGTTGTGCAGCGGTGGACCGGCGGCAGCGGCGGCGGCGGTTCGGTGCTGACGGAGAAAGGGAGAAACATGATGGACGCCTATGAGAAGTTGGTGGCTGCGGTGCAGGATTTTACGGACCAGGCGTACCAGACCTATATGGGGAAAGGATTTTGACGGTGGAGAAAAAAGAACTGGATGAAGAAGCCTGCGCCGCTATCTGGGACCGATGTAAGACGCCGGACCCGGTCAGAAGGCATTGCCGGGCCGTGTGCCTTAAGGCGGAGGCCATAGCCGGCCAGCTGGCGGCAGAGGGCTATGGTGTGGATATGGACCTGATCCGGGCCGCCTCGCTGCTCCACGACGTGGCCCGGGCAGAGAAGGACCACGCGGTAAAAGGGGCGGAGATCCTGACGCGGGAGGGATACCAGGATGTGGCCCAGGTGATCCGATGCCACCACGACCTGGAGCTTTCCGGGGACAGGGAGGACGGGGAGAAGCTGTGGCTGGAAAAGGCCGTCGTATATCTGGCGGACAAACTGATACAGGGGGAGAAAACGGTGTCCCTGGAGCGGCGGTTCGCGGACAGCAGAAAGCGGTGCGGGTCGGCGGCTGACAGCCAGGCAGCCCTGGCAGCTCACGAGAAGCGCTACAGACAGGCCCGGCAGATAGAAAAAGCCATAGCAGATATGCAGAAGGGAGAGAGAACATGAGACTGATACGTACTGTGGACGCGGAGGGCGCAGTGCTGTGCCATGACATTACCCAGATCATCAGGGGCGTTACCAAGGACGCCGTGTTTCGCAAAGGCCATATTGTGACAAAGGAGGATATTCCGGTGCTCCTTAGTGTTGGCAAGGACCAGCTCTATGTGTGGGAGCAGGAGGAGGGAATGCTCCACGAAAATGACGCCGCGTCTATTCTCTGCGACATGTGCCAGGGCCAGTATATGAGCCGGTCCGAGGTAAAGGAGGGAAAGATCGAGATTCGGGCAGACCGGGACGGGCTGTTCAAAGCAGACGCCAAAGGATTGGAGGCAGTCAACGGCTTCGGGGAGATGATGATCGCCTCCCGTCACGGGAATTTCCCGGTGAAAAAGGGGGATAAACTGGCGGGGACCAGGATCATCCCCCTGGTCATAAAAGAGGAGAAGCTGCAGCGGGCCAGACAGGCGGCCATGGAGGTTACAGGGGGCAGGCCGATTCTGGAGCTGAAACCTTTTGTACATAAGAAGGTGGGCATCATCACCACGGGAAACGAGGTCTTTTACGGGCGGATCCAGGATACGTTTACCCCTGTTATAGAGCAGAAGCTGGCAGAGTTTGACTGCCAGGTTACAGACCACGTAACCTGGAATGACGACGACAAAAAGGTGACAGGTTCCATTCTTGACATGATCGGCAACGGGGCGGATGTGGTCATATGCACAGGAGGCATGAGCGTGGACCCGGACGATAAGACCCCTCTGGCCATCAAAAACACCGGGGCCAGGATCGTTTCCTACGGGGCGCCGGTGCTGCCAGGGGCCATGTTTCTCTTAGCCTACTACGAGGGGAAGGAGCAGGGGCGGGAGCGGAAGGCGGTGATTATGGGTCTGCCGGGCTGCGTCATGTACGCAAGGCGCACCATCTTTGACCTGGTACTTCCCAGAGTCATGGCTGACGACATGGTGACTGCCAGAGAGCTTGCGGCTCTTGGGCAGGGAGGCCTGTGCCTGAACTGTGAAACCTGCACGTTCCCAAACTGCGGGTTCGGGAAAGGAAGATAGACATTGAAGGATCATTTTGGACGGGATATCGACTATATGAGGATATCTGTCACAGACCGGTGCAACCTGCGGTGCCTCTACTGTATGCCTGACGGGGTAAAGCAGGTTCCCATGGAAGAGATACTGACTCTGGAGGAGTACGCCTTTATCGCGAGGCAGGCCGCGGACCTTGGGATACGAAAGATCAAGATAACCGGAGGGGAGCCTTTGGTGCGGCTGGGATGCTGCCAGCTGATACATATGTTAAAACATACGCCGGGGATCGAAAAGGTGACCATCACCACCAACGGCATGCTGCTGGAGACGTACCTGGATGACTTGATGGACGCAGGCATTGACGGCATCAATATCAGCCTGGACACCCTGGATAAGGACCTGTACCGGGCCCTCACAGGCAGAGGAGACCTGGAGACCGTCTTACGGGCTCTTAAGAGGGCCGTGAAGGCGTGTCAGGGAAGGCGGATCCCCATAAAGCTTAACGCCGTATCCCTGGACCTAAAGGCCCTGGCAGAGCAGCTGGGCTGTCCCTATGGCGGACCGGGCTGGGCAGAGCTTCTGGACATTGCCAGACAGTATCCGGTGGATGTGCGCTTTATCGAGATGATGCCCATTGGGTTTGGGCGGCAGTATAGGTCCCTGGATCACGGGGCCATGTTAAAGGAGCTTAGGCGGCTTTACCCGGACATGGAAACGGATGACCGGATTCACGGCAACGGCCCGGCGGTGTACTACCGCATCCCGGGCTTTTTGGGCAGCGTCGGGTTTATCAGCGCCATTCACGGCAAATTCTGCCATAGCTGCAACCGCGTCCGCCTTACGTCCCGGGGATATGTAAAAAGCTGCCTCTGCTATGAGGACGGGGAGGATCTAAGGGCCGTTCTGCGGGGAGCCGGGACAGAGAGGGAGCGGGCTTTGCAGGTAAAAGAGGCTGTAAAGAGGGCTGTTCTTTTAAAGCCCGGGGCTCACTGTTTTGAGGATCCCAGGGGCATTACGGAGCAGCAGAGTATGGCGAGGATCGGAGGTTAGACAGATATGGAAGAGACGGGATTTACACATTTTGACGGGCAGGGCAACGCGTGGATGGTGGATGTGGGACACAAGGAGGACACCCTTCGGGAGGCTGTTGCCAGGGGCAGCATTTTCATGAGTCCGGAATGTTTTGCCATGGTAAGACAGGGCTCTATGAAAAAGGGGGATGTGCTGGCTGTGGCCAGAGTGGCGGGGATCATGGGGGCAAAAAAGACCTGGGAGCTGATCCCTCTGTGCCATGTGCTGAACCTGACCAAGCTTTCCATTACCTTTGAGCTCTGCGAGGAGCGGTGTCAGGTGCTGGCCAGGTGTACGGCCCGGACCGCGGGCAAGACCGGGGTGGAGATGGAGGCCCTGACCGGGGTGACGGTGGCCCTTTTGACGATCTATGATATGTGCAAGGCTGTGGATAAGCGGATGGAGATGGGAGAGATCTGTCTGGAGAAAAAGTCCGGCGGGAAAAGCGGACAGTTTTTCCGGGACATGCCGGCACCGGAAGAGGAAGAAAAGGAGTCCGAGAGTACAGGAAAGAGAGCGGGGAGGAATGACCTATGACCGGGATTGTGAAAGCAGTCTGTATCAGCGAAAAGAAGGGAACAGAGAAACATAAGGTGGACCAGGTCCATGTGCGCCCCCGCCACGGCATTGACGGCGACGCCCACGCGGGGGACTGGCACCGCCAGATCAGTCTCCTTTCCTATGATAAGGTGAAGGAGTTTAATGCCAGAGGAGCCCATGTGGACCACGGCGCGTTTGGGGAGAATCTGGTGGTGGAGGGGATTGATTTCAGGACCCTTCCCGTTGGCTGCGTGTTTGAGGTGGGGACGGCAAGGCTTAAGATGACCCAGATCGGAAAAGAGTGCCACAGCCACTGTAACATCTTCAAGCGCATGGGGGAGTGCATCATGCCCCATGAGGGGGTGTTTGCCCAGGTGGAGAAAGAAGGGGATATCCGCCAGGGGGATATTTTGACCGTAGTATTTCCCCGGGAAGACAGGCCCTTTACGGCGGCTGTGGTCACAGTCAGCGACAAGGGCGCCAGGGGAGAGCGGGAGGATCTAAGCGGTCCTGCTGCCAGAGAGATCCTGGAGGCAGCAGGGTATGAGGTGGTGGAGAGCCTGATCCTTCCCGATGAGCCGGCAGTCTTAAAGACCCAGCTAAAGCGCCTGGCAGACGGGCGGCAGGTGGATCTGGTGGTCACAAGCGGGGGGACAGGGTTCTCCGCCCGGGACCGGACGCCGGAAGCCACCATGGAGGTGGCTGACCGCAACGCGCCGGGGATCGCGGAGTATATCCGTTTTTGCTCCATGAAACACACAAACAGAGCCGTGCTGAGCCGGGGCGTATCCGCGATACGGAACAAGACCCTGATCGTCAATCTTCCCGGAAGCCCAAAGGCGGTGAGGGAGAGCCTGGAGTGCATCCTGGAACCTTTGGAGCACGGCCTGGGGATCTTGAGGGGAACGGCCGGGGAGTGCGGCCGAAGTTCGTACTGACTTTGGGAAATAAGCGCCGGGCTTAGGGGCGCAGACAGCGGGCGCGTATTTCATCGGCTGCAAGAGAAAGCCGGAGTCTGCGTTTGAGTTTTTGAAGGATTAAAGAGGAACGATTAAGATGAAGAGACAATGGGGAAGAATGATGGCGGGAATGGCGATTCTGGGGCTTTTATGCGGATGCGGGGCGTCCGGGGGCGGGACAGAGGAGACCTTTGCCCGGGGACGCCAGGAGACCAGGGCCCTGACAGACATTAGCGGCGCAGACCAGGCGAAGGGGGAGGGCGGGGATGGCCAGACAAAAACCCTGACCGTGTTCGCGGCAGCGTCCCTGACCGAGACCCTGACCGAGATCGCCTCCATGTACCGGGAGATAAGGCCGGACGTGGAACTGATTTTTACCTTTGATTCCTCAGGAACGTTAAAGACCCAGATTCAGGAGGGCGCGGACTGCGATATCTTCATCTCCGCGGCCCAAAAGCAGATGGACTGGCTGGACGGGGCGGCGGGGGCTGAGGTGAATCCGTGGGGCCTGGATCTTGTCCTGGAGGGAACCCGCCTTGATCTGCTGGAGAACAAGGTGGTGCTGGCCGTTCCTGACGACAACCCGGCCGGCGTGGACGGTTTTGAGGATCTGGGAGGCGACGGCGTGGGCCTTATCTCCATCGGCAATGAGGATGTGCCGGTGGGGGCCTATTCCCTGGAGATACTCACAAGCCTGGGGATCCTTGAACAGCTGGAAGAGGAATCGAAACTCACCTACGGATCCAATGTGAAGGAGGTGACCACCCAGGTAAAGGAGGGGACTGTGGACTGCGGCATCATCTACGCCACGGACGCCCTTGGGGCGGGACTGACCGTGGCGGACGAGGCCGAAGAAGGGTGGTGCCGTCAGGTGATCTACCCGGCGGCGGTTTTAAAGGATTCGAAAGAGCAGGAGGAGGCCAAGGCGTTCCTTGCCTATCTTTCCGGATCCGACGCCATGGCCGTGTTTGAGGCAGCGGGATTTTCCCCGATAAAATAAGGAAAGGGCAGGAGCAGGCATATGGATTGGTATCCGCTTTATAATTCCTTAAGGATCGCCCTGATCGCGGGTGTTGTGGTGTTTTTTACAGGCATTTTTGCCGCTTACTATGTGGCTAAGCTGAACCGGGTGGCAAAGGGCATCCTGGATGTGGTCCTGACGCTGCCTATGGTGCTGCCGCCTACAGTGGCCGGGTATTTCCTGCTCCTTGTTCTGGGGACCAAGCGGCCTGTGGGAGCCTGGTTTCTGGAGCGGTTCGGGGTGAAGCTGGTGATGAACTGGTACTCCGGCGTCTTTGCCGCGGTGGTGGTGGCATTCCCCCTGATGTACCGGACGGCAAGGGGGGCTTTTGAGAGCTTTGACGAGACCCTTTCCTACGCGGGGCAGACCCTGGGGCTGTCTGGAACCTACATTTTTTGGCGGATCCGTATGCCGTATTGCCGCCAGGGCATTCTTGCAGGCGCGGTTTTGGCCTTTGCCAGAGCCCTGGGGGAGTACGGGGCCACCACCATGGTGGCCGGGTATACGCCGGGAAAGACAGCCACCATCTCCACCACAGTGTACCATCTGTGGCGGACAGGCAATGAGGCTCTGGCCTTTTGGTGGGTCATGGTAAATATGGCGATCTCGGCTGTGGTCCTTTTGACGGTGAACATGCTGGAGCGAAAGAAAAAATGAGGGGAGGTAAGGGCCGTGTCGCTGTTTGTGGACATCGAAAAGAAGCTGGGGGATTTTCATCTTTCCACCTGTTTTGAGGCCGGGAATGAGGTGATGGGGATTCTGGGGGCCTCCGGGTGCGGCAAGAGCCTGACCCTAAAGTGCATTGCAGGCATTGAGAAGCCGGACCGGGGGAGGATTAAGCTGGACGGCGTCCCCTTATTTGACTCGGACCTGGGCGTTGACGTGCCTCCCCAGAAGCGCAGGGTGGGGCTTTTGTTCCAGAATTACGCCCTGTTTCCCAACATGACTGTGGAGGGAAATATTATGGCCGGCCTGAAAGCGGCGGGAAAGGCCAGGAGAGAGGCAAAGGCTCTGGCCGCCAGGATCATGGAACGGTTTTATCTTACAGGGCTGGAGAGCCGCCGGCCCTGTCAGCTGTCCGGCGGCCAGCAGCAGAGGGTGGCCCTGGCCAGGATCCTTGTGACAAACCCAAAGCTTTTGATGCTGGACGAACCGTTTTCCGCCCTGGACGGATATCTGCGGTGGAAGGTGGAGTTAGAGCTGATGGATGTCCTGAGCGAATTTGGCCTGACCACCCTGTTTGTGTCCCACAGCAGGGATGAGATCTATCGGCTCTGTTCCAGGGCCTGCGTCATGACAGAGGGAGTGTCCACGGCTGTGGTCCCGGTAAAGACCATGTTCCGGGAACCTCAGACCCTGGCCGCCTGCCAGCTGTCAGGGTGCAAAAACTATTCGTCCGCAGAGCCTTTTGGCGGGGACGGGGGAACAGGTACCCGGGTTTTTGCCAGGGACTGGGGGACGGTCTTTGCATGCGGCCGCCAGGCGCCAAAAGGACTGCGCTGCATCGGGGTAAGAAGCCACGCTTTTCGGTTCCTTTCCTGGGATGAGCCTTCCCCTGATACCAATGTGATGGAGTGCAGGGTGGAGCGTCTGGTGGAGGATGTTTTTCATATGGTGGTCATGGTATTGCCGGCAGGAGCCCCGGCAGATTCTCCGGATGCCCGAATCAGGCTGGAGATGCCCAAGGAGACGTGGTTTGCCTATGCAGACAAGAACCCCTGCGGGGAGGGGGACCGGATCCGGGTGGGGGTTGAACCAGAGGATATTCTGCTGCTGACATAAAAGTCCTTTTAAAATGGCCGAAAACGCGGTATACTAAACGGAAGCTTTGCCAGAAAGGCGAGCTTAAGCCGATAGTGGCCCATAAAGACTACACGCAGAAAGGAATTTTGAACATGATTCGACTGGAGAGGACCAATGTGATGAACCTGGAGAATGCCCTGCGGGGGGCCAGGAACCCGATGAACAGCTGGCAGCGCATGGACAGCGGATACGACGGGGACGGGGATTACCGCTTAGGCCCCAATGATCTTGGGCTGGCGGTCAGGCTTCGCAGGGCCGGCAGCGACCACAGAAAGTTTATGAGGCAGATCTTTGTGTCCGTGGATATCACGGCCCCTCTCTACTGGTGGAAGGAGTATGACACCTACAAGGTGGCCACAGTGGCAAACTCCACCAGCACCATGCACCGGATACACGCGAAGCCTTTTGAGCTGGACGATTTCAGCCACGACCACTTAACGGACAGAGGGCTTGGGATTTTGGAGGGCATTGTGAAGGAGCTGGAGGAGATCCGCCTTCGCTATGTGGCTGACAAGAGGAAAGAAGACTGGTATGACTTAATCCAGCTTCTACCCTCCAGCTATGAGCAGCTGCGCACCTGCACCCTGAACTATGAGACCCTGGTGAACATCTACTATGCCAGAAAGGATCACAAGCTGGAAGAGTGGCACGGGTTCTGCCGGTGGGTTGAGACTTTGCCTTATGGCAGGGAGCTGATCCTGGGGGAGAACCTTGCCTGCGAGCCGGTACAGCCTTGACAAAGGGATCCTAGTACATCGTTGTACCAGGCTGCGCTTGGCCATGGCACCGGTTTTCCATCTTCCGAAATCCCTCCGGCGACACGCCGGTAAATTGCTTAAATACCCGGCTGAAATACAGCGGATCCCCAAACCCGGTCAAAAAAGCCGCGGCTGACACGGTAAGTCCCTCAGAAACCAGAAGCTCTCTGGCTTTCGCCACTCTCAGCCGGTTCAGGTATTGAATGGGCGGCATCCCAGCCGCCTTTTTAAATACATGGGAAAAATAGTCAGGGCTAAGATGGCAGAATCCGGCCATGGTCTTTAGGGTCCAGGGCTCCATATACCGCTGATTCAGGGCCAGGATCAGCTCATCTACAACCGTGTAGGACCCGGATCGCCCCGACTGCCCCTTTAAGCGCCCAAAGAGGGCCAATACCTTTAGAAAATCATGTTCCACCACAGATTGAAAGTAATCCTTTTTCAACTGCAGTTCTTTTATCATATTCTCAAAAATCTGCCTCACCTCCAGGCTTTCCCCCACATAGCAGGTCTGAATCGTGTACCGGGCAAGAATCGCTTCGCACTGGTTCCCCGTAAAATGAACCCAGTACACTTCCGGTTTATCCTTGTAAAAATACGAGTAGACCTGGGGCTCGCCGGGGCGGTAGAGGATCAGGCTTCCCGCAGGGCAGGGGGTGAGCTTGCGGTCTATTTGGTAATTGCCGATTCCTTTGGTAACGTAGAGGATCTGGTAGTCCGCTCTGCCGTTTAAGCGCTGTGTGGTATAGTCTCTGGAAAAGAATTTTTCAAAGCCGCAGCAGTTTATGACAAGAGGGGACTGGAAGTCCCCATAGCCGTCCTCTCGTCTCACTTCCCGCAAATGGCCTGATACATGAAGCATAGTCTTCCTCCGTCAAAAGAGCTCTGTCCAAAAAAGCAGGAATATCCATATTCAGGACAGGATCGTCTATGGAAATATAACTGTAATTACTGATATAATCTGATCTAGTATATCACATTCCTTATAAGAATAAAACAAAAAAATACATTTGCGGAGGTACGGAAAAATGAAACGGCAAGTCATCCTGATCATGACTGACACCACAAGAAAAGACATGTTGGGCTGTTATGGCAATGAGGCCATGAAAACTCCCAACCTGGACAGACTGGCAGCAAGAGGGATCCGCTATGAGAACGCCTACACCTGCCAGCCGGTCTGCGGCCCTGCCAGAAGCGCCATCTTCACCGGAACTTTTCCCCACACCAACGGAATGGTGACCAACAGCATCGCTATGGGGGACAATGTAAAGACTCTCGGCCAGCGGCTTACGGACCAGGGCGTCCACTGCGGATATGTGGGAAAATGGCATCTGGACGGCGGGGATTATTTCGGGCTTGGGCAGTGTCCCCAGGGCTGGGACCCCAAATACTGGTATGACATGAAATGTTACCTTGAGGAGCTTACCGAGGAGGAGCGGAGAAGATCAAGATGGTCAAAAACCTCGTTTGAGGAAGACATGTCGGAAGCGTTTACCTATGCCCACCGGTGTTCGGACCGGGCTCTGAAGTTTTTGGAGGAGTACAAAGACCAGGATTTCTTCTTGTCAGTGTCCTACGACGAGCCTCACGGCCCTTCCATCTGTCCAAAGCCCTACAACACCATGTATGACGGCTTTCGGTTTGAGGATCATCCGGGTTTTGAGGACGATCTGGCAGACAAACCTCTTATGCAGCGGCTGTGGGCAGGAGAGATGCTTCACGCCCCCAAGGAGGAGATCAATAAGCCCTCCCAAAATCTGTCCCTGTTTTTAGGCTGCAACTCCTTTGTTGACTACGAGATCGGGCGTGTCCTTGATTGTATTGACGCGTCCATGCCCAACGCTCTGGTGATCTACACCTCGGACCACGGAGATATGCTGGGGTCCCACAGGCTTTGGCAGAAGAACGCCGCCGTTTACCGGGAGGTGGCCAACATCCCGCTGATTATTGCAGGGGAGCAGAAGGGAAAAGTAGTCCACGCTCCGGCCTCCCATATTGACCTGGCGCCGACGATCATGGATTATTTCGGTCTCCCCCTTCCAAAGCTTTTTGAGGGAAAGAGCATGATGAAGCAGATCCATAACCCGGAAGAGAAGATAAACGATCAGGTCTTTACGGAGTTCACCAGATACGAGGTTGACCACGACGGTTTCGGCGGGCTGCAGATGATGCGGGCAGTCACGACAGAAAGATACAAGCTGGCCATTCATCTTCTGGACAGCGATGAATTTTATGACCTTCAAAAGGACCCATATGAGGTTCACAACCTGATCAACGATGAAGCTTACGCCCAGGTGAGAGATGACCTTCACGACAGGCTTCTGGAGCATATGAACCAGACCAGGGACATGTACCGGGGATACCAGTGGGCAGCGCGCCCCTGGAGGAAAGACAAACAGCCCACATGGATCAACGACGGGTACACCAGGCAGAGAGAAAATGAGGAGTACGAGCCCAGACAGCTGGACTATGACACAGGCATGCCCATGAAAGAGGCGTCCAGAAAGAAGAATCTGTATTAGAACCTATGCAAAACCAGGCAGCCCCGGCAGGAAAAGTCGGGGTTTCTCTTTTTATACATTGAAAAATGGCGTTTTTTAGTATATAATATCGGAGAATATTTTTGGGAATGAGGACTTGTGATATGTATAACGAAATTGATATAGATAAAATAGATACAGCTGCAGAGCCGCCAACAGAGGAACCGGCCAGACAATACTATTTCATGGCCAGATGCCGGCAATGGGTACAGGAGTTTGAAAAGAAAAACGGCCGTGTGCCCACAGCCTGCGTGGTCAATATGGGGTGTCAGATGAATGCCCGGGACTCGGAAAAGCTTGCGGGCATCCTGGGCCAGATCGGCTTTTTGGAAACCGGGGACGAACACGCGGATTTTGTCCTCTACAACACCTGCACAGTCCGGGAGAACGCCAATTTGCGGGTCTACGGCCGATTAGGGTATCTGAACACCCTGAAAAAGAAGAATCCGGACATGCTTATCGCTCTGTGCGGCTGCATGATGCAGGAGCCCCGGGTAGTGGAGAAGATAAGGAAAAGCTACCGGTTTGTGGACATCATGTTCGGCACGCACAACATCTTTAAGCTGGCAGAGCTTCTGTGGCAGCGGATCGAGATGAGGAAGATGACGGTGGATATCTGGGACGACACTTCCCTGATCGTGGAGGAGCTGCCTACAGAGCGGAAATACCCCTTCAAATCCGGAGTGAACATTATGTTCGGGTGCAACAATTTCTGCAGCTACTGCATTGTCCCCTATGTGAGAGGGCGGGAGCGGAGCCGGAAGCCGGAGGACATCATCAGGGAGATTGAAAGACTTGTGGCCTCAGGGGTGGTGGAGGTGATGCTCCTTGGCCAGAATGTAAACTCCTACGGCAAGAACCTGGAGACACCTGTAACCTTTGCCTGGCTCTTAAGGCAGGTGGAGGCGGTTGAGGGGCTTAAAAGGATCCGCTTTATGACCTCCCACCCAAAGGATCTGTCCGATGAGCTTATAGAGGTTATGAGGGATTCCAAAAAGATCTGCGGCCATCTCCACCTGCCTGTGCAGTCGGGCAGCAGCCGGATCTTAAAGGCCATGAACCGCAGATATACCAAGGAGCAGTATCTTCAACTGGTGGACAAGATCCGGGCCGCCCTGCCGGATATCTCCCTGACCACGGATATTATCGTGGGATTTCCCGGGGAGACGGAGGAAGATTTTGCGGAGACCCTGGACGTGGTGCGAAAAGTGGGGTTTGACAGCGCCTTTACCTTTATCTACTCCAAGCGCACCGGGACGCCGGCAGCGGCTATGGAGGACCAGGTGGAGGAGGCTGTGGTGAAGGAGCGGTTTGACCGGCTTTTGGCAGAAGTCCAGGCCATCTCCGCCAGGGTGTGCGCCAGGGACCTTCACAAGACAAAAGAAGTTCTGGTGGAATGTGCGGACGATCATATGGAGGGATATGTGACCGGACGGCTTTCGAACAATATTCTGGTCCATTTTCCCGGAGATCTCTCCCTGGTGGGGAAGATCGTCCCTGTGTATCTGGAGGAGGCAAAAGGGTTTTACTACATGGGAAGGATGGAAGAGACTTAATTATATAGAAGAGAGGTTACACAAGATGGCCGGATTATCACCAATGATGGCACACTATATGGAGACAAAGGAGCAGTACAAGGACTGCTTGCTTTTTTACAGGTTAGGAGACTTCTACGAGATGTTCTTTGACGACGCCGTGACCACCTCAAGGGAGCTGGAGCTGACCCTGACAGGGAAGGAATGCGGCCTTCCGGAGCGGGCTCCCATGTGCGGGGTGCCCTACCACGCGGTGGATTCCTACCTATATAAATTGGTGCAGAAAGGTTACAAAGTTGCCATCGCGGAGCAGATGGAGGACCCCAAGCAGGCCAAGGGACTGGTGAAGCGGGAGGTTATCCGGGTGGTGACGCCGGGGACCATCACCAGCAGCCAGGCCCTGGACGAGACGAAAAATAATTTCCTCATGGGGATCGTGTATGTAGGGGACGTATTCGGCATCTGCGCCTGCGACATCACCACAGGGGATTTTCTGGTGACCGAGGTGGAGGGGGAGCGAAATCTTCTGGACGAGATCCACAAGTTCGCCCCGTCGGAGATCATCTGCAATGAGGCGTTCTGCATGTGCGGCATTGACTTTGAGGATCTGAAGGGCCGGTATCATGTGGCCATCTCCTCCCTGGAAAGCCGCTATTTTTCCGATGAAACGTGCCGCAAGGTGCTGAGAGAGCATTTCCATGTAGGGACGCTGGACGGGCTGGGCCTGGGAGACTATGACGGCGGCGTCCTGGCCGCCGGGGCGGTGATGGAGTATTTGTACGAGACCCAGAAAAATACTCTGGACCACATCGCCACAGTGCAGACGTACACCACCGGGGAATTTATGGTGCTGGACACCTCCACCAGGCGGAATCTGGAGCTTCTGGAGACCCTGCGGGAAAAGCAGCGCAGAGGTTCCCTTCTGTGGGTTCTGGACAAGACAAGGACTGCCATGGGCGCAAGGCTGATGCGGACCTTTATCGAGCAGCCCCTTGTGCAGAAGGATTCCATCCTGGAGAGACAGAACGCCGTGGAGGAGCTGAACATGAGCTACATCACCCGGGAGGAGATACGGGAGTACCTAAATTCCGTGTACGATCTGGAGCGGCTTATGGGGCGGATCAGCTACAAGTCCGCCAACCCCAGGGACCTGATCGCCTTTGGCAGTTCTTTGAAGATGCTTCCCCACATCAAACACCTTCTGGGGGAGATGAACGCGCCGGTGTTAAGATCCGTGTATGAGGATCTGGACCCTCTGGAGGATGTGGCCCGGCTGATTGAGGACTCCATTGTGGAGGATCCCCCCATTGCGGTGAAGGAGGGAGGCATCATAAAGGACGGGTATCATGAGGAGGCGGACAGGCTGCGTCAGGCCAAGACCGAGGGGAAGACGTGGCTGGCGGATCTGGAGGCCAAGGAGCGGGACAAGACAGGCATCAAAAATCTGAAGATCAAGTTTAACAAGGTGTTCGGCTACTATTTTGAGGTGACAAATTCCTTTAAAAACCTGGTGCCGGAGTATTTTGTCAGGAAGCAGACCCTGGCCAACGCGGAGCGGTACACAACGGACAAGTTAAAGGAGCTGGAGGATATTATTCTGGGGGCGGAGGACAAGCTGTTTTCCCTGGAGTATGAGCTGTTTTGCCAGGTGCGGGATTGCATCGGGGCGGAGGTTGGCCGCATCCAGAGGACGGCAAAGGCTCTGGCAGGCATTGACGTGTTCTGCTCCCTGTCCCTGGTGGCCACCAGAAACAACTATGTAAAGCCAAAGATCAATGAGAAGGGGTCTATCCACATCAAAAACGGACGCCATCCGGTGGTGGAGCTGATGCAGAAGGACAACTTGTTTGTGGCCAATGACACGGTGCTGGACAATCACAAAAACAGGATATCCGTTATCACCGGCCCAAACATGGCGGGCAAGTCCACCTACATGCGGCAGACGGCCCTGATTGTGCTCATGGCCCAGATCGGAAGCTTTGTGCCCGCGGACGAGGCGGACATCGGGATCTGCGACCGCATTTTTACCAGGGTGGGGGCATCTGACGATCTGGCCTCAGGCCAGAGCACCTTTATGGTGGAGATGACCGAGGTGGCAAACATCCTCCGAAACGCCACCAGAAGCAGCCTGATCATCCTGGACGAGATCGGAAGAGGCACCAGCACCTTTGACGGTTTGAGCATTGCCTGGGCTGTGGTGGAGCACATCAGCAACGTGAAGATCCTGGGGGCCAAGACCTTATTTGCCACCCACTATCACGAGCTGACGGAGCTGGAGGGTACCATGAGCGGGGTCAACAATTACTGCATCGCCGTGAAGGAGCAGGGGGACGACATCGTATTTCTGCGCAAGATCGTGCGGGGCGGGGCGGACAAAAGCTACGGCATCCAGGTAGCCAAGCTGGCCGGGGTGCCGGACCAGGTTATTGTCAGGGCAAAGGAGCTGGTGGAGGAGCTAAGCAGCGCGGATATCGCCACAAAGGCCAGGCAGATCGCCATGGAGAGCGCCAATGTGTCCCAGTCCCAGCGGAAGGTGGTGACCAAGCCGGACGAGGTGGACTTAAATCAGATGACCTTGTACGACACGGTGAAGAGCGAGGACATTATAAAGGAAATCGAGGAGCTGCAGATCAACGACATCACGCCTATGGAGGCGCTGAACATCTTAAGCCGGATGCAGGGGAAACTTAAGAACCGGTGGTAGGGGAAGGAGATACGTATATGGCCAATATCACGGTGCTGGACCAGAATACCATCAACAAGATCGCGGCGGGGGAGGTGATCGAGCGGCCCTCCTCTGTGGTGAAGGAGCTTTTGGAGAACGCCATCGACGCCCAGGCCACGGCCATCACGGTGGAGATCCGGGACGGGGGCATCTCCTTTATCCGGGTGACGGACAACGGGTGCGGCATTCCAAGGGATGAGGTCGCCCTGGCGTTTCTGCGCCATTCCACCAGCAAGATCAAGTCTGTGGAGGACCTTTTTACCGTGGCCTCCTTAGGGTTTCGGGGGGAGGCCCTCTCCAGCATCGCCGCCGTATCCCAGGTGGAGCTGATCACCAAAACCCCACAGCAGCTTTCCGGAACCAGGTATCAGATCGAGGGCGGAAAGGAGCGGGCCGTGGAGGAGGTGGGCGCTCCCGAGGGCACCACATTTCTGGTGAGAAATCTGTTTTACAATACCCCGGCCAGGCAGAAGTTTTTAAAGACAGCCCAGACCGAGGGCTCCCACGTGGCTGCATTGGTGGAGAAGATCGCCATGTCCCACCCGGACATTTCCATACGGTTTATCCAGAATAACCAGAATAAGCTCCACACATCGGGAAACCACAGCTTAAAGGACATTATCTACACCGTGTTTGGCCGGGAGATCGCGGCAAACCTGCTGCCGGTGGAGCTGGAGGACGATATCTTACAGATCCGGGGGTTTGCGGGCAAGCCGGTGATTGCCAGGAGCAACCGGAATTTTGAGAACTACTATATTAACGGCCGGTACATCAAGAGCAGCCTGGTGGCAAAGGCCATCGAGGAGGCCTACAGGCCGTTTATGATGCAGCACAAATACCCTTTTGTGCTTTTGCACCTGACCGTTGAGCCGGAATATCTGGATGTGAATGTACACCCCACCAAGATGGAGCTGCGGTTTCGGGACGGGGAGCGGATCTACGAGTTGATCTGCCAGGGCATCGGCGAGGCTCTGGCGAAAAAGGAGCTGATCCCCCAGGTGAGCCTGGATAAGAACCGGGGGAACGAGAGGAAGCGCGGGCAGGAGAAATCCAGACCGGAGCCTTTTGAGACCAGGCGGCGGAGCGCTTATGACCAGGGAACAGGGGACAGGCCGGCCTATGAGATGAAACCTTCCGAAAAGACCGTGGAGGAAAAGGGTTCCGGGTATGGGATCGACCTTCGGGAAAGCAGAGGACGCGGCGGCGGTGAGGAGAAAAGCGTCGGCGCAAGCGGGAGAACCGTGAAAGAAAAGGGTCCCGGGTATGGGATCGAGTTCCGGGAAAGCAGGGAGGACGGCGGGGGCGGTGAGAAAAGTCCCGGCATAAGTGGGGGAAAGATAGAGAATTCAGGCAAAAATTTCTCTGAAAATGGGGATTGTAAGCCTGAAAACGGAAAGAGTGCGCAGTCTGGTGGGAATGCGCGGACCGATGAGGGAGTGAAAGCATCAGGCGAAGGCGCCAAGGCCTCTGACGGTCAGCTGGACTTTTTTCAGGAAAAGCTTTTAGAGCCAAAGAACCGGGCGCGCCACAAGCTTATCGGTCAGCTGTTTGACACCTACTGGCTGGTGGAGTTTAGCGACCAGCTGTACATCATTGACCAGCACGCGGCCCACGAGAAGGTGCTGTACGAGAGGACCATGGCCACGTTAAAGAGCCGGGAGTACACGTCTCAGATGGTAAATCCTCCGATTGTATTGACTCTGGGCAGTCAGGAACAGGTGCTGCTGGAAAAGTATATGGAGTATTTCGTCCAGATCGGTTTTCAGATCGAGCCTTTTGGGGGCAGGGAGTTTGCCGTGCGCGCGGTTCCGGACAACCTGTTTTCCATTGCCAAAAGGGAACTTCTTATGGATATGATCGACAGCCTGTCAGACGATATCTTTAAGGGCAGTCCGGATATGATCTACGAGCGGGTGGCGTCCATGTCCTGCAAGGCAGCGGTCAAAGGCAACAGCTCCATGTCCCACGCGGAGGCGGACAGGCTTATTGACCAGCTTCTGGATCTGGAAAATCCCTACGCCTGCCCCCACGGCAGGCCCACCATTATCTCCATGAGCAGGTATGAGCTGGAGAAAAAATTTAAGAGGATCGTGTGAGCGTGTGAGGTTTTTAAGATCCATGGGTTTACAAGATCGGATGACAGACAGGTCAGAACATGGAAAGATCCGATCCGCAGACAGGGCGGCGGGGCAGGATTAATGGGAAGATTAGCAAGAAGAAAGGGGCAGGAGTATGGAGCGGGACAACAGGCCAAAGGGCAGAGAGAAGCGGATAACAGAGAACGGAAAAGGGGTAAAAAAGCGGGGCCAGGGGCTGAATCTTGGAGGTCCGGTTGGCAGCGGGGAAGGTTTTGGCAGCCCGTCTTCGTCTCCGGGCAGGCGGTCCGGCGGCGCGGGCTTTGGCAGAGGAGGCAGACCGTCAGGGCTTGTGGGTATTTTGGCTGTCATCGCCTGCCTGGTGTTTGGCGGCGGCTCTTTTTTAAGCGGAAACGGAGGCGGTGGTTTGGGCGGATCCGCAGGGCAGGGCGGCGCTTCTGCCCCCCAAGGTCTGACCGGCCCGGGGCAGGCAGGGACAGGTCAGGGACTCTATAACAAGGCCCCCGACACCTCTGTGGCCCCCGGGGCAAGGCAGAAGCGGACCGTCATAAAAGGCGACGGCCAGGACAAGGTTACCGTGATGGTCTACATGTGCGGCACGGACCTGGAATCGAGAAACGGCATGGCCACCGCGGACTTGCAGGAGATGATGGCAGCCAAATTAAGCGACAACATCAATGTGCTGGTGTACACCGGCGGGTGCAGCGGGTGGAAGAACTCCACATTGAGCAGCCAGGTAAATCAGATCTATCAGGTAAAGGACGGAAAACTTGTGTGCCTGGAGCCGGATATGGGGGATGTATCCATGACAGACCCAAAGACTCTGACCCGGTTCCTCAACTGGTGCAAAGAGAAGTATCCGGCCAACCGCATGGATCTCATCTTCTGGGATCACGGCGGCGGATCAGTCAGCGGGTACGGCTATGACCAGAAATACCCAAAATCCGGGTCCATGAGCCTGGCGGGCATTGACCAGGCCCTGAAAGACTCGGGGATCAGTTTTGATTTTATCGGCTTTGACGCCTGCCTTATGGCCACCATGGAAAACGGCCTTATGCTGGCCCAGTACGGGGATTACATGATCGCCTCGGAGGAGACGGAGCCAGGGTACGGGTGGTATTACACAGACTGGCTCACAAAGCTGGCCCAGGACACCTCCATGTCAACCCTGGATCTTGGAAAGCAGATCGCCGACGATTTTGTGCGGGTGTGTACCCAGAAAGGCCAGGGCAGTTCCACCACCCTGTCTTTGGTGGACTTGGCGGAGTTAGAGGTTACGGCGCCTAAGCCGTTGGCGGCGTTTTCCCGGTCAGCCAGCAAGCTGATCCAGGATAAGGAGTACAAGGCCGTGTCAGACGCCAGGGCTAAGACCAAGGAATTTGCCAGATCTTCCGGCATTGACCAGGTGGATCTGGTGAACCTGGCGGAAAATATGGGGACCGACGAGGGGAAGGAACTGGCCAAAGTCTTAAAATCCGCGGTGAAGTACAACATCACTTCCCCAAGCATTGCCAATGCCTACGGGATCTCCATCTATTTTCCGTACAAAAAAGTGTCGTCTGTGGACTCTGCGGTAAAGACGTACGAAAAAATCGGCATGGATGAGGATTACAGTCGGTGCATCCAGGAGTTTGCCAGCCTGGAGGTGGCCGGACAGGCGGCTTCCGGCGGCGCGTCCTCCCCGCTGCCTGCTCTCCTTGGCTCTCTTACCGGGGAAGTATCTTCCGGCGACGCCATCGCCCAGGTGCTGGGATCCCTTTTGTCGGGGCAGTACGGGGGGATCCCCGGGCTTGACAGTTCCAACATGGGATTTTTAACCGGAAGATCCCTGGAGGACATGGCGGATTACCTTGGGGAGAATCAGTTTGACCCAGGCAGCCTGGTGTGGCAGCAGGGAGAGGCGGGCCTTCCTGTCATCAGCCTTTCGGAGGATCAGTGGGACCTTGTCCAGAATCTGGAACTGAACGTATTTTTTGACGACGGCGAGGGGTATATTGACCTGGGATTAGATAATGTGTTCCGGTTTGATGACAATGGCAGTCTTCTGGGGGATTATGACCGGACCTGGCTGGCCATGGACGGTCAGCCGGTGGCATATTATTTTCTGGACGAGACCAGGGACGGGGATAACTACACCATCACAGGCCGGGTTCCCGCCATGCTCAACGGCCAGCAGGTGGATCTGATGCTCCTCTTTGACCAGGACAACCCCTACGGGTATGTGGAGGGAGCCAGGATCGTGTACAAGGAGGAGACGGACACCATCGCCAAGGGGCTGATTCAGCTGCAGCCCGGGGATACTGTTGAGTTCCTCTGCGATTACTACGGGTACGACGGCACATTTCTGGACAATTACTATCTGGGAGAGCCTATGGTGGTGGATGACGACCTGGAGATAAGCAATGTGGATGTAGGCGATGGGAATGTGCGGGCTTCTTATCGCGTCACGGATATCTATAACCAACACTATTGGACCGCGCCTTTGGAAGGAGAGTAGAGAATGATCACGATTCGCGGCGCGCGGACAGAGGACGCGGGACGTCTTTTGGAGATCTACAGCTATTATGTGGAACACACGGCCATTACGTTTGAATATGAAAGCCCTTCTCTGGAGGAGTTTCAGGCGCGGATGGAGAAGACCATGGCCCGCTATCCCTACCTTGTGCTGGAGGAGAAAGGCGTTTTATGGGGGTATGCCTACGCCGGAACCTTTATTGACAGGCGGGCTTATGACTGGTCCTGCGAGGTGACCATCTATCTTGACCGCAATGCCACAGGAAAGGGCATGGGGCGAAGACTTTACGGGGCGTTGGAAGACGCCCTTAAGAAGTTGGGGATCCTGAATCTGTACGCCTGCATCGCTTACCCGGAACAGTGTGACGCGTATCTGACCACGAACAGCGCGGAGTTTCACGCCCACCTTGGATTTGAGAAGGTGGGGGAGTTCCATAAGTGCGGATATAAGTTTGGGCGGTGGTATCATATGATCTGGATGGAGAAGATGATTGGGGAGCATAGGAGTAATAATCAAAATCTTTGTTAAGAGTTACATCTTAAATAAAAGGGATTCATTTTCTGCGCGATATCCGCAATATCGTCATCAATTTGAATCAACGTATAATCAATAAGCCCCAAATAATCGAAAAGTTGGCTCTGTTTTGGTTCTGAACATCCTTTTAGTTCTTCCAGCGTTACAGTGGAAAGATAGACCTCATGCACCTCCAACATGCATCCTGTGGTCTGGAAACTCAAAACCCTCTATTTAGATTATATAAAAAATGCGTATAAAAACAATGATAAATTAAAATTTTCTGAAAGATTCCATAAGGACAATCCGGATAAGCAAAATGTAATAATTGGTCAGGTGTATTGACAATTTCGTACTTTGCATTGGATTTACAGCATGGCTTTCCTCGTGTTATAATTTTCTAAAAGGAACGGGGGAAGATATAACCATGGGAGATGTGGATATCAGCATAAAGAATTTCATTAAGCTTAATTCCGTGTTTTCACAGCTGTTCAGTCAGGGAGTATATGGCGGCAAGGTATCCATAACTCCGGATAAGCTGCAGGAATATGATACGGCAGTTCAGGAGACAGTGGCTGTGGGAGATGGAAACCGGAAAAACCTGGAGCGGCTGAGAGACGCAGCGAAGGTGGGAATGATCTTTGACGGAAAGGTGGCCCTGCAGGTGATCCTGGGAGCGGAGGGGCAGGCGGGAGTTCATTATTATATGCCTGTGCGGTGTATGGAATTAGATGCGCTGGCATATTCTTATCAGTGCAGGAAGATCTCGGAGGAGGCCCGGGAAAACAGGACGCTGGAAAAGTACGCGGACGGAGTGCCAAAGGGGACAAAGATCCTGCCGACAGTGACGGTGGTGTTCTATACAGGGAGCAGGCCGTGGGACGGTCCGGTAAATGTGTATGATATGCTGGATATTCCGGAGGATATGAAGGAATGGATGAGAGGGACGGCGCCTGATTACCGGATGAATCTTATTGACGCAAGGCATATGAGCGATGAGGAGATCGACGGATTTGAGGGAGATCTTAAGGCGTTTCTTATGATGCTGAGGGAGAGATTTGACAGGGAAAAGCTTAAGAAGGCCGTTGCGGTTCACCGGGAAACATGGTATGCTATCAGTAAGGTAAAGAACGACCAAAGATACGCAAGGTATATAGACAGTTTTTCAGATGAAGAGATTGCGGGAGGTGTGGATATGGACGCGGCGCTGGATGAGCTTGTGTCAGAGGGAGAAGTCAGAGGAATAGCAAAAGGAGCAGAGAAGGTAAACCGGCTGGGGATTAAAATGTCAGAGGCCGGAAGGGTAAATGATTTTATGAAATCTCTGTTGGACAAAAAGATGCAGGAAAGACTGTTTGCGGAATTTGGGATTGAGGAAGAATAGACAGAAAACAAGGGTCAGAGCGACGGCTTTACGGGCTTTGGCCGATTACCTGTGGAATGGTATGACGTGATCAGCCTGGATTTTCAGAATCAGATGAGCAGTGCGAAGTTTGTCAGCGAGAATGCTTTTTCAAAGGCATTTGCCAAGGCATTTGTCCGGGGAGTCAGGCAATTTTCCTCAAATATTCCGACTTTTAATAAGATGAAAATTTTTGCTCTATTTGAAGCTGATTATTAATGGAACAGGAAATGCATACAATGGGTCGGCGTAAAGGAGATTGTTCTTGGGGATAAGGTTCTTATTGAAGGGGTTTGCTGAGTACAATAGAAGGGATAACTCTGCTACCTCTGTGCCCCACCGTTTTGATCGCAGGAGGCGATTGGATACTATCTGCAAAAGCCCATGACGATGGATACATATGATATGATGTTTAAGAGATATGCTGAATTAAAGGTAATATTGTCAAGCTTAGATGTAAATCTGACAGAGATTGACAGGATTAAAGGGGAGGCTTAAAAATGATATAAAAAATATTATGGCTCATATGGATTTAAGAGAAGCAGATGGAACCCTGCTTCTTTTTTGCTTAAAATATGAAAGTCAATATTGTACAACAATCCCCCCGGCGTAAAAGAAAGCAAAGGTTCCTCAGAATGAAAGAACACCCTTCCATCCTTACAGCCATTACGCCGTGGCAAAGCAGTATGGCTATCTGTCGATAAAAGGAAGAATGTTATGCCAAAGGAGATCTTGGTACCACTTATAAAGAAAGAATGAATAGAGAAGGATGGATTATTGTCTGGAAAGTCGCCGTATAGGAACATTCCATACGGCGGCGAGAGGTTATCAGCCAAACAGATTGCTATGTGATCCAGTGCGGGATAAGGTCAGTACCAGAACATTCTGATCTATGCGGTAGATTAGGAGCCAGTCTGGCGATATATGACACTCGCGGTATCCGATCCAATTTCCGGTCAGAGCGTGGTCTCTATTTTTATCTGGAAGGGGAATTCCCATGGCAAGGTTGGCGATTGCATCGTCCAATAGTTTATTTCTTTCATGTCTTCAAATCTGCAAACAGTTCCCCCAGGTCAGTATAACCTTTAACTGATGGATCGTTCGCAATCCTTTCTGCTTCCAGCATGGCGGCAACTGTGTCATTGTTAGGCTGGTTGAGGGAAATCTCGAAGGGAATCCGGCCTTCGCGGAGAGACTGACGGACAAAAATATTGAATGCTGTTGTTAGATTCATGCCAAGTTCCCCGAACAACCTGTCAGCCTGGGCTTTCAGGTCTGAATCCATACGGATGCTGATGTTTGTAGTGGAGTCAGCCATATGAACATCTCCTTTCGTGTTGGTGATTACAGTATATTCCATCTGTGTGAAAAATACAATAGAAAAAATTCCTTGCAGCCCCCTTCGTGATCATCTTAGTGGCGCAAACTTTTTACTCGCAAGAAAAGTTTATTGACGCAAGACATATGAGCGATGAGGAGATCGGTAGGTTTGAGGGAGATCTTAAGGCGTTTCTTATGATGCTGAGGGAGAGATTTGACAGGGAAAAGCTTAAGAAGGCCGTTGCGGTTCACCGGGAAACATGGTATGCTATCAGTAAGGTAAAGAACGACCAAAGATACGCAAGGTATATAGACAGTTTTTCAGATGAAGAGATTGCGGGAGGTGTGGATATGGACGCGGCGCTGGATGAGCTTGTGTCAGAGGGAGAAGTCAGAGGAATAGCAAAAGGAGCAGAGAAGGTAAACCGGCTGGGGATTAAAATGTCAGAGGCCGGAAGGGTAAATGATTTTATGAAATCTCTGTTGGACAAAAAGATGCAGGAAAGGCTGTTTGCGGAATTTGGGATTGAGGAAGAATAGACAGAAAACAAGGGGCAGAGCGACGGCTTTACGGACTTTGGCCGATTACCTGCTAGACAGACATTGCGCAAAAAGCAGCAGCCCAATGATTATAGTCAGTGACGGAATGATTGTGTTGAAATAACAACATTTACAATGTCCTGTGGAAAGAGAAATCCGGACAAAAACATTGACATACAGGAAAAACTGGTGTAAGCTGGAACAGAAAACAGAAGGCTCTGTGTATACACAGAGTCTTTTTATCTCTTCGGGGTTAATTCCCCTCTGTTTGCAGCGAGGTAATTTGTTTTACCAATATTCCCATCTATACAAGGAGGTTGTCTGCCATGGCTCTGCCCCTTATCATCCTCACAGGCCCCACGGCTGTGGGGAAAACCGACCTTTCCATCCGCCTGGCCAAGGCCGTGGGCGGCGAGATCATCAGCGCCGATTCCATGCAGGCGTACCGCCATATGGACATCGGCTCCGCCAAGGTGACTGTTGATGAGATGGAGGGAGTGCCTCACCATCTCATCGACATACTGGAGCCCACCCAGGCGTTTCATGTGGTCCTGTTCCAGAAGCTGGCCAAGGAGGCCATGGCCGAAATCTACGGCCGCGGCCACATTCCCATTGTGGCAGGCGGCACCGGCTTTTATATCCAGGCCCTTGTGTACGACATCGACTTTACGGATAATGACGGCGACCCTGCCGTCCGCGCCCGCCTGGAGGAGACGGCAAAAGCCAGGGGAGCCGGGTATCTCCATGACATGCTAAAGGACATTGACCCTGCCGCCGCGGACCAGATCCACGCCAACAATATCAAGCGGGTTATTCGGGCCATTGAGTTTTACGAGAAGACCGGCACGCGGATCTCGGATCACAATGAGGCGGAGCGGAAAAAGCAGTCCCCCTACGATTTTCTCTACTATGTCCTCAACACGGAACGGGCCGCGCTCTATGACCGGATCGACCGGCGGGTGGACCGGATGGTGGAAGACGGCCTTGTGGACGAGGTGAGGAGGCTGGCGGATATGGGCTGCACCAGAGATATGGTATCCATGCAGGGGCTTGGGTACAAGGAGATTTTGGACTACTTAGACTGCAGATGCAGCCTTGAGGAGGCAGTATACATCTTAAAGCGGGACACCCGGCATTTTGCCAAACGACAGCTGACCTGGTTTAAGCGGGAGAGGGATGTGCGGTGGCTGAACCTGCCGGACTTTGGGTATGACAGGGAAAAAGTGCTTGCGCGTATGCTGGAGGAGATCTCCCAAAAGGGATGGGAAAATAAAACCATAACACAGGAGAACAGATGATATGAACAAAACGACCATGTATACTTCCCTGGGGATCAGCCCCCAGGTGCTGAAATTTGGGGAGGAGATCGAAGATTCCTTAAAAGACAGGTTTGAGGCCATTGACGAGAGGGCGGAGTACAATCAGCTAAAAGTCATAAAGGCCATGCAGAAGAACCGGGTCAGCGATATCCATTTCGCGGCCACCACGGGATACGGGTACAATGACCTGGGCAGAGATACCTTAGAGGAGGTGTACGCCAGCGTTTTTGAGGCGGAGAGCGCCCTGGTGCGGCCCCAGCTTATGAGCGGGACCCACGCGCTCCACATTGCCCTGTCAGGCAATCTCCGCCCCGGGGACGAGCTTCTCTCCCCAAACGGAAAGCCTTACGACACCCTGGAGGAGGTCATCGGCATCCGAGAGTCCCCGGGTTCTCTGAAAGAATACGGGGTCACCTACCGCCAGGTGGATCTTCACCCTGACGGATCCTTTGACTTTGACGGCATTGCCAAAGCCATCAACGAAAAGACAAAGCTGATGACCATCCAGCGGTCCAAGGGCTACGCCGTGCGCCCCACCTTTTCCGTGGACCAGATCGGTGAAGTCATCGCCTTTGCCAAAAAGATCAAGCCGGACCTGATCTGTATGGTGGACAACTGTTACGGCGAATTTGTGGAGCTGACAGAGCCCACCCAAGTTGGGGCTGACATGGCCGTTGGCTCCCTCATAAAAAACCCCGGCGGCGGCTTAGCTCCCATCGGCGGCTACATCGTAGGGCGGAAAGACTGTGTGGACCGGGCCGCCTTCCGCTTAAGCGCCCCGGGCCTTGGCAGGGAAGTGGGGGCCAGCTTAGGCCTGAACCAGTCCCTGTATCAGGGGCTGTTTCTGTCGCCCACCGTGGTGGCAGGAGCCCTGAAAGGAGCCATCTTTGCGGCCAATATCTACGAGAAGCTGGGCTTTGCCGTAGTCCCTGACAGCAAAGAGGAACGCCACGACATCATCCAGTCCATCACCTTCGGCACGCCGGAGGGCGTCGTCGCCTTCTGTCAGGGCATCCAGGCCGCGGCTCCGGTGGACAGCTTTGTCACCCCGGAACCCTGGGACATGCCGGGATACGACGCCCCGGTCATCATGGCGGCGGGAGCCTTTGTCCAGGGCTCCTCCATCGAGTTAAGCGCCGACGGCCCCATAAAGCCCCCCTACGCCGTATACTTCCAGGGCGGCCTTACCTGGTACCACGCCAAGCTGGGCATCCTTAAGTCCCTCCAAAAACTTTGGGACGCAGGCCTCACCAGCCTCATCCCCAAAAACCCCGCCCCAAAATCCCAGCCTCCCTGCCGCCGCCAGTAAAGAACTGTCACATAAACACTCCACCCCATTGTAACCCGCCCTCGTAACAGTTCAGATGACCCTTGAACTGTTACCCGCCCTCCGAAAAAAATTTTTAACTTTTTATAAACTAACTATACAGAAATACCATCTTATGGTAAAATGTCATGGAATCGAAATTTTACGTTACAGTTCACGGGGCGGGGAAAACAGGATGAAAACAGGCGTCAAGCTTGCTTG